>SUUO01000009.1:0-46523 GCA_015062485.1 Alphaproteobacteria bacterium
CGGGCTCCGCCCGGAGCGGTTCCGCGTTCCGGTCCGCGCTGTTTTCGTCCCTCGGCAATTGATAATGGCGTAATGCGGCGCCGCGTATGGGTGTGAAACACACATACGCCGAAAATTGGGTGGGGGTACGGGGGCGGCGACCCCGCCCCCGATGGAATCAAAAAAAAACAAAAGGATTTTGTACGAAAAAAATGAAAATTTTTGTCGGTAACAAAAAACGGATTCCCGGCCAAAACCGGGAATAGGTTGCATCGCCGTATGCAGTTCGATTATGGCGTGGGCCGTGTCGTCTTGGGTGTTCATCAACGCGAACACGTCCGCCGGTAATTGCGCGAACAACTGTTCGAACAACTGTGCGAACAACGCCCAGAGCAATTCCGCGTTCCGGTCCGCGCTGTTTTCGTCCCTCGGCTCCTGGGAACGGGCTTGGATAAAGTTTTGCCAACCTGTGGGACAAAGTGCAATGGCACTTTTCCGGACGTATGTCTGGTTTGCCTGTTTATCAAGGCGGGGTGGTGTAACCTTTTGCGATGAATACAAAAATATCGCGAAAAATACAATACGCAGGGAACATCTGGGCCAGTAGGGCGGGTTTGACTTTCATTTCCCGTCGCCCAACGTCCGGATGTTCAATTTAAGTAAAATATGGGATGTGAATAAATGACACTGGATGAAATTGGACGCTTGCAAAATATGGATTGTCCGCGATTCGCGGCGTTTGCGCGTGATAAATTGCCAATGCCGGGAACCAAAAAACGACTGGACGAGATTTTAAACCGCGAAATCATTGTGACGGATTACCGTATCACAAAATCCAAAAAGCGTGATGGTACGGATTGTTTGCAATTGCAATTTGTCTTGGATGGTGTGGCGCACGTCGTCTTTACCGGCAGTTCCGTTTTGGTCGACCAAATTCAGGCCGCCCAGGGTAATATTCCATTTCGTGGTACCATCGTAAAAATTGACCGATATTATTCTTTTTCATAATTAAAGGGGGATGTGGATGAAGGGTTTATTGATTTTATCGTGTGTTTTTGTTTTGGGCGGGGCATATGCCGCCGCACCATCAACATCGTGTCCAAGTGGATTCGTTGCCATTGATGATGCGTATGTGACAATTGCAACATCGTGTCCGTCGGGGACAACCGCCGCGGGTACGGCGGAATCGTGCCTGGTATCCAGTCCCGCGGGGGATTGCATAATGTATGCGCCGGCGGGCGTGTCATATACGGACGATTCGGGGACATATGAATTTACCGATGCGTGTGCGTTGGGGTAAAAAAATCCCCCAAACGGGGGATTTTTTAGTGGTTAGTGTTAGTGGTTAGTGATTAGTGTTTGTGTGCGGCGAATGCCGCACATCATAGTGCTTCTACTCTCCACTTACACTAACCACTAATCACTAAGATAAACTTTTATTTATCTAACAAAGGGACCAAGACGAGAGAGAGCAGACCAAATGCGACGCAAATGAAACGATATAAAAATTTATGGGATGCTTTTATTTCGGCGGAAAATTTCGACCTGGCGGCGCGACGTGCCGTGCGCGGTAAAAAGTCCAAGGCCGCAATCAATAAATTCTTGGCCAATCGGGATGAATATTTACTGAAACTGCGTCAGACTATTGCAAGTGGGCAATTCAAAACGTCCCCATATCGTGTTGTGAAAATTTTTGAACCCAAAGAACGATATATCTATGTTTTGCCACTTTATCCCGATCATATCGTTCATCACGCGTTGATTAATATTCTGGGACCAATATGGCTTAGAATGTTTTGTCGGGATTCGTATGCCTGTATCCCGGGACGCGGATTGCACGCCGCATCACAACGTGTTATGGAATTTATGCGACGTAATAAATTTGTCTTGCAATGCGATATCAAAAAATTTTATCCCAGTATCGAACACGCTCGATTGATGGATATTATAAGACATAAAATCGCAGATGGAAAAATTCTGGATATGTTGCACGAAATCGTTTGGTCGGTGGGGGGTGAAAGAAACCTGCCGATTGGGAATTTGACAAGTCAATGGTTGGGCAATGTTTATCTTAATGAACTGGATAAATTTGTGAAACAATGTCTGCGATGGCCAGATTATATTCGGTATTGTGATGATTTTTGTTTGTTTGGCAATAATGCCCGGCAACTGTGTGTGGCCTGTGTGATAATTCGATATTTTCTTTGGCACAAGTTAGGACTAACCTTTTCCAAGGCGGCGGTGCGTTCAACGGGACAGGGGTTGGACTATATCGGGTATCGACATTTCCCGGATTTCATTTTGCTGCGTCGCCGCACCGCACAAAAAGTTCGTCGTCGAATTATTAATATTGCAACATATGATGATTGGTCAGAATTATCACAAGGACAATTGGCGTCGGCGCGTGGATGGTTGCAATGGGCGTGCGCACATAATTACAAACAGGATTTGGTTACAGATATTCGTCGTCGTGGTGTGGGGCGTCCAATGGTGCGACGTATTGCCACCGCGATATGATTTTGTGATGTGGGATTGCCACGATAAGTAAAAGTTTAGTGGTTAGTGCTAGTGGTTAGTGGTTAGTGAATGCACTATGATGTGCTGCATTCGCCGCACACCGAAACTATCCACTAGCCACTTGCGGCTCACCACTAAACTGTTATTTAGCGAAGTAAAACGTTCCGAACCGACGGTTCTCGTCCAACCAGACCAAAATAAAAATCCCCAAGTGGGGATTTTAATTCTGGTGGCCCTGGTCGGACTCGAACCGACACTCATTGCTGAACTTGATTTTGAGTCAAGCGCGTCTACCAATTCCGCCACGGGGCCGTGGCATCAAAAGTCGCAAAAATTAAGCGGCTTTCTTTGCTTCAACTTTTTTCACCAAGCGTGCACTGCGATTCGCTTTGTGTGCAGGTTTCTTGGCTGGTTTTTCCGCTTTGCCGATTTTCTTTTCAATGGCTTTTTTAATTGCGGCCATTTCTTCGGTCAAACGGGAAATTGGTTTAGACATTACATAACCGTCCAAACCGCCGTGCTTTGTCAATGTGCGCAGACCAGCGGTCGAAATACGCAATGAAAAATCACGACCCAGAATTTCACTGTGGAACTTTAATTTTTGAAGATTTGGCAAGAATGTACGTTTTGTATGACGTTCAGAGTGGGAAACGTTCATCCCAACTTCTGTTTTCTTACCTGTAACTTTACATACACGTGGCATAATACTCTACCTTTGATTAATAGCGTGCCTAAATTTATAACAAAAATAGGGAAAAGTCAAGCATTGTTTTCACTTTTTTCTTATTTTGTTAAATGGTCGGGCGTTATTAAATCAATAATTGTCTTGGCCGGGGTAAATGTGGTGCCGGGCGTTATCACAAATATTGTGTTCCATTTGGCCATCGCACCATTCCACAGACCTGGGCGCTCCATCGCGCGTAATTCGCGACCGTTCTTGGATTTTGTGCTGATAAATCCGGTGGCCGGGTCAACATAATCCAGCAGGTTGAATTTATTGCCCATATAATCACGTACACCACACGCAATATCGGTCGGACTGAAAAATTCCCCATCGTGCAGAATGGATATTTTATCCGGTGCAATCTGACCGGGTTCTACGATTTGTGGGCTGATTATATTATCGGCATCACGTACCAAGAATGGGCCGCCGCCGGGTGCGCCGGTGTTCTTGATAATGCCGCATATGCGAATTGGGCGGTTTAATATTGCGCGCAGGGTGTCCGCGGTTGGGGCGTCTGGCAATTTTATATACAATGTATTTTTGATAAAATCTGATATTTCATCAATGTTTGCTGTGCCGTTATCCAGTGCGCGCAGGTATTCAAAGATTTTATTCTGGGTTTCAATCAAGATTCCGCCGATTAGCTTCTTATACCGGGTGGTGTCGTCACGCATACGGTCGGGGCATACGTTATCAATATTTTTGATAAATATGATATCGCCATCTATATCGTTCAGGTTTTCAATTAACGCCCCGTGGCCCGCCGGTCTAAATAACAGGGTGTTGTCGTTGTTCCTGAATGGGGTGTTATCCATATTTACAGCGATTGTGTCGGTTTGTGATTTCTGAACCGACATAGATATATCATATTTTACACCAAATTTTTGTTCGTATATTGGTACGATTTTGTCTAGTAAATCTTGGAATCCATCCATATGTTCGGGTGACACGGTAAAGTGAATGTGGACGGTGTCGTTGGCGCGTGCGTACAGGGCGCCTTCGATTAAATGTTCGGCGATGGCGGTGCGGGGGGCGTCGTCATATTTATGAAACTGTAATAACCCCTTGGGTTTGTTGCCATAGTTTAAACCGATTTCAGTCACCAGGTATTTGATTTTATCAATGTCGGTTGCATCGTTGGGCAATATGCGACTTAAATCGTTCCAGAATGCAAATTGTTCAATGTTGTCCAGGACGGTTTTTGTTGTCTTGTTCATTTCGCCAGATGACAAAAATTCAAACAAATCTTTGAACATACGGGTTGCGGCGCCCGATGCGGGGACAAATTTTACAATATTATATTTATCACATTTCGAATCGTATAAATCGATGTATTTATTCATTTGGGTATCATAATTAAATGCGCCATTGTCCGTTACACACGCAGATACAATATCTGAATACGGAAAACCATTTTTAAAATCTGAAATTTGTTTGTTAACAGTATCCAGTGTCAGGCCGTGTGATTGAATTTGTTTGATATCAGAATCTGAAAAAAAATTCATATTTACCCCCATATATGACCAGCATAGTATATTTTTATGTGGCGCGCAAGTGGGGTGGGGGATTCGTTCCTGTGTCTTGAAAGGCGGATTTTTGGCACTATATATACCGCAAAAGAATAAAATAAAAGGATGCAAAATGAATCCAGATGAAATGCAAGAAGCACCCGCCCAGGCGATTGAACGTTATACAACGGACTTTACCAAGTTGGCGGCGGATGGAAAGTTAGACCCCGTTATCGGACGTGAAGATGAAATTCGTCGCACGGTTCAGGTTTTGACGCGTCGTACGAAAAATAATCCAGTCTTAATCGGTAATCCCGGTGTTGGTAAAACCGCGATTATAGAGGGGTTGGCCACACGTATTATTTCGGGGGACGTGCCGGAAAATTTATTGAAAAAGAAATTATTGTCCCTGGATATGGGGGCGTTGATGGCGGGCGCAATGTATCGCGGCCAATTCGAAGGACGCCTGAAAGCAATTTTAAAAGCCGTCAAAGATTCCAATGGTGAAATTATTCTGTTTATTGATGAATTGCATACATTGGTTGGTGCCGGCAAGGGCGAAGGCAGTATGGATGCCGGTAACCTGTTAAAGCCGATGTTGGCGCGCGGGGAATTACATTGCCTGGGGGCGACAACGTTGGATGAATATCGTCAATATATTGAAAAAGACCCCGCATTGGCACGTCGTTTTCAGCCGGTCTATGTCGATGAACCGACCGTCGATGATACGATTTCAATCCTGCGTGGCTTAAAAGAAAAGTACGAGGGGCATCACGGTGTGCGAATCGCGGACAGTGCGCTGGTATCGGCGGTAAAATTATCGAATCGGTATATCACAGATCGTTTTTTACCGGACAAGGCCATTGACTTAATCGATGAGGCGGCCGCACGTGTGCGAATCGAAATCGCATCAAAGCCAGAACGCCTGGACGAAGTGGACAGACATTTAATGCAGTTGAAAATAGAACAACAGGCGTTGAAAAAAGAAAAAGACGACGAATCGAAAAAACGTCTGAAAGACTTGGAAAAATTGATTACGGAATTGGAAAACGAATCGGCGGCACAAACCGCCGCCTGGCGCGCAGATCAGCAAAAAATGCGTGGCCTGTCCGATGCAATGGCGGCATTGGATGCGGCCAAGGCCGAGGTTGCAACCGCAATGCGCAACGGTGACTATGAAAAGGCATCGGCCCTGCAATACGGAAAAATCCCAGAACTGGAAGAACAAATTGCAAAAATGAACGCAGAATCCAAAGAATATAAAACTGTATTGCCCGAACATATCGCCGCGGTCGTCAGTAAATGGACCGGTGTGCCGGCCGACAGGCTTAGCGTCGAAGAACAGTCCAAGTTATTGAATATCGAAGATGAACTGCGTAAACGTGTTGTGGGCCAAGACCACGCATTGGGTGTTGTGGCGCGTGCGATTCGCCGTTCCCGTGCGGGATTGTCCGACCCACGTCGCCCATCGGGCAGTTTTATGTTCCTGGGGCCGACCGGTGTGGGCAAGACCGAGGTTGCAAAGGCCCTGGCGGAATATTTGTTTAACGATGATACGGCAATGACCAGAATTGATATGAGTGAATATATGGAACCGCATTCGGTTTCCCGCCTGATTGGCAGTCCCCCGGGATATGTCGGATATGAACAGGGTGGGGTGCTGACCGAAAGTGTGCGCCGTCGCCCGTACCAGGTTTTATTGTTCGATGAAATCGAAAAGGCAAATCCGGATGTCTTTAATGTATTTTTACAGATTCTGGATGATGGGCGTCTGACCGATGGCCAGGGGCACGTTGTGAACTTTACCAACACCATCATTATTATGACCAGTAATCTGCCGGATATGGAGGCCGTAAAGCACAATTTCCGCCCCGAATTTATAAATCGAATCGATGAAATTGTGTTCTTTAATCCGTTGGGCAAAGACGTTATGGCGGGGATTGTGAAGATTCAATTGCGTGGGCTTGAAAAACGTTTGGCCGAACGCAGAATTGAATTGAACGTCACCGATAAAGCAATTAAGTGGCTGGGTGACAATGGATATGATGCGGTATTTGGCGCGCGTCCATTGAAACGCCTGATTACCACCGCGGTCGAGGACAAGGTGGCCGATTTGATTCTGAATGGCACCATCAGCGAGGGTTCAACCGTATATGTTGATGTGAAAGGCAAAGAATTAACCGTCGGGTAAAAAATTAAATATAATAATTCATCTAACAACAAATCCGGTGGCTCATGTAGCGTTTGTACACTACGCCACCGGATTTGTTTTTATCTAAATCATTCTATTTAATTTTTATCAAGTGCAAGGGGGTGTTATTTTTTCTTTTTGCCTTTGGGTTCCGTTTTAAACTGAATATCGCGCAGGCGTTTATATTCGCCATCCAATGCGCACAGTTCGGCATCCGTTCCCATTTCAACAATATGGCCGTCTTTGATTACACAGATGATATCCGCGTCCAGAATGGTCGACAAACGGTGTGCGATAACGAACGTGGTGCGGCCCTGCATCAATTCGTTCAAGGCGCTTTGAATCAGTTTTTCGCTTTGCGTGTCCAGGGCAGATGTGGCCTCGTCCAGTAACAGGATTGGGGCATTTTTTAATATTGCGCGGGCGATTGCAACACGCTGTTTTTGCCCACCTGATAACAGGCCCCCACGTTCGCCAACACACGTGTTATATCCGTCTGGAAATTCCATAATGAAATCGTGGGCATTTGCGGCGCGTGCGGCGGCAATAACCATTTCGTTCGTCGCGTTTTCATTGCCATATTTTATGTTGTCGGCAATGGTGCCGTTGAACAGGAATACGTCTTGGGAAACCTCTGCTATATTCTTGCGCAGTGATTTTAATGTGTATTTACGAATATCGCGACGGTTGATTGTAATTTTACCGAATTGCGGCTCGTAAAAACGTTCCAGCAAATTAAACATCGTTGTTTTTCCGCCCCCCGATGGACCAACCAGGGCGCATACTTTGCCGGCCGGTACGTTCAGGTTGATATCACGCAAAACCGGTTCGCCGGGGTTATATTCAAAAGATACATTATCGAATGCAACCGACATATTTTTTGACTTTAATTCAACCGCGTCTGGGGCGTCGACGATATCGGGTTTACTGTCCAGGAATGCGAACAATATTTCCGCCGCCAGCAAACCGTGCTGTAACGTGTCACCGGTGCCGGTAATGCTTTTTGCCGGTTTGTATGCCGCCGTCAGTGCCAACAAGAACGCCGTAAAATCACCGGTGGAAATCGCGCCACTGGAAATAAAGTGCCCCCCCATAATCATCGCGATACACAGGCCGATTGAAATCATAAATTCCATCAATGGCGACCGCAGGGCGTTTGCCTGGGTGCTTTTGTATGAATTGATAACAGAATTGTTCAGGACGTGGGCGAAATTATTAGCCTCGCGTTCTTCGTTGGCGAATGACTGAATTGTTTTAATGCCGTGCAATGTTTGGTTTAGTTGCTGGGTCACGTCGTTTGCAATACCGAATGATTGGCGTGATAATTTGCGACGCTTGCGCATAATGATAACCATTGGAATCATAATTGCCGGTGTCAGGAATAACAGAACAACGCACATTTGGGGCGCATAGTAGAACATTAACCCCAATGTCATTGCCAGTGTTGCGACATTCTGGACCAGTTTTATAACCGTATTTGTCACCAGGCTTAATACCGCGCCCGATTGCACCGTGAAATAGTTCAAATTTTTACCAATCCCATCACCATAGAACCGCGCCAGGTTCATATGAGTCATATGGTTGTATATTTTTTTCTGTAAATTTGCGTGTGCCAGTAATCCACCCTTGGACATAATAAGGGATTTTGCGTATGTAAATGCCCCCTTGGCACCGAATGCGATTATAACCTGGCCCCCCAGGAAGTATATCGCCGCCATACTTTTTTCGATAAATGCCTGGTCTACGACCTGTTGGACCAGGGTGATGGTATAAGCCTCGGCCCCGGCGGCCAAGATTGTAAACACAATACCCGCGGCCAGCCATTTTACATATGGGCGCCCGATTTCATTCCATACACGACCATAAAGGGACCATTTAATGCGACCATTATCACGATCGCCCTTAATAAAAGATTTAATCTTTTCTATAAATGTTTTTTTCTTTGCCATAGTGATTCTATTATAGGTTGTGGGTAAAAATCTGTCCAGTGTTATTTAGAACGTTTCTTTTTGATGTGTTGGCTTTGAATCAGTTTGGTAATGGACATATAGTCTTTGTGTTGGTCGATAAAAGAATGCTTGCTGTTGGGAAATTCGACGAATTTAAACAGGTGCCCATTTGGACCGCTGGATAATGTTTTGTGTACGCTTTTTAACATTTCAACCGGGGATTTTCTGTCGCGGCCACCACCAACAATTGTGACGGGAATGTTGTATTGTGACATTAGGTCGGGGCGAAAATTAGACGTTTCCATATAATCATAAAATTCGGGCAATATCGTTACATATCGCATACAGTTATTTTGGGCGATGTCGTGTGGACTTATCAATCCCATTGGCGTTTTTGCAAATTCTTCATCAGTAATATTGGGGGGACAATGGCGAACCTTGTATACGGATTTAATGAAATCGTGCCATTGTGTTGTACACCAGGGGGCAAATAAAATCGCCGCCGATACACGTGGTGTTTTGTTTTCTTTTATTCGCTTGTTAAATATCTCGATTGCACCGGTTGCGCCCGCAGAATGTCCAATAAGGCACGTCCATTGGTCGCGACATTGCTCTTCGATTAAATCGATGCCCATATCCATTAATTTGATAAATTCTGGGAATGTGTTGCGGGTGGCCAATTCTGGGGTAACTTCTGGTTTAAAGTCCCCCAGGAATGTTGTGATTGAATAAACATTAAACTTCTTGGTCAGGGCCCAGTAGGTAATTGCCTTCATTAATGGTTCTATGTCGGCATTGCTGGCCAGGCCCGGTGCCAATATAATATTTCCGTTGGGCTTTTTGCCATTGTCCATAATGGGACTGTAGTGGGTAATATAACCAATGGTCGCGTTTTCGGAACGCGAACTGTATTCCAGGCGCCATTTAAAAGTTTTTTCTTTTAATTCAGGCAAAAGTTCGTAGAAATTTGCCGGAATTTGATATCTTGAATGCATAATGTCGTAATTTTAGGGGACAAAAAAATATTTGTCAATAAATAAAATACAATTTTCTGTTGACATTTATGTAAATAATGTATAAAATTCGTTCGCTTTCAGGAATGAAAGTGCAAAGTTTTGGGGTCATAGCTCAGTTGGTAGAGCACCTGCTTTGCAAGCAGGGGGTCGTCAGTTCGAGTCTGATTGGCTCCACCAAAACAAAAGGGAAGGGGGATGAAGATCCCCTTTTGTATTAAAAACATAAAATGCGTTAAAGGGGGTGAATACATATGGTGAAAGTTCTGGTTCGCGATAACAACGTTGAACAGGCATTGCGCGTTGCAAAGCGTAAATCTCAGAAAGAGGGTCTGTACCGCGAAATGAAAGAACGTCAGCGTTATGAAAAACCAACAACAAAACGCAAACGTTTAAAAGAAGAAGCCGTTCGCAACGAAAAGAAACGTCAATCGAAACAGCGTATGGTTTTCGGATTCTAAGATTAAAATCCCCCGTTTGGGGGATTTTTTAGTGGCTGGTGGGATGTGTTTGTGTGCGGCGAATGCCAACATCATAGTGCATACACTTAACGCTAACCACTTACACTAATCACTAAGATAAACTTTTATTTATCTTCATAATTGCGTTTTGTTTTTTCTTGTCGTATAATGAGTGTGAGTTCAGGTAGACGCTGGGCTTGGGACTTAGAAAATCCCATAATTTGGTGGCATTAACGTTTGGTTAATGCTGGTGTCTGACGGAAAAAACGGTCGGCGCATTTTGCGTCGTTTGTTTTCTGTATCCCGATATATCCGGTCGGGAAGTCGTGGTCATACAACAGTGTTCGCACAAAAACCACGAGGTCATTCCAAATTATGATTTTTCTAACTTCCTGACCGTCTTTTTGACGGTTTTTATGTTTTAAAACATTTAAACAGAAAGGGGGATAGAAAATGAAAAAAATTTTAATATTTGTGGGAATATTGATCTTCCCGATGTGTGCAAACGCCGCAACTGTGACGGCATATAATGCGTTGTATTGTAATGGCAGTTATAGCACTACTGTGGAGCGCCGGTTTTGTGAAGATGCAACAGCGGCTTGTAGTTCAAGTGGCAGTGTAATGCCGCACGTGCAATCTGGTGGAACTTATAAAAGTTATCAAAATTGTGTTCGTGTCTGGATTGGTGGCGAGGGTAGTGGTTATGAATATCCGCACGTTTTGTGTTTCCAAGATGGGATGGATTGTCTAGTCATAAAAGAAGGCTGTCATTCAAACTATTATGGTACCCAGCCGGTTATAAGCTTGAGCGACATGGGCAGTGTTGGTGGCCTGTCATATATTTCAAATATGGCGCAATTTGAATGCTGTCATAACGGTGGGTGTACGGGATGGTATGAGTATGGAAGTACAACCCAAGCAGGCAATATGGCGGTACAAGCGAGGCCGAATTCTTGTTCTACAACCGGTACGTGTGGTAGTGGTGGCAATCACGTGATGTGTAATATTGGTTATTATAGTTCCAAGGGGCTGATTAGTAACAAGGTAACCGGAACGGGCAGTATGTCTAATCCGGCATATTATGTTGCAGCTTTGGGGTGCACTAAATGTTCGACGGCGACCGGGGATGATGGTGCAACGACCGATGGGTATGGAAAAACCGCAATAACCCAGTGCCTTTTGCCCGCAGGGCATACCGACTGTGATGAAAAGGGATGTTTTACATATCAATCACCGTGTTATTACAAGGAATAAAAAATCCCGCAAATGCGGGATTTTTATTTCGATTACAGAAAAATTATTCTGCGTCGGCAACCGGTGCCTCTTCGGCGACTGGTGCTTCGGCTGTGGTTTCTTCTGTTGCAACTTCGGCCGCTGGGGCTTCTTCTTCGACTTCTTCAACCTTTTTGGTGCCGAAAGTCAGTGTTTTACCCGCAACCAATGCATCGATTTCGTCCTGGGTCTGGGCTACATAGATTTTCACCGGAACGATAACATCTGCGTGCAGTGCGATTTTTGTATCGAACGCACCCACAGATTTAATCGGTGCACCCAACATAACCTGGGCTGATTCAACGGAAACACCCGCAACTTCTTTTAACATACGTGCGATGTCGCGTGTTGAAACCGAACCGTATAATTGACCGGTATCACCCGCCTGGCGAATCATATGCAGTTTTGCATTCTTAACCGCATCAATGTTTGCCTCGGCTGATTTTTTCGCCGCTTCTTGGCGGGCGGTTAATTCTGCCTTTTTCGCTTCGAACAGGGCCACGTTTTCACGTGTGAAACGCATAGCCTTGCCGTTTGGCAACAGATAGTTGCGTGCGAAACCTGTTTTAACCTCGACTGTGTCGCCGATGTTACCCAGTTTGTTAATTTTTTCTGTCAAGATAACTTTCATAATCTGTCCTTTATATTCTGCCCCCGTGGGGAAGTGTCCGACATCGTCGGACGAAGGGGGTTAAAGTTAGAGTTTTTAAAAATTGAACCCTCCCCGGTGACGAATGTCACCACCCCTCCCGGGGAGGGGAATTTTTAACCCAAATTGTTGCGAACGAACGGCATCAAGCCCAAATGACGTGCACGTTTGATGGCGGTTGCCAATGCGCGCTGATCTTTCTGGGAAACACCGCTGATACGTGATGGCACAATTTTACCACGTTCGGTGATATAATGTGACAATGTTTTGATATCTTTGTAATCGATAACCTTGCCCTTTAATGGGTTAGATTTTTTACGATAAATTGCTGCACGGACTGCCATTATTCTGCCTCCTCTGTGTTTTTCTTCATCATAATAGAAGGTGTTGATGACAATTCGTCAACACGTACATTCAAGAAACGGATAACGTCTTCGTCAATACGGGAACGACGTTCCAATTCTGCGATTTGTGCGCCATCTAATTCGATGTTCAACAAGACATAGTGTGCCTTGCGATTTTTACGAATGATATAGGCCAAGTTTTTCAAACCCCAGAATTCTGTGGATTTAACATCACCGCCCAATTCCTTGATGATTTCGGTAAATTTTGCCGCTTTTTCTTTAACCTGCGACTCGGTCAAGTCCTGGCGGAAAACCAAGACACTTTCGTAGTAAGCCATTTTTGTTTCTTCCTATGGTTAATATAGCCGGCAACACCATTGTCACCAGCAGGAACGCCACCAATTATGAACAATTTTTCACAAAAATCAAGTGTTTTTTGAAATAAACAAAACCGCCGGTTGGCGGTTTTATTATTCCATCGCACACGCATCTGTAAATTCATACGTGCCGGATTCGTCGATATATGATACGCCCGCCGGCGCATACATTATGCAATCCCCCGCGGGATTCGATACCAAACACGATTCCGCCGTGCCAACGGCAATTGTGCCACTGGGACACGATGTCGCAATGGTGATATACGGCGAATCAACCGCAATATAGCCCGATGGACACGATGTTGATGGCGCGGTGGCGTACGCCACAATTGGCACACACGCCAATAAAAATATTATTCGTTTCATTTATGGGCTCTTTTTAGTTCTTTAAATTGTTGAATAGTTGTTTGCGCGGTTCAGTATAGTCTGATATATTTATGCCGCATTGGAAGCTACACATAGCTGAACACTCTTCTAGTGAATCAAATTCATCATATTCTGCGTTTGCGTAAACCCATTTTGATACCGCTGGCGTTATCATTTTACACCAGCAATAAAAATAATCAGAATTAGGATCTAACTCAATTTCATCTCTTGGATTCCCCGCGTCGCTTGAGCAAGCAGCAATCCCCTGTATTACTATATTTGGATAACGTAATTCCCACTCATTATAGCCAAAATATGATTGTTCATCAGCCTCATATATGTTGAACGGCAAATTAACGCATTTTTGTACGGCCGTCGCAGGTGCGGCGAGTATCGCGCCAATCGCGGTTATTGTTAAAAGTTTTTTCATCTGTCTAACTCCTTTCATTGTTTTTCGCGAAAAAACAAAAACCACCGAATAATTTCGAGTGGTCAGGAGGTTCATAACAATCTCTAGAATTGTGTGCTTATTCAATATATTCGCAACCCTCCTGACGATAAATTTCAGGAGTTCTATTTCATCAAAACGCAACAGTTGGCAAATTTGCCGTTTTTGTGCGTATCAATGCTAGAGTCGGGTTATGACACCCCATTATGGTAAAATCACCATAACGTGTTAATTATAATTGATTGATTGTAATTGTGCAAATGCTTTGCGATATAAAAAATAAGAATTTTATTTCCCCCACGCGGTACCAATGACATATTCGGCGACCAATGGCACGGACAGTTTTGTCACGTTTTCCATTGCCGATTTTATCTTTGACGCAAATTCGTTGGCGCGCGTGGCGTCGCATTCAAATACGATTTCGTCGTGAACCTGCATAATCATACGGATTGTATCGGCGTTTGGTGTAATTATATCTTTATCAATTTCAACCATTATGCGTCGCATCAGGTCGGCCTCATACCCCTGGATTGGGGCGTTGACCGCCGCGCGCATCGCATATGCCCGCATACGGGGATTGCGGGCCTCTGGCAATTCTATGCGTCGACCCCACGGGGTGTAAACGCACGCGTTTTCGGTTGCAAATTTCTTGGTCGCGTCAATATATTCGCGAATTTCCGGCAGGCCCGCCATATATGAATCAATAATATTCTTGGCATCCGCCCGTGACGTGCCCAATTGCCCCGCCAGGCCAAATGACGATATCCCATAAATAATTGAAAAGTTCACCGTTTTTGCCGCGCGTCGCAATTCGCGTGGTACGGGCGCGTCATTTGCAATGCCAAATATTTTGCGGGCGGTTTGTTCGTGAATGTCGGCACCACTGTTAAACGTTTCTCGAAACGTTGTCACATTTGCCACATCCGCCAGCAAGCGTAATTGAATCTGGGAATAATCAACCGATATCAGTGTACGACCCGCGGGGGCAATGAAACACTTTCTGATTTCTTCGCCCAGGGCGGTTTTAATCGGAATATTTTGCAGGTTTGGATCACGACTGGACAGGCGTCCCGTGTTCGTACTGGTCTGTAAATATGTCGTATGAATACGGCCATCAGATGCAATTTGCCGCGGCAATGCGTCCGCGTATGTTCCCGCCAGCTTTGCAATCGACCGCCAGTTCAATATTTTTTCAACAATTGGATGTGCATCAATCAATTCGTTCAAAGAATCGGCATCTGTGGAACGTTTTTTATTTGCCGGCAATCCCAGTTCATCAAACAGTATTGCGGCCAACTGTTTGGGACTGGCGATATTAAATTCGTGCCCGGACATTTCCCATATTTCAGATTGCAGTTGTGTTAGTTGTTCGTGAAATACGGTGGACAGTTGCTGTAATTTATTCCGGTCGGCCATAACGCCGTTGCGTTCCATCTTTAATAAAACCGGCATCAATGGTAAATCACAGGTCTCGTACAATTTGCGTAACTTTGCATTTGTATCCAGTTGTGGGCGCATATGATTATACAGTGCCATTGTTATTGTGGCATCTTCGGCGGCGTATGGTGTGGCGACGTCCACCGGCAATAAATCAAAGTGCATATCCGCGTCACGTGTTTTTGGTGCAAACAAGGATGCAAACCTGATATTCTCGTGATTAAGATATTTTAATGCCAATTCATCCATACCGTGCCCGTGCAGTGTGCCGTGCAAGATATAAGACAGCAACATTGTATCATCAAACGGGCGAATTTGGGTTGTGTCCCAACCCTCGTTTTCCATAATGTGAAAATCATATTTAAGGTTGTGTCCAACCTTTACAATATTTGGATTGGTGAATATCGGCCATAATTTTTTATAAACCGTGTCAATGGGTAACTGGTCCGGGGCCGGGGTATCGCCACCAAACAAATCATTGGCGGGTGTGCGATGACGGATTGGAATATATGCGCCGTGCATATCATCCGCGGCCAGGCAGATTCCGACAATTTTATCCGTCATTGCGTTCAGGCCCGTTGTTTCTGTGTCGACCGCAATTATATTTGTAACGCGGCTCAGAAATTTATCCAGCTCACCCGCCGTTGTTATTGTTTCGTATGTGATTTCGCGCCGCTGTGGCGTTGGGGTGGTGGGCGCATCCGCCGGCATATCACATTGGGATGCGGCGTATGAAAACATATCGGATGCGGGTGTTGGACTATGTTTTTCAATCGGAAATAATTTTTCGATTTTTGCCACCAATGAATTACTTTCGATTTTGTTTCTTACAAAATCCAGTGCGCCGGGTGTGTTAAATGCAAATGGTTTAATCACTAAATCGGTCAGTTCAACGTCCGTCTTTAACGTGACCAATTGGCGTGAAATGTATGCCATTTCGCGATTGTCGCGCAATAATCCCCGAATGCGTTCGTTCTTTACGTCATCCAAATTCGCATAAAGGTTATCCAGGTTGCCAAATTGGTTAATTAGTTCGGCGGCCTTTTTCGGGCCAATCCCGGGGACACCGGGGACATTATCAGACGAATCCCCCATCAATGATTGAACGTCGATGACCCGGTCTGGGGAAACACCGAATTTTTCCAAAACCTGGGGTTCGTGTATTTCGATATTCTTCATCCCGTCATAAAGGAACACGCAATCAGATACCAGTTGCATTAAATCCTTGTCGCTGGTGATGATGCGCGTCGCGCGGGGCGCATCGCAATTTTGTCGTGCCAGGGTGGCGATTACATCGTCGGCCTCGACCCCGGGGATGCACAGGACCGGCATACCCAATGCGGACAACCCTTCGCGTATTAAGTATGATTGGGAAATTAAATCCGCCGGTGTTTCGGTTCGGTTCGCCTTGTATTTGGGGTAAATATCCTGGCGAAATGTGATGCGTGACGCGTCAAATATGCATACGAATCTATCATCCGGCTTTGCGACGGATAAAATCGGTAAAATCATATTTAAAAATCCGTATACCGCGCCGGTTGGTGTACCGTCACCACGGGTCAGGCGACTGTGCACACCGTAATAGGCACGAAACAACAACGAATTTCCATCAATCAGTGTCAGCATAATTTACCCCGATATCTAGGTCTAGAATATATAGCGCAATTTTACGCGCGCGTCATAATGCATAATGTCAACCATTTCATTGGCGATTTCATACACGTTGTTGGCGTAAAGTACGCGACCCTCGACATCAAATTTGACGGGAATAACCGGTAAATCCAGGGTCAGGCCAATCATCCCCTGGTATGTGATGGCATTGTCCATAGTAATGGACGAGCCCACAGACGGTTCATATTTTGAATCAAATGTTGTGCCCAGGCCCGCACCAAAATAAGGCTTTAAAATTGGGGTCGGAACTTTGAAATACGCGTTCACCATCCCCAGGTTCATTGTCGTGTCGTGCCCGTTCAGGTAATTATATTCGGCCTCGATACGAAACAGGGGGATGTCCAGTCCAAATACCGCGCCATAACTTTGTGCGCTGTGTTCGTGATATTTATCGTCGATAAATTTAGCAGATGCGCCAACCCCCGCGGTTGCGCCGGCGTATACATCAAATAATAAATTTGCATTTGCCGTGCCGCACGATAATATAATTGCGGTGGTGGTTAAAAAAGCGATGGAATTTAATTTCATTTTTGACTCCTTTCTGTGATATCATAATAAAAAAAGAGTGATTGATATGCAAGAAAATAAGCCGATACTGGTTGTTGGACTGGGCAATCCCGGGGCGGAATATGTGAACACGCGTCATAATGTTGGGTTTATGGCGGTGGACGCGCTTGCGGGGGCGGATGCCACGTGGAAAAAGGAAAAAAATGCACTGGTATTTGCGACAACAATTGATGGACGTCGGGTCATTTTTGTAAAACCGCAAACCTATATGAATAACAGTGGGGTGGCGGTGTTGGCACTGATGACGTTTTACAAGGTGCCGCTTGAAAATATTATTGTCATTCACGATGATATGGATTTAAAGATTGGCGATGTGCGCGAAAAAATTGGTGGGGGCAGTGCCGGTCACAACGGTATAAAGTCCATTGATGCAAATGTTGGGCGTGATTACAAGCGTGTGCGGATTGGAATTGGCCATCCGCGTGATTTTGATTTGCCGATGGAACCGGCGGATTGGGTCTTGGGACGGTTTGGCGCGGTACAGATTGCCACAATAAATAATGTGATTGATGGCATAAATTTATTTTAGTTTGTCTTGAAAAAAAATCCCGCAATCCGCGGGATTAATTAGTATGTTATCATAAAGTGATGATCTGTTTGGAAGGCTTCTGCACAATTTTCGGTTCCGGCGGTCCTTACCCAAGACCAGGTTTCACCGTTATATTGCAATTCACACCTTGTGTTTCCGTCTTTTGTTAAATAGGATAATGTCGGCGATGCATCGGTTTTTTCTGGACTGTAATACATACCGCTATTTGTTATGACCAGATAGCGACCGTCGCAAGTCAGGGTGTCGCCTGATGGGAAGTTGTCCGTTGTGTCACCCGTTTGTTCGTCTTCCATTGTGCCCAAGCATATTAACATATTTATATCATCTGCATAATATGTGGTGGTGTCGTCTGGTTTGAATGTTAATACATATTGTATGGTGCTGTCGTTTGGTATGCAGACATTTACTGTGGTGGCATTGTTTGGCCCGTCCGGGTAATAGCCAACTTCTTTATCATAGGTTAATGATGCAAGTTTGCCCGTGGCAGCAGTACAGCAGTTACCCCAACTGTCTTTCGCATTGTCGCCAATACAACAATTGGTTTCAGTGTTTGGTGTCTGGATACGAAATTTAGTTTTGCATTGTAAGCCATCGTTTGCAAAATCAGAATATGCATAACATACACCGTTTTCGCCCGGACGATATCCCGGCCCACACGACGTATCGCGACAGGAATCCGAAATTGTATCGGTGCCCGTATTTAATGCGAACCAATACAGCAATGTTGTTTCGTCGTCGTTTGTTGGTTTTATAATCATATTGTGGGCGGCCACATCGGTCAGTGGTGTGATTGGATCTAATTCACAGTGTCCCCAAATACGCTCGGCAATACGGCACGTTTTGCATTTAGTGGATGTGTCACTGCCACCGTCGCATTCGCCTTTGGCAACGCAAATGTCATATACGCAACGCATCATATCGCTTTTTGTTATAACTGGGCCATTGTCGCTTTCAGATATTGTTGTTGTATTTGACATCATACATTGGCTGGATTGGTATCCACTGCCGGTTATGCTACTGGCCAGGGCGGGGTATTCTTTCCCGCTATACTTGCCATCATACAACTGGCTGTAAAATGAATAAGATGGTGTTGTATCAGGTTCTTCCGGTATTATTTTGCGTTTCGCTAGTTGTTCGGTGATTTTTTCAATCGAATCGGCGCCGGCACTGGCGACACAGTCTAGGACCTCGCCCCAGCAGGATGTGCCGTTAATAATTGCCTTGCGGTTGACGGATGTTTCAATGTTTTCACACAGACCAAAGTTGCCAGATATAGATTTGCACGCCTGGATGATACAGGCACGTCCAACCTCTCGACAGGTTTTGATAATTGTGTCATATGTTGTGTCGGTCGCGATTTCTGTCATACCGCCCGCCCAGTCTGTTTGACCGTCGCCGGTTGTTTCCATTAACGCGGTACAGGCGTTTTTTACATCGGCGCACATTTCATTTACGGTTTTGTCGGCCAGAACACCAAATGTTGACAGGGCGCGTGCATCAAAATCCGTTAATGATTTTGCCGTGTCTGATAAACACTGTGCGGTAAGTGTGGTACAGGACTGACGAACCTGTTCCAGTTTGGCATCCTGGGCCAATTTGATTTGTGCCAATGCGTCTTCGATGAAATCATTCCAGACCACATCTGAAATGTCTTGGCAGTGTTCCATTGCCGGTTCCAAGAATTTCTTTTTTGATTGCAGATGCTGAACAAAGACTTCGTTGCCCGGCATATTGGTCCAGGTTTTATCCCCGTTGGGGCGGGTGATAAGTCGGCTAAGATTGGCCAGATTCTCGGTCAAGAATGCTTCGCCCGTGGATGGGTCGATGTATTGGCCCGTCATATCCAGGCATTTGGTCAGGTTTTCACCGCAAACCGTTGTATTGCTTAACATATCAAGCATTTTGCGTTTACAGGTTAAGATATCGTCGGAATTTTTATCCTGGTACGTGTCAAGTCGTGACATATCCAACAGGGCGCTGTTTTCCAGAATCTTGGCGCGGGCGTTATCCGTTTGTGTTTGGTATGATTTTTTGACCGTGTTACAGTCTTGTTCAATCATCATTTGATATCCGCTTTCGGCGATGGACAGTTGTTCGGGGGTACAGACCTCGGCCGCCATTTCGCGACACACCGGCAGGGCCGCCCCATAAAGCGCCGTTCCCGTTTTCAGTGTTGTTGATGCACCCATTAAACTGTCGACGTTGTCAAATGCGGCATCTTCGTTCAAAGACAGCGATATCGCGGTTAGGTTTCTGTCGAACGAATCGTCGTCGAATTTGGTGTTTAATTTATTCGCAATCTCGTCCAATAATTTCTTTGATTCGGATGTATCTTTCTGATTAAAGGCCAGTTCCCCTTCGGTTGCGACGTTTAGGGCGGCGGCATCTTCGGCATCCATACTGACCGTCAACAGGCGTTGTGAAAAATCCAACATCTTTTCTTCGGCGTTTTCAAGTTGCTTTTTCACACTGTCAAATTCGTGCAGGCGGGACGAGCACGCACAACGTTTAAGTTGGCTGTCCTTGTTTGCGCAGAATTCGTCCATACAGTTGTAATAAACCGTACGGCATTCCCGGGCGTTGGAATTCATAATCGCATCGCGCAGGTTTTCCGTCGTGTTTGTGGCGTCCGTGGCACTGCGTGCGACGGATGTGCGGCGAATCGCGTTTCTGGATGAAGGTGATGTGTTGCGATTCGCACTTTGTGTGCGTATGGCGGCGCGTGATGGCATTGCGGCCCGTGATACGGTTGGTGTCGTGGCGGTGCGACCGGTGGTGGCGCGCGATGCGGTATTTGTTGCGGTGCGCGCAGAAATCTGTTTCGTTGTTGGGGTGACGGATGTGCGTGACGTGGTTGAAACGGTTGCATTTGCACGTGGTGTTGTCGCACGTTCGCGGGAATTTTGTGTCTGTTTTGCGGTTGCGTTTGTTACGCGTGTAACCGCGTTGGCGCCGGCCGATGTATCGGGGGTATTGGATTTTTTTCGCGTAGATGTAATGGTATTCGTTTCGCCACGACGCGTAGCGGCGCGTACAGCGTCATCAGATTCCGTGGCCCACACGTCACCAAACCCAAGTAACGCAAGGCATACGGCAAAAATTATCTTAAATCCCTTCATCCTTATGTGTGATAGTGTAGCAAATTTAAGAAAATCGGGGCAAGTGAAATATGAGATATAAAGTGGTGCGGCTAGGGGGAATCGAACCCCCAAGGATTTTATCCACAGCATCCTTAGTGCTGCGCGTCTACCAATTCCGCCATAGCCGCAGTTGGTTGTCTTATTTTTGCAATAACAGATTTTTTTTTCAACCTTTTTATGATATAATTTCGTTGATATGAATGTCTTATGGAAAGGGGCAATAAATGAAAACATTATCTAAAATTTTATGTGGCGCATCATTGTTGGTGCTGGGGCCGGTCGCGGCAAATGCGGCGGGAACATATTATACCGGTGGGTACCAATCGCCCCAGGTCGCACGATATCAATCGTCTGCGTTTTCAAATGCGAATAATAATGCGGCGCGTTCCGCGTCGGGTGTGTCGTCTTATAACCAGGCGCGGTATAATTCAGCGGGGTATAATACCACGGGTTATGGTGCGGCGTATGCCAATCGTTATGCGCAAAATGCGCGCACAAATACGAATGCGCGCGCGCAATCAGCTCAGCCCCAGGTGGCGTCCAGTGGAAACGGATTTCATATTGATGCGGGATTGTCTTATAAGACGGGGATGTGGCAATTTGAAATGAATAATGCGGGGTCTAAATTGCATTATGACAACCTGATGTGGGGTGTGTTTGATGTAAACGCCGGGTATGATTTTAATGTTGGTAATACAAAGTTGACCGTTGATGCGGGGTTGGAATATGGAATGCAGTTGGGTGAATCCACGATGATTGACGACGATATTACCAATGGTGGATCGTTAATCGGATATTGGGACGGGTACGAGGAATATTCACGTGCATTGGCAATCGGTACCAGTAAAGATGGCGATATGTTGGGCCTGCGTGCGGGTGTTGGGTTAAAAGATTTCTTTACGTGGGGACGTGTAAAAATTACACCGTCAATCGGTTGGCGTCACCTGAATTATAAATTAGAGACATCAAACAATTATGCGTTGAATATAGATACAATTGGCGGTACGGATGGTTGTTTGTCGGGTGATGGATTAACGCAATGTTGGCCGTCGATTAAGTTCTTTAAGGTTGTAGCTGAAAATGTTGGGGGCGAAACAGTTAACTTTGTTGATTATACATCGGGTGGCGTTTTTGAATATATTGATTTGGATGGTGACAATTATGCGGATGCGGTTGGGATTCCGCTGAATCAGGCAAATGGTGGCGCTTATATTGATACGTTGGAAACGTTTTATTCACATATGTCGGATGTCAGTCATTCGTATGATGTAACGTGGACGGGACCATATTTGGCGATGGATATGTTATATGATATCAATGCAAACAATTCGGTGACGGCGCGGGTTGAATTGGGACTGCCGATGTATGATGTGACCGCCGATCAGCCATATCGTCCAGACTGGCAACATCCAAAGTCGATCGAAGACAAGGGGGATTTTGGTTCGGCAATACACTTTGGTGTTGGCGCAAATTGGCGCACGGCAATTACGGATGCGGTATCACTGTCGTTGGGTGTGACGTATGATTATTATAATGTCAGTGGTGCGGATGCAACGACATATTTGGATGCGGCGTATTGGGAAAATGCGTATGATATGATTTGGGCATCTTATTATTATGATACCAGATTTGATTTCGCGGGTAATTGGGATGCGTCCCAGGATGCAATGTTAAACGGGTTTGAAGGGCCTCTTTATGATGTGAATGGTAATCCTACTGGTGAAGAGGGAATGTATGCGCCAGATCCGGATGCCGTATATATCAATCAGGCACGTAACAATGGCTGGAAAGATACGGTCAAGGATGAAATTGATTCTTTCTTCCGCTCGTTGGGTGTGCGTGTGGGCTTGAATATTAAATTCTAGGGTGTATAATTTCCGCTATGAAAAGAATTTTAGGTATCTTGTCTTTGTTTGTAATGTCCGCGGCGGGTGCCGCGGATTTGCGCGGCAATGTGTCCCTGAATATTACCAGTGATACCGCCGCGGCCGCGAAAAATATCGCAATGACAGAGGCTCGCCGTCAAATCGTTACAGATATTCTGGGGCAATATTCGGACAAAGATGCGTTGAATTTGGTCCTGGGTGAGGCAGATGATAATGCGCTGAATGCCCTGATTGCGTCGACCGAAATTGATGACGAACAGGCGTCCCCCACAACTTATTCGGCAAATATTTCTATGACGCTGGATGCGGATGCAGTGCGGACGTGGTTGGCGGAAAAAGGTGTGCAAAATTGGTTGCCGGATGCGGATAATATCAATCGATTTGTCGTGTGGGCGGAATTGTCATCCCCGATTGCAAATTGGGTGGAATTAAATGATATTGCACGTCGTGAAAATGTGGATGTCGCAATAAAAAGCATTAACGGTAATCGCCTAATGTTTGATTTGCCAATGTCGTCGCGTGGCACGTTCACGATTGCCATACGCGAAGGTGGGTGGCACTATGCCAATATGGATGGCGCATTACGTATTTGGAAATAGTTTATATTTAGGGGTGCAGTCTTGAAACGTATTTCAGTTGTGTTGTTGGGGATGTTGTTGCCGTGTATGGCGTTCGCAGGTGATGAAAAATCGTCTGATTTGGTGCTGTCTGTGCGACGTATTGGCCTGGAATTATCCCAGACGACGGTGCGAAATTCATTAGAATACAAGGATTCGCCAATTTCCGCGCTAAGTGCCGACAGCCAGGAATTTATCAAAGGGGTATTTGATACCGCCTTGGAATACAAGAAAAATCGTTTTCAGTGGGACAATGCACTGTTTATGGAATATGGTGAAACCAAACTGAAACCGGCCGATGGCGATGTTACATCCAGTGAAAATGCCGACGATATTTTGTTGTCCAGTAATTTGGAATATGAATGCTGGGAATTTAGCGGGTTCAAATTTGGTCCAACGGTGCGTGCGGCATATGACACTGAATTTGTGGCATCCGGCGACGCACCACGTCAGAATGTTGTGCGTGGTAATGCCGGTTTGTCTTTGTTTGGTAATACCGTATTGAAAAGTTTCTATTTGACCGGTGTGTATGAATATGATTTTACATATTCTGATGAAAAGACGTCAAAGTTGGCGGCGGAACTGGGGTGGCGATTGGAATACCAAATTCGTGAAGGTGTGAAATTATCGTCAAATGGATATTATCGTGAATATCTTAGTTATTCGGATTATGTGCCAATGGATTTAGAGCGCGATTTAAGTGCCGTTGCGCGTCTGGATACAAATTTGTGGGGTGATTTGACGTTGGGGCCATATGTGCAATATCGTCGTGCGCGTGCCCGTGGTGTCGACGTATACGGCAGTAATTTAATTATTGGTATATCGTTTAATTATATAACCAAGTTTGGGTTGATGTGATAAAAATCCCCGGACGTCGGGGTTTTTTATTGAAAATTTTAGATGGTTTGATATACTGCAATTTAATATGGGGTAAGAAAAATGCAAAATGAATTATTGGCTGAATTACAGGCACGTGGATTTATAAATCAGACATCCAATATGGATGGTTTGAATGATGCGTTAAACGCGGGAAAAATTACGGCATATTTGGGATCTGATCCAACGGCGGATTCGTTGCACGTTGGGCATTTGGTGCCGGTGATGATGATGCGGTGGTTGCAAAAATATGGTCACAAGCCAATCGCGTTGGTTGGTGGTGCGACGGGGCGTATCGGTGATCCGTCGGGACGTGATTCTGGGCGACCAATGATGACCGAAGAGGTTTTGGCAAAAAATGTTGCCGGGCTGAAAAAATCTTTTTCCAAGTTCTTTAAGTTTGGCGATGGCGCATCAGATGCGCTGATGGTTGATAATTATGATTGGATGAAAAATTACAGCCATATGGATTTTTTGCGTGATTTTGGGACTGATTTTACGGTGCCACGTATGTTGTCTATGGATTCGGTAAAGCGTCGCTTGGACAATGGTATGACGTTCCTGGAATTTAATTATATGACGTTCCAGGCGGTGGATTTTTTAACGCTTTATCGTGAACATAATTGTATTTTGCAGACCTGTGGGGCGGACCAATGGGGTAACGCCATTATGGGTATCGAATTGATTCGTAAAAAGTTGGGCAAAGAGGCGTTTGTTTTATCGACCGCACTGATTACGGATTCTAATGGAAATAAAATTGGCAAGTCGGCGGGAAATGCCGTCTGGGTCAACGAAGACAAAACGTCGCCATATGAATATTATCAGTATTTCCGCAACACCCCGGATGATTTGGTGGAAAAATTCCTTAAAATCTTTACGGAAATTCCGTTGGATGAAATTGCGCGCCTGGCACAGTTACAGGGGGCGGAATTAAATGCCGCCAAGAAGATCTTGGCGTTTGCCGCCACTGAAATTGCACACGGGCGTGACGCGGCACGTGCCGCAGAAGAGGCCGCCAATGCCCTGTTCGGGGGTGGTGCAAATATGGAAAATGTACCAACCACTCAAATTGAAATGGCATCAGATATGGGGATACTGGATTTCCTGTGCGCAACGGGGCTGTTCCCATCCAGGTCAGAGGCGCGCCGTATGGTCGAGCAGGGCGGTATCCAAATTGATGGAAATAAGATTATCGACCCAAAGTATATCGTTGCGATTGCTGATGAATTTATGGTGCAAAAGGGTAAAAAAACATTTTTGAAAGTTGTTAAAAAATAATGAAGAAAGTAATCGCAATATTTTCTTTGTTATCTGTGGTGGCGGTACCCGCATTCGGGGCCAGTGAATTGTCCAAAATAAATGCCCAGATAAAGCAAACAGAACAACAGAATAAAAAACTGGAAGAGCGTGTAAAAACATCGGAGCGTGATGTTGCCAAGACCAAGAAAGATTTGGTGCGTGTTGCAGATCGGGTAAGTTCACTCGAAGAGCAGCGCAGTGCAATGGCAAAAAAAATCGAGGACTTAGATCGTCAACGTGATAAAATATCGGCTGAAATGGACAAAAACCGGGAACGGATTGCCGATGCTGCGGCGGGTGTTTTGTTTGTTGCCGCACACCCCAGTTTTGACAGTGCTGATATGCAATCTTATGTGCTGACGTCGGCGGTGTTGTCGGGGGCGGCAAATCGTTTCGAAGACGAGATTGAAAAAGCAAATCAGCAGATTGCGGAACTTGAAAAAATTCGCAATGCGCGTGCGGTTGAAAAAGAAAAATTGGACAGAACCGCTAAAAAATATGGCAAAGAAAAAAATCAGTTGGATAAACTGCTTAGAACACGCAGCGCCCAGAACGAGAAGTTGAAAAATGAACATTCTGCCCTGCAAAAGAAATTGCGCGAATTGTCGGCGCGTGCAAAAAGTATTTCTGAATTATCGGCCGGCGTGGGAAGTTCCGAGATGTCATCAGATGCACGTTTTTCCAGACGAAAATTAAATCTGCCCGTGCGTGGGCGTGTGGTTGTGCGCTTTGGCGAAAAGACGGCGTTGGGCCTGGTGTCGGATGGATGGCGTGTGCGCACGCGTGGTGATGCGTTGGTTATGGCGCCGGCCGATGGTGTTGTAAAATTCGCAGACAGTTTCCGTGGATTTGGGCGTGTCGTAATTATGTCACATAAAAATGGATATAATACGGTTATGACAAATCTGGGGGATATTGCAGTTATGCTGGAACAAGAGGTTTTGGCCGGTGAACCGATTGGGCGTATGAATCCGGACAAGCCCGAAATGTATCTTGAGGTGCGACGTGGTAACAAGGCCGTTGACCCCGCGCGTCTGTTCAAAGAAGAATAAAAATCCGTTAATTAAATTTCAAATACTTTATCGCGGGATGTGGCGCCGCGGATTAACTTTATACTGGTTTTTGGAACCCCATAATGGTGACTAAGCATTTTTATCACGTCTGCCGTTGCTTTGCCATCGGTGGGTGCGGTGGTTGTGTGTACGCGCACAATGCCATCGGGCTGAATTTCAACCCGATTAAGTTTGGCACGTGGAATAACACGAACGGTGATTTTCATTATTTAAATTCCGCCGCCAATTGTTCGTGAAATGCCGGCTTGCGTTCGCCCGCCACCAGATGCAGGTGGAAATGAAATACACTTTGTTTTATAAACGGTGCGTTGGCGCCCGCATTTGCAACACAGTTAAATTCGCATTCGATTCCCAGTTTTTCCGCAGTTTTGTTAAAGCAATCCCAAAACCCAATGATTTCATCACTGGTTGCGTTTTTTGAAAAATCCAGAATGTTTTTATATTCGCCCTTTGGAATAACCAATACGTGTGTTGAAAACATAGGATTTACATCATAGAAAGATAATGCGTGTTCGTTTTCATAAACCTTGCTTGCGGGAATTTCGCCGCGGATTATTTTTGCAAATACATTGTTTTTGTCATACATATTTTTATTCCCCTTGTTTTTCATATTCAGCATATTAAAATGCATACTTGAAATCAACAAATTTTAGACTATATAAGTCATACAGGTTTAATTGAAGGAGATTTTATTATGTTTAAACCATTACACAATTATGTTCTGCTGGAAAGAATGGAAGAGGAAACAAAAACCGCCGGCGGAATTATTATCCCAGACAATGCCCAGGAAAAACCATCACGTGGTCGTGTTATTGCGGCGGGCCCGGGTGCATATGCGGGCGATGATTTAATCCCAATGACCGTAAAGGACGGCGATGTTGTTTTGTTCGCAAAATGGGCGTCATCTGTGAACGAGGTTAAAATTGACGGTCGTGACTATGTCTTAATCAAAGAATCAGATATTTTGGGAATCTTGGAATAATTACAAAGGAATCATAAATGGCAAAAGATATTATTTTTGATACAGATAAAATGGCGGCGGGTGTTGACAAGTTGGCAAACGCGGTCAAAATCACTATGGGGCCCAAGGGGCGTACGGTCGTAATTGAAAAATCTTATGGTGCGCCGGTCGCAACCAAGGACGGCGTGACGGTGGCCAAGGCGGTATCATTGAAAGATCCAACCGAAAACGTTGGTGCGCGTATGGTCCAAGAGGTCGCAAAAAAGGCCGGTGATGACGCCGGTGACGGTACAACGACGGCAACGGTCTTGGCCCAGAAATTGATTCGCGAGGGTCGTCGTGTTATTGCCGCGGGTATGAATCCAATGGATGTTAAACGTGGTATTGATATGGCAACGGCCGCGGTTATTGCGGATATTGAAAAACACGCACGTCCGGTCAAAGACAGTGCAGAAATTGCCCAGGTTGCGACTATTTCCGCCAATTCGGATTCTGATATCGGTGAAAAGATTGCGGGTGCAATGGCACGCGTCGGCCAAGAAGGGGTTATCACCGTCGAAGAGGCCAAAGGCCTGGATACAGAAATCGATGTTGTCGAAGGGATGCAATTCGATCAGGGCTTTATGTCACCATACTTTGTCACCAACAGTGAAAAGATGCTGGCGGAATTGGATGGTGCGCAAATCTTGGTTTCTGAAAAGAAAATTACCGGGTTGCAGGCTTTGTTGCCGATTCTGGAACCGATTGCACAGTCGGGTAAACCATTATTGATTATCGCCGAGGATGTCGAATCCGAAGCGTTGGCGACACTGGTTCTGAACCGTCTGCGTGGTGGATTAAAGGTTTGTGCGGTCAAGGCCCCGGGCTTTGGCGATCGTCGCAAAGAAATGTTAAAAGATATCGCGATTGTAACGGGCGCAACGGTTATTTCCGATGATATGGGAATGACATTTGAAAATATCACACCGGCGGTTTTGGGGGCGGCAAAAAAAGTTGTTGTTTCCAAAGACTCGACATTATTGGCGCACGGTGCGGGGGATAAAGCCGCAATTGCCGCGCGTGCCGATGAAATTCGCAATGCAATCGCAACAACGACCAGTGATTATGACCGTGAAAAGTTGTCTGAACGTCTGGCGAAAATTGTTGGCGGGGTTGCCGTTATCAAGGTTGGCGGTATGACCGAGGTAGAGGTAAAAGAAAAGAAAGACCGTGTTGATGACGCGTTGGCCGCAACCCGTGCCGCCGTCGCAGACGGTATTGTCGCCGGTGGCGGTGTTGCATTGGTGCGCGCGGTATCGGCACTGAAAGATTTGAGTGGTGCAAATGCCGATCAAAATGTTGGTATCGATATTGTACGTCGTGCGATTGTTGCGCCAATGGCACAGATTGCGGAAAACGCGGGCAAATCTGGTGAAATTGTTGTGGGTCGTGTTATGGAATCGACCGACTATAATTTCGGATACAATGCCCAAACGGACGAATATGTCGATATGATGGCGGCGGGGATTATTGACCCGGCCAAGGTTGTAAAGACGGCAATTGCGGCGGCGGCGTCAACCGCGGGTGTTATGTTAACAACCGGTGCGGTTATGACGGAAATACCAGATGAAAAACAATCGGCCCCGCAAATGGCGGGCGGTATGCCGGGTATGATGTAAGGTTTAAAAAAAATCCCGCCAAATGGCGGGTTTTTTTATTCCATTGTGCAAATGTCGTTGAATCTATATTCACCGACACTGTCGACGTATGTTACCCCCTTTGGGGCGAACATATAGCATACAGACTCTGGGTTTTCCCTTAGACATGTTTGTGCATCATTAAGCGCGACCGCAGAAGACGGGCACGTGGTTGCGATGGTTATATCTGGTTCGTTTATGGCGACATATCCCGATGGACAGGTTGTATAAAGGGGCGTATAAGATACGCCGGCGTCACCACTAACGATTGCATCCGCGACACAGGGGATAATAATGTACAAGCAAAATATAAAACGCTTCATTTTAATCTCCGGATATCAGGTTCGAGAAGATGGCCATTTGAAAATCATAGGTGCTATCCATATTGTCAGAGCACAAGGTTGAGCAGTCTTTTTGACAAGCCATTGCACCCGTGTATTGGGCCGCGTATATCCATTTAGAGATAGCGGGGGTCAGTATTCTGCACCAACATTGACGGGTGTCGTTCAGGGCATCTGTACTGTATCTTAAACCAGAAATACTTGGGTGGGTGGTATATAAATCCAGGGCACCAGAAGATGTCAAATTGCGAGAGCTAGAACACATACTTTCGCCGGTTATAAAAAGGCTGGTGAGTGTTGATCTTGTCCCAAAAATGCAGGAACCCTCCCAGTAGGTTTCGTATATAGCTGAGGCCGAGGTTGTACAATTTATTGGTTCTGATGTATCGATTGCCACACATTTTTGTACGGCGTTGCCGCCCCCGGTCAGCATTATTCCGATGGCACTTATAATCATAATGTTTTTCATTTTCAAACTCCCTTTTTTCGTTATATTCCCACCGCGGTAAGATTGCGTGAGACAAGAAAAAACCGCGAAATATAGATTAAGCGGTTGGAGGTTCGAAACTATAACATAGAATAGTGTGGTGTATTCAATATATTCCACCAGCCCTCCAACCGATAAAGTTGGAGTTTTTTTCGTCTTATTTATTTCGCAGACGCTATGTTCCGGGTTTCGACACCCCATTATAACCATCGGTTATAACACCTGCATTATAATGCATATGTTGTTTGTTTGCAAATGATTAAATATTGGATGTAAAATCTGGCGGTGATTCTTTTTCCCCTTGTGTTTATTGGTGGTGTGTTTTATATTTATTTTGAATCCACAGGGATGTGGCATTCGGGACCTGAAAAATCCCATAACCAAACGGTGTGTTTATACACCGATATCTGCAAGATGAAACAGTGCGCCAATAATGGTATAACTGTTTTTTCGTAAACCCGACTGATTTTATCGGTCGGGGATTTGTGGTCATACAACAGGGTACGCCCAAAAACCACAAGGTCATTTTTGGTTATGATTTTTCAATCCCCGACCGCCGATTCCCGTTGGCGGTGTTTTTATTCAACATTCGGGGGGATTGTATGAAAAAGATAGTTTGGTTGGCTTTTCTGTGCCTTGTGACATCAGATGCGTTGGCGGTTGTTGATGATTCGGCGGGCTCGACGGATGTGTGTGTTGCTCAAATGACGGAATCCGATTGCTATGGTGCAGATTGGCATTGTTGGTGGAATATAACAAATACAGTTACAGACACAGGAACTTGTCTGAAATGTCCGAATACAGAATGGAGTTCTTTTTTCCCTGATGGAACTGCGTCACTAGTAAAAGAGATGATGCGGATTTTGGCATCAGAGCCAATTACAAATGGGAATAATTCTACTGTACATCCGTTGTTCAATTGGACTTATAAAAATTATTGTCCTTGGATATTGACTTGTAATGCGGGGTATGTTCCATCGATAAGTTCTAGCGGGGCAACAACTTGTGTTCATTGTCCCTTTGGTACGTTTTCTGCAACAAAACAGGCAATGTTAAAATCAAACTTAATACAGGGGTATGAGTATAATTTATCAACGGACAAGGTTACGGCTAATGAATACGGCGCCGGTGAAGCAATGAGTTGTACATCGTGTGGCGTAAATTCACATTCCAATGCAACGCGCACAAATTGTAATTGCGATAAACATTATGAGTTTTCCTTCTGGGGGGATGAAAATTACACAGATGATGAAGGCGAGTTAAATAATGGTACCGATGATTGTTATGCAATAGAGTATTTCTTTTATATGCATCCAACATCTACCGCCCCGAATACCAGTGACAGTCGTGTAAAATATACTTATAAAGGTAGTTTCTCATATAATGACAGTACGGGAACAAGTGTAAATCTGGCTGTACCGACAAACCCTGCTAAAAAGATTTTTTCTGGATGGTATTCTGGGACAAATGGGACCGGACAGCAATATTTTAAAAATAATATAGCATCTGGTAATCCAATTGATCAATGTGATACAGACGATGTTTGTACATATGATGCAAATCGTATTCACCTTTACGCCAAATATTCGTGGAAAAACTATACGGTAAAATATGCCGATGGTTCCAATAAAACGAAAACGTGTACATATAATTCAGACTGTAAGATTGATTATACACCGACAACCACTGTTCCCGGTGGTCAGTTGTTTAAAAACTGGGTTTATTCTGGTCAGGCCATAAATGTTGGCGATAATTTCAAGGCCATTGAACAATCGCAATCTGGTGAATTTAGCAGTAATCAGGTTAGCCTTGACGTCAGTTATACGGACTGTCCGGCCGGCTATTATTGTAAAAATAATGTTCAAACAGAATGTGATGCGGGCCACTATTGCCCGGCCGGCAGTGAGGCCCAGAAAAAATGTCCGGCTGGATTCTATTGTAATGCGGGCGCCACCACGCCGACGCCGTGTGGTGCGGGTTATTACTGTCGGGCGGATTCTGTGGAACCAAGTCCGTGTCCCACTGGCACAACCAGTACCGGAGGAAGCGAGGATGTTGCCGGCGCCAAGGCCATAACCGATTGCTATGTAAATAATCAGACAAAATTTGTTGATGGTGCCGGGCGCGAATTTCAATTGCCAATTAATACAAATACTAAGATTTATATAAAACAATAAAAAAACGGGGCGGGGCCCCGTTATTTACATCTTTTCGACATAGTTGATGTCAATTTCTGTTGTGAATATGCCACGATCAACCTCGCCATACAGTTTTACTGTATCTGTTGGTGTGATGGTTTGACCACGCCATTCGTCATCGTCGATTTCAACGCGAATGGTGCCGGTGCTGTCTTCGAATAAATACATTTCGTCACCCATACGTTGGACAATGTTTCCCTTTACAATAACTGGGACATCGTCGCGCATTTCCATAACCTGTTTTACGGTTGCGATTGTTTCAGCGCCGGATACAAATCCACCCTTGCCAGATTCAGTGGTCTGGGTTGCCGGTTGAAAATCGGCGTTTGCCGCGCCAAATACCAACAGACCAGACAATGCAATCATTGATATCTTTTTCATATATTATCCCCTTTGGTTTTATTTGTTTTGTAATATCAGTATATCATATGCAAATAATAATTTGTCTAGGAAAAAATTAACGGGGCATATGCCCCGTTTTTCTATCGATTTGTTAACTGTAATTCAATGCGGCGATTCTTTTGCAGACTGGCCGGGTCGTTACCCAATGCCACGGGTGCGGTGTCGCCAAATCCACTGGGCAACAGGCGGCGACGTGATACGCCGTTTTTCGCCAATTCATCAACCACCGCCGTCGCGCGCAGCAATGATAATTGGGTGTTGTTTTTATATCCCGGTGTGCCGGCAATTACCGCCTTGGAATCGGTATGTCCGTCAACACGGATAAGCCAATCTATATCCGTTGGAATTTCATTTTCCATATCTTTAATCACATTGGCAATCAGGCGTAATTGATTTTTACCCTCTGCGGTTAAATTGTATGCGCCACTGGAAAACAAGATGTCGCTGGATACAATGAAACGGTCACCGTCTGGTTGCAGGCTGGTGCGATTTCCCAGGGCATTTTTTATCGCCTTGTAAAATGCAGATTGATATTGTTCCACGCTGCGTAATTCGGCGATTTTGTCGGCCAATGCCTTGTTCAGGCGGGTTGACATTTCCACGTATTGAATTTCTTGGTTGCGGGATTTTGCCTCTGCGGCGTCCAGGGCGGCTTGCAATTTTTCCAACTGTGCGGTTAATTCGGCACGCTGGGCGGTCATTTGTTCTTGTAATTGCTTGCGTTCCTGTTCCAGGGCGATGGTGTTTTCCTTGTCCAGGGTGGCCTGGTTTAATTGCTGGGTCAATTCGTTAACCATTGCCTGCATTTCGATGCCTTGGGCCTGTAATTCGTTTACCTTGTTTTCATATGCGGTAATCAAATCTTCGATGCTTAAATCGATTTCGTTTAATTCGTTGGTTAATTGTGCGTTGTTTGCCTCTAAATTTTCCAACTCGTTACGTGCCAGGATAAGCAGGCGTTTTGCTTCTTCCTCGTCCAGGGTCATTTGTTGGATTTGTTCAGCCTGGGCGGTGTTGGTTTGTTTTAATTTTTCCATCGCGGCCGCACCACTGGATTTGTTAAATACACTGGTCGTGGTCCAAAGAAATACAAACACAATCAGTAAAAATATCAATATAATCACCAGGTTCGAAAACAAGTCTACGAACCCAGGCCACGCATTTGTTTGATTACGATAACGCATATTTAGCATTTTTTTCTCTCTCTTACTTTTTCCGTTATACCAAATCAGAAACAGATTTGGCCAATTTTTTTACCGTACGACTTAATTCGTGTGTTGCCAGATTGATTTGTGGCAAGATTTCTACGACCTCGTCCGGGGATGGGGTGGAAATTCGTGTGTGTGATGACAGGTATTCTTCCAGTTCGTTAAAGATGGCATTTTGTGCCAACTGTACTTGAAGCCCCAGGAAACCGACAATCAAACTGCCCGCCAGGCCCATCAGCGAACTGGTAAACGCGGTTGCCATCCCAGACAGGGGGCGGGATAATCCAGTCTGCATCGATTGCAAAACGTTTTCATTTGCAAAGTCCAAATTTCCAATCAATTCTGCAAAACCACCAACGGTCAAAATTAACCCCCAGAATGTTCCCAATAAACCCAAAAATATCAATGTGTTTGTGATATAGCGTACCGATTCGCGCGAATCGTCCATACGCAATAAAATCATTTCCAACATTCCATTAAGCGTGTTTGCGGAAATCTGTTTTGGGCGACCGTGTAACATTATTGCAACAGGTCGTAACAAACGTGGGGGCAGGGCCATTCCCCGCTTGCCCGATGTGTAATTTTTTAGCCATTTGTATTCGGGTAATAATTGAAACATTTCGACAAAGCAAACGCCAATTCCGAAAAGAGCCGTTCCAATGATAATTCCATTTAACCATATGTTGGAAATTGCAACCTGCATAAACAGGGGATAAAACATTATCAGCAACACCGCGATAAACGCCGTGAAAAACGCCATACGATTAAGAGCACCGTGAAAATGTCGCGTCATATATACAATCCCCATCCATTCTTATACTCAAATCATAGTAAATTTTTCGGATTCAAGTCAATAGGGATTATTTATATATCGCGACCAATCTGGATGGGTTAATTTCGTGCCATCTTTTTATCTTGTTTTTCGATTTGTGCCACAAATTCTTCCCACTTGGATTTGATGGATTTAATGGCGGCGTCAAAATTTTTGCGTGTTGCCTTCTTTTTAATTTTCTTAATACCGGCATCAATTGCATTGACGGTGGCACGTGTGGCTGATTCTAGGGCTTCGCCGGTTTGGTTGCGCGCCTTTTGTACGGCTGGCTGCTCTGCAAATTCTGTGGTTTTCTTTTTTAGTTTGTCTATTCCACGGCCCAGTTGACTTTTTAGTTTGTCATATGCATCTTGGTCGTTGGGGCGTTCCGATTTCACTTTATGTTTTGATGGGGAAATGGCAGAATAAATTTGTGCCATAACTTCGGATGCATATTCTTTGTCATCAAACAGTTCTGAAAATACTTGGGCGTATGCGATATATACACTGTCTATTTTATGTTCACTTGGGGTTGGCTTTGATAATTCTGTTTTTATTTTTTCTTCCAGGATATTAAATATTGATGCCAATAGATAGGCTTTTTGCTTTCTGAAACGTGGCAATTCCATTGTTTTGTGCAAGTTGCCCAAAATTTTACGAACTTCGGCATCACTGGTCGTTTTGTTCGACAGTTTTTCCAGTTCAATTCGGATAATTGTGCGTGCCAGAACATCCTGGTGTGATTGTTTGTTTATTGGTTGGGCATCAAATTTCTTGATATATTCGGGATCGGTATATTTTGTTTCATAAAAAGACAATACGTCATATTTTAATTTTTCGTCATTTATATGATGTGTAAATTGCGGTAATTGTGTATACTCATCTTTGACCAATGTTGCAATTATTCCATATTGGATATCCATAAATGTGTCTTCGTTGTCGCGCCAACCGTTTGCATTGGATTCGTTTATCGCATCAAGAAGTTTGTGAATTGTTGGATTTGTGGTAATTTTTTTAGCAGCGTCCAGATTCTTTTGACCCGGCTGGTCGTATAATTTCTGGATAGCGGTGTGTAATTTGGGTACGTATGCATATGGGCCGTTTTTACCCATTAATGCACGGTATATTTCGGTGATAGACGGATAGTAGATATCTTGTGCCATATTAAGTCCTTTGTATCATTGTGCGTATTATATCATAAAAATGCCCCAAATGGGGCATTTTTTTATCCGATTATCTTTTTCCACAGACTTTTCTTTTTCTGGGGTTGTTTTTTGCGTTTGCGACGTGGTGCGTTCATTGTTGTCTTTTTTGCATCCACGTGGCGTGCATTTTTGCGCTGATTATCGGTTGATGGCGCATATGCCCCCAGCAGGTCTTCGGTTTTATTTTGTTCCGGTGCAACGCGTTGAATTGAATATTGGTCAATGTTCATCAAACTGTCGTCGCCGATGATGACGATTTCTGTTTCGAACTTTGCCTCCATTTCGGCCAATTCCGCGCGTTTGTGGTTCAACAGGTAAACCGCAACATCGGTTGGAACCGTCATAATTATTTTCTGGGCTGATTTTGCCAGTAATTTTTCTTGTAAATGACGGAACAGGATGATTGCTGCGGTCTGGATTGATGGAACAACACCGGCCCCCATACAGTGTGGACATTGAACATATGAAGATTCAATGAAACTGCTGCGCAGGCGTTGACGTGACAGCATCAATACACCAAAATTGTTGATTTTTGCAACCTGGGTGCGGGCGCGGTCACGCTTCATAACCTCGCGCATTTTTAATTCCAGTTTGCGATTGTTTTTTTCGTCTTCCATATCGATAAAGTCAACGGCAACAATCCCCGCCAAGTCGCGCAGACGTAATTGCAAGGCAATTTCTTCGGCGGCTTCCAGATTCGTGTTCAGGGCCGTTTGTTCGATATCTTTTTCCTTTATTGCGCGGGACGAATTTACGTCGATTGTGACCATTGCCTCGGTCTGGTTGATAACCAAAGAACCGCCAGATGGCAATGTGACGTATGGACCGTGCAGGCCCTCTAATTGTTTTTCAACACCGGCCTTGACCATTAATGGAACGGCAACGTCTTTGTATTGAATCAACTGTTTGCGTGGTGCACGACCGTATAATTGCTGAAAATGGGTTTTTGCGGCATCGAACGCTTCTTCGCCCTGGATAATCAAGGTGTCTTCTTTGTCGCTGACAAAGTCGCGTACAACGCGGCGTAACAGTGAATCTTCGGTATGGATTGTGACCGGTGCAACAGATTCCAGTGTCGTCTTGCGGATTTCGTTCCACAGATTTACCAGATAATCATAGTCGCCTGCAATATCCGCCGGTGCGGCCCCAAATGCGGCCGTACGCAGAACAACGGTCATCCCCTTTGGTATTTTTAAGCCGTGCAAGATTTCACGCAGGCGTGCACGTTCTGATTTATCAGAAATCTTCTTAGAAATGCCGTAACTGTTGCGTTTGCGTGAATTTGGCATCAATACCGCAAAGCGACCCGCCAACGACAGGTATGTTGTCATAGAGGCGCCTTTTTGACCACGCTCTTCTTTGACCCCTTGGATTAACAGAATCTGTTTCGGCTTGATAACGTCTTGAATTTTAAATTCGTGTGCACGTTTTAAAAATTCTTTGTTATCTTCGCCGGCACTATGATCGTCGTATTCGGCGACTTCGTCTTCCTCGTCATTGGGGTCGTCGTCATCGTCAACAATGTTGGCGTGTGCCAATTCAAGTAATTTTTTCTTTTGCTCAGGGGTTACCTGGTAATAATCTGGGTGAATTTCAGAAAATGGTAAAAATCCATTCTTGCCCGTGCCATAGTCAACAAACGCCGCCTGCAGCGATGGTTCAACACGAATGACCTTGGCCAGATAGATGTTACCCTTTATCTGGGGTTTTGTCGTTGTTTCAACGTCAAAATCAGTTACACGGTTGGTCGCAGTATCGACCACAACAACACGTGTTTCTTCCGGGTGGACTGCATCCACATAAATTTTCTTTGACATATAATAATCCTTTTGTGTTTGGGGCGTATGAAACATTATAGGTAATCTGTCCCCGTGGGGCGTCCCAGCCCATGCCAAGGGAAAGTGCCACGATAACCATCAGCACCACGCAAATTACAAAAAGCATTGATAAGATAAACACTTATATCGGCCCTTATGTTTTTCATACACAAAGGTGATTTTAACACGGCATAATAACGTTCGCAAGGTATTTATTTTTTATTTGTTTTGCGGACTTTTTTCGCAGTATTTTTAATCTTTTGTTGAATTTGGGTGATTTCTTGTTTTGCTTGGGCTGCCCATTGTTTCATTTTTGAGCGTAACCAACGTTCATATATGAAAAATAATCCGCCAACACCAATCAGTGGCAATACATAGTAAATAACGCGATATGCCAGCAATGCCCCAAATACAGATGCTTTGTCCACGGTATCGGGCAGGGCCGCCAAGAATATTGTTTCAAATACACCAATGCCACCGGGAACCTGGCTGAAAATACCGGTTGCCTGGGCAATTACAAACAGGCCGATAAATGTGCCAAATGGAATGCTGACAAACGGGGTAAGGCAGAAATAAAGCACCAAGCCGGCCAGAACACTGTCTGTGATGCCCAGCAATATTTGCAAGGTTGCCGTTTTTGGGGTTGGAACCTGGAACAGTAGATTACCGATTTTTATGGATTTTTTCTGAAATATAATGGTAACCAGGAAATAGGTCAAAATCAGTGCCAGGCATATCCCAAACAGCCACCCCAATCCCATAGAAAGTCCCGCCGACTGGGCCACCGTGTCGTGCGGTATCAGGAAATATCCAACAACAACAATCGCTGCCACCCCCAGAAAGTATGTTAAGCCCGACAGGGTCAGCATTTTGAATATATCGCCACCACGAATGCGCCACCGCGTGTATAAACGGTAACGAATTGCACCGCCACTGATTGCGGCGTTACCGGCATTATTACTTATTGCGAATCCCAACATCCCCGCCAGCATCCATTTCCACCACGTGACACGACCGCCGACATAGTTTAATGCCAGATAATCATATAATGATAATACCAAATATCCCGCCAGGCACGCCAAACACGCCGCCGCCAGGTGGCGCAGTGGAATGTCAGCGATGGAACGAAATATGTCAGTCAGACTGTAATCACGTAACTGCCACCACAGCATTGCGGCGGCCAGTATGAAAAATAAAATTCCCGAATAATTAATTAGTTTTTTAATCAGTCGTTTTGTTTGTGCTGACATAAAAATCCTTTTCAAGTGGCCTAGGATACCAATCATTATATAAAAAAGCAAATTGAAAAAAAATACGTTTATATATAATATGGATAATAAGACAGGTTGAAGTATACGGTGAAACTGGAATCAAATGGCATTTTAATATCCCTGCGCCCGTTTAATGAGCGGGATGCGTTGGCGCATATATTTACACGTGACTATGGCATTGTGGTCGGTATGATGCGCGGGGCGGTTGTTGCAAAAAAGAATAAACCCCTGGTCGGGCAAATGGGGGTAATGTCGTGGAATGCACGTTTGGATTCGCAACTGGGGGTCTTTCATTGGGATGCGGAAAAGAATATTGCCGCATCAATAATGTTAAATCAATCGGCGTTGATGTTGATGAATGCTGCGTTTGCGTTAATAGATGCCCTGTTGCCGGAACGTGAATCATATCCAGTATTATATGATGAGACGGTTGCGTTATTATCGGGTGATGTTATTGGTGGATATTTGAATTGGGAAATAAATTTGTTGCGTGAATTGGGGTATGCGCTGGACCTGACGCATTGTTCGGGATGTGGGCGGACGGATGATTTGCAATTTTTATCACCACGCACGGGGCGTGCGGTATGCGTCAAATGCGCACAACCTTATTTGGATCGTCTGTACAGGTTGCCATTAAATCTGGGGATAACGGGGCGTTTCCTGGAAAGTATTTGCTTGCAACAGGGGGGCGAGGTTCCCATTATGCGCCGTATGATAAAAATAAATTAAAAAAGTTATATTTATTCCTTGCGCTTTTATAAAAATTTGCTATTGTTTTTTTTGTTCAACAGAAGAAGGAGAAAACTATGATTTGGACAATCCTGGTACTGGTTCTGGCGATTGCGCTGTTCTTGTTCGGCGGTATGCTGGTCAAAGCGGATGCAAAAAAACCAACAACTGGTTCTATCTTAACTAAAAAAATCGTAAAATTGGTATCTGTGTTGTTGATTGCGGGTTCTGTATGCCGCCTGTATACACCATACTACCTGACAAGTGTTAATCCAGCAATCTTGCAGGAAATGGTTGAATCTATGCAGAAACAACAAGAAGAAGAAAAGAATAAATTGGTTCGCAAATTCGTTCGTGATAACGCGGATGAAATGATGGCAGATGCCCCAATCTTGGGTAATGTTGATGCGGAAAATACAATCTATGTTTGGACGGCCGCATCTTGTGGCTATTGCCGTCGTGTACACGGTGAATTGGACCGCGTGTTGCAAGAACGTGATGACGTTCGCGTTGTTATCAAGAACTTCTCTATCCACGGTGTGATGTCTGATGGTCCGGCACGTGCGATGATTGCTGCAAAAATGCAGGATAATGCCAAGGCTGCAAAATTCGTAGATTTGGTTATGACACGTGAATATCGTCCACAGGGTGATGTAAAAGACCAGGATAAATTGGCAGAACAGATTCAGAAAAACTTGATGAAGTTCGCAGAAGAAGCCGGTCTGGATACAGCAAAATTGGCCGAAGATATGAACAGCGATGTTGTTGCACGTGAATTGACAAACGTTCGTGATTTGGCACAGCGTTTCGAAATCACAGGTACACCGTTCTTGATTATCAATGAACAGGCGTTCCCAGGTGCAATCCCTGCATCTCAGATTTTGAATGCATTGAAATAATCGCTGGATGATTGTTGAAAAAATCCCCCGTTTGGGGGATTTTTTAGTGGTGAGTCGTAAGTGGCTAGTGGATAGTGTTTGTGTGTGGCAAATGCCGCACATCATAGTGCATTCACTAACCACTAAACTTTTATTTATCTTTGTAACTTTATGGGAATATATTTGTTATTTGAAAAAAATTGTTTTAGACTCTGGATGTGAGACTAAGAAATTTATTTTTTATATTTGTATTTCTATTTTCCCCGATGTCGGTATTGGCAACAGATGGACATACCGAAATTACGATGACCGCGACCCAGGCAATGCAACTGGCCGGGGCGTTGGTTGATGCGGGGGACCTGGAACACGCCGAGCAGATTTTAACAATAACCCCGAAAATGGGTAATGCCGCACTTGAGGTGGAACGTTGGTTCCTGTTGGGGCAGGTTGCCCAAAAACGGGGGGATTGGGACGCGGCAATTGATATTTATCGTCAGATTTTGGATGCACAGCCTGATTTGGCACGTGTGCGTTTTGAATTGGCGGTCTGTTATATGAATAAAAAATTATGGACGCGGGCGGATTATCATTTGCGCCTGGCGATGGCGGGCAAGGATTTACCCGATGATGCCAAATCTGTTATGAATTATTTCCGATATGTTGTGCGCCAGAATAAAAATTGGAACGTTTGGTTTAATTTTGGGGTTGCGCCCGATAACAATGTCAATAATGCGTCCGGCGGAACCGAGGTTATAGATCATATCTTTGGTAAATTTTATCGCGAATTAGACGAACCCGAACAGGCCATTGGAACAAACCTGACCCTGGGGGGAAATTACGAGTTCAAGTTATCAAATCAATGGCGGTGGAAGTCCGAAGCCAATATCTATTCCAATATTTATGACAAGTCTGAATATGATGATTTATATCTAAGTTTTGCGACGGGACCGCGATTTGTATGGGAACGTGGGGATGTCTGGTTGGCGCCGATGTTGACGCGACGTTGGTATGGATGGGAACGATATAATTGGTCGGCGGGGGCGCGTTTGGATACGAACTATGATTTTACGCGGCGACTGTCGGGTGGACTGTATTTGCGTACGACCCGGAATGATTATGATTTTTATAGCGACTTCTTGAATGGGTATACACATTCGGCGAATTTGCGATTGTCTTATTCATTCGGGGCCAGTGTTTATATGAATCTTTATACCGGGGTTTCCCGCGAAGATACGGTACGTCCCGAATATGCCTATTGGCAGCCATCTGTGTCGATTGGTTTGGGTGCGGAATTGCCGTGGGGTTTCCACGTATATCTGGAACCGTCGGTGTATTGGAATTATTATGATGCGGCGCGTTATGTTGTCAAAGATGGTGGTTTTACCCAGGTGACAGAACGCAGTGCCACCCAAAGATATTCGGTATCTGTGTCGAATAATAAATTGGATTTTTGGGGATTTGTGCCGACGCTGATGGTGTCGTATACCAAACGCGATTCAAATATTTGGCAACGTGAATTTGATAAAATGGCGGTCGAATTTACTATGCGACAAAGATTTTAACCAAAGGGGGCAAATATGTCACAAAAAATAATTGTCACAGGTGGGGCGGGATATATCGGGACGCATACCACGGTTGCATTACAAAATGCCGGGTTTGATGTAGTGGTGCTGGATAATTTATCTAATTCGTCGGTGTCGGCACTGGATGGTGTGGCACGTATTACGGGGGTGCGACCCGAATTCGTTAATGTAGATTGTGCGGATGCGACTGCGTTGCGTGATGCGTTTGCCCGGCATTCGGACGCGGCGGGTGTTATTCATTTCGCAGCACTGAAAGCCGTTGGGGAATCTGTGGAAAAGCCCTTGATATATTTTAGGAATAATTTAAATGGCTTGATAAATGTTCTGGATATGATGCGTGAATTTAATATTCCGAACATAGTGTTTTCGTCGTCGGCAACGGTGTATGGGGTGCCTGAAAAATTACCGGTAACCGAAGAGACCCCATTGCAACCCGCAACATCACCATATGGTGCAACCAAGGTTATGGGGGAAAATATAATTCGTGATACCGTACGTGCATATCCGCAACTGCGGGCGACATTGTTGCGGTATTTTAATCCGATTGGTGCACACCCCAGTGGTTTAATTGGGGAATTACCAAATGGGGTGCCGAATAATTTGATGCCGTATATCACCCAGACTGCGGCGGGGGTTCGTCCTTTTTTAAATGTTTTTGGGGATGACTATGATACGCCAGATGGCTATTGTGTGCGCGATTATATTGACGTAAATGATTTGGCGCGTGCGCACGTGGCGGCACTGCGACATATGTTGGGTGGTGCAGATGGGGTTGGTGTCTTTAATCTGGGGACGGGGCGGGGCGTGTCCGTTATGGAATTGGTCCGTGGGTTCGAGGCGGCGACCGGCGTCCCGGTACCGTACAAGATTGCGCCACGTCGTGCGGGTGATGTTCCGGCAATATGGGCGGATGCATCATTGGCGGAACGTGTGCTGGGGTGGCGTGCCGAAACGCCATTGGCCGATACGCTGGCATCGGCGTGGCGTTGGCAAGAAAATCAAAATAAAAACTAAAAGTTGTTGAAAAACATTTTTGTCAATATTATAATCTGCCCGTTGTATCATATGGAATAGGCATATAATGATTCAGACTGGCGATAGATTTTCGGCGCGTGACCTGCGGCAATCCGTAGACGAAGTGGTTGGGGCGGGCCTGGGTGCACACGTTGCGCACGATAAAAAGGGAGCATTGTTTGCCGTTGCTGATATTGTGTTCGATATGCTTGAATGTACACCCGATGGTTATGCAACAAAAATGATTGAATGCTATGATGATATAAAATCCAGTGCGGTAAATCTGGATAAGCAGTTGCGTGATAATGGGTATCGTACAACACATAAGTTTTCATATGATTATTTTGTGCCGGGATTTACGTCGGAACAAATTGTACGCGATGCGTACCGTCTGGAATATTTTAAAAATTTATCAACTATGGTGCGGGCGCGTGCGGGGCACAAGAAACAATTTGAACAAATTTTCCAGGACGCGTTTCGGGTGTCTTACTATTATGCTCAATATTTATGGGCGTGTAATTCACCTGTTTGCGCTAAAATGGCCCAGGAACTGACGTGTCCGGGATATGAAAATTGGGGACAAATAATTGGGGCAATTCTGGGGGTTGGATTCAAATTTCATCCAAATGATATATACGAATTTGCAATTAAACATACCAACCCAAATCTGAGCCCAGATGCATTTAATGCCCGATATATAGAGCAATTAAATTTCAAAGATTTATTGATGACTGATTATGGGATTGATACAGGATGTCTGGTGTTAAGCCCAGAAAGTCGCGATAAATTGACCCGTATTGTGACCCATACAGATACCCCGTATCTGATTCAAGTATTGCGTCGTGCGTTGGGGGTAAAATCGCATTAATATATATGATTTTTAGGTGCTGTGGTTTAAGTGCGTGGCTTTTGATTTTCGTGCGCGGCGATTTCATCACAAATGCGACCAAATTCGGTCATTGATGTTTTTGTTGTGTTTAAAACCTTGCTTAATGTATACATTGCGGGCCAGTGTGGTTTGCCAGATGGTTCGAAACGCTTGCTGATGTTAAATGTTGTTGCGTCCAGACCACTAAAACGTGCCAACCCAGATCGTGACATATTATTGTTTCTGGCGACAATGTCAATTGCGCCCCATATTGCTGAATGTGTTGGCATATTTTTCTCCTGGTGTTTATGATTTGTGTGTCAAAACAGATTCTAATCTTAATTGATTTTGTGATTTTAATCAAGGCGTTTTTTCTAAGATTGCTGTCCTAGGAATAAAAAATGGCGGTTTTTCGGGTGTTTCTATTGTCGGAATATGATAAGTCTCTTATAAATTTTATTGTGATTCAATTAAAACGGGTGCTGATTTTGTATACTCTAATCCGAATCGGGTTGATTCTATTGTCTGATGATAACAGGGATTATTATATGTTGCTTTTTTTTGTGTTTTGTTTATACGATTTAATTCATATAAAAATGTATTCCAAGGGGGTAAGGATATGAAAAAAATTGCAATTTTGACTTCTGTATTGGCATTGGCGGCCTGTGGTGGTGGCTCGGGCGGTGGTGCCCCGGGTGCGATTGTTACGCCAAATGAGTCTGAAGTTGCGCGTTCTTCAAATTTTGTTATCACTGGGATGCTGTCTGTTGATAATGAAAATATCAGAACTAGTCATATAAAAAACACACTGGGCGACAGTTATTATTCCGATATGTCGGGGGGAACAATTAACCCAAGTCGTAGTGCTGTAATCCGTTCTGGTGCCAACGCTGGGGGCGGAAAAAATATATGTAAATCTGAAAAAGACTGTAATGATTTGGCTTTCAACAATATGAAAGATTGGTTGATTGAAAACATAGATTCTTTGGATGAAAACAATATTGAAAATTCTGCTGATTTGCGCAACGCGCTGATTTTAGCGGGATTCAAAGATAACTTGCCCGGAAACTGGGACGATATCAAGGACTGGTTTTTTGATAACAAAGACGCAATTAAACAACAGGCCCAAGATATCTATGACCAATTGGGTGAACACGAAGATTTTGACATTGCAGATGTTGTGTTTACTATGTCGTCGGCATCACTGGGGGATGAAAAAGGGGGAAAAGACGAATTAACTTTTTATGTTGAAAATGGTCAAATCACAGGTGTTGATTTCAAAACATACGCACCAAATGAGCAGGGCGAACTGGTCGAGGCAGACGAAGGGGCTTTTTTTGCAAAACGCAACGATCATAAAAACGAATTTTTTATTCACCAAAAACGCCAAGGTGAAATCCTGGAAGGCAATGTGGCAATTGAAACATATGGCCGTAATGTCGGATTAAAATATTCTGACTTTGGTGCATTTGTTGGGGTAATAAATGGAGATGCAACAAATGAAGGCTTTGCCGGTGGCTATACAACGAAAGAGGTAAAAGACATTTCAAAAATATCTGGCGAAATGAATTTTGTGGGTAGTGTTGTTGGTACTGTTCAACCGAAAAGCGGAGATGGCGATGGTTTACCACTGGGCGGTGTTGCAACATTAAACTTTAACAATGACACAGAAATATTATCGTTGGCATTTGATAATTGGTACGATGTAAAAATTGAAAAAACAGGCGACAAAGGCGACATTCACTTTACAAACGGTGATGTTATAACAAACGATGAATATAAATTTGCAGCAGGAAACGAATTAAAAACCGAGAACTTCCTAAACGGCAACTATGAAGGCAAAGTTGTAGAAGATGGGGTTGCTCATTATGGGAAAATAGACATTAACTATTACGGCAATAACGACAAACCGGTTGAGGCGACAGGCATCCTGCAATATGTAGAAAAACGGCCAACGGGTGACGGCGTTCGTGCCAATATGGCATTTGGTGTAGCAAAACAATAAAAAATCCCCTTGAATCAAGGGGGTTATTCTGGTGCCGGTTGTCGGAATGCCAAGTCCAGTAAAAAGTCCCAGATTTCCAATAGTTTCAGACAGTCGATTTATCAGCCTGCATCACATATCGCATCGCATAGCATTTTAACAAGTCTTATTCTGTT
>SUUO01000001.1:0-155568 GCA_015062485.1 Alphaproteobacteria bacterium
GATGTAGAGGTGTGCTCGGTTGAACACGGTACGGGAACACGTGAATGGGATGAAAATCGTGGCACGTGGGGCGAATGTATCGCAACGTCGTGCGAACCCGGATATACAAATGATTCATATGAATCAGACGAACCAAACAAACAATGTGGACGCTGTCGCAATGCCAAGAGCGTACTGGGGCAAGACGCGGCAAGCAGTTATATCGAAGGATGTACGATTGCGGCCTGTATGTACCAGGGAGAATTGTATAACCTTGAAAATAATGAGTGCGTTCCAATTTGTCCGGTTGGTGAAGAATACAAAGACGAAACCGGAACAATGAAGTGGAACCCAGACACGAAAAAATGCGAACGCAACTGTAACGATGGTTATATGTCTTGGTAAGGAAAATCCCCCGTTTGGGGGATTTTTTAGTGATTAGTGGTGAGCCGTAAGTGATTAGTGTTGGTACTAGATGTGCGGCATTCGCCGCACACAAACACTATCCACTAGCCACTAAACTTTTATTTATCATTGCAATTGCGTAAGGGGAAAGATTTAGTTATAATTGGTGTGTTATGGCGATTTGCCATAATGGGGTGTAGAAACCCGACTTGTGCATTAAAAGATGACGCAATGGTAAATTGCCGGCGTGTTATGTTTTGATGAAATAAAAACTCCTGAACTTTATTGGTCAGGAGGGTTGCGAATATATTGAATAAGCACACAATTCACAAGATTGTTTCTAACCTCCTGACCACTCGAATTTATTCGGTGGTTTTTGTTTTTTCGCGAATAAAACAAAAGAAAGGAGTTGAACAAATGAAAAAACTTTTAACCTTAACCGCGGTTGGTGCGATACTCGCCGCGCCCGCAATTGCCGTCCAAAAATGTGTGGCGTTGGATCCATCGACCACCACGTGTACATCAACACCGGCGTCTGGTAATGCCGATTGGTCCGCCACGTGTACAACGAATGGCACCAGTGTCCCGATTAATGGAATTGCGATGTGCTCTAACCAAAAAGCTGACGCAATAAATGGTACATCGGATGCAATTACAACGGTAAGCAGCACAACGGATACGACCAATTTCAATTGCTGGTGCAAAATGGTTGAACCGGCCGTGTCGTCTTGGGTGTTCATCGGCACGTTCACGTCCGCCAGTATTTGCGCGGACAGCTGTTCGTCCAACTGTGCGGGCAGCGCCCGGTTCAATTCCGCGTTCCGGTCCGCGCTGTTTAGCGCAATATCCAACTAAGGTGGTGCGAATGAAACGAATAATATTTTTGTTAGCGGGCGCGCCAATTGTGGCGTACGCCACCGCGCCGTCAACATCGTGTCCCGCGGGATATATCGCGATTGATGAAGAATATATCACAATCGCGACGACGTGTCCGTCGGGTACGGTATCGGTGGGCGTGGCGGAATCGTGTTTGGTATCGAATCCCGCGGGGGATTGCATAATGTATGCGCCGGCGGGCGTATCATATACCGACGAATCCGGCACGTATGAATTTACAGATCCGTGTGCGATGGAATAAAGAGCAAGAAAAAACGCGCCGTGTGGCGCGTTTTCTTTATATTTATCGTACAGATGCCTGTTTGAACAATTCGTCGGCTGGGACCGTTTTTTCTTTGGTCTTGACGTGTGTCAACATTGCATCCAGGGCCTTGCGTTCGAAAATCATTCCACGCAACATTGCCAAAGCGTTCTGATTCTTGTTATAGAATTCGAATACCTGTTTTGGATCTGGATAGCGTGCGGCCTCGGCCCAGATGGCCTGTTGCAGGTCATCACGTGTGACCTCTACCTTGTTCTGGGTGCCCCATTCCGCCAATATCAAGCCTAATTTAACACGGCGTTCGGCGTCTTTGTGTTCTTGTTTTTCATCCCATTTGTGGTCGCATTTTTCATCGTGACAATGGGAATGCTGATGTTCAAATTCAGATTTTGCCATATTGTATTCTTGTTCAACCAATGTTTCCGGCAAATCCAATTTGACTTTATCCGCCAGGGCGTCCAGCAATTCGTTACGCATATCGCGTTTGGCCGCTTCGTCATACTGTTCGTTGATGATTTTGCGGATGTGTTCACGCAAAGCCTCGACAGATTCTTGGCCGACCTGTTTTGCCAAATCATCATTCAATTCCGGCAAGATATGTTTACGGATTTCGTGGATTTTTACCGCGAAACGTGCGTCTTTGCCCGCCAAGTTTTCAGCGTGATAGTTTTCTGGGAATTTGACATTTACATCAAATTCATCGCCAACCTTGTGACCAATAATTTGATCTTCAAATCCCGGGATGAACGAACCAGAGCCCAAAATCAAGTGATGCTTTGTTGCTGCGCCACCTTCGAATGCTTCGTCTCCAATAAAGCCAGTAAAGTCGATAACAGCGGTGTCACCGTCGGTGGCCTTGTATTTTGCATCCTGTTTTTCGGCCGTGCTGCGAGATTTGCGAATGTTTTCCAGTGCGGTTTCGACTTCTTTCTCGTCCAGTTTTGCGACCTTCTTGGTTACGGTGATTTTTTCCAAATCAATCGCCGGCAAAGTTGGCAAAATATCGAATTCCATTGAATATTCGGCATCTTGACCAACGGTCCAGCCCGACAGGTCAACCTTTGGCGCGCCGGCCAGGCGGATTTTCTTGTCTGCGACATACGTTTCCAGGTCACGGTTCATCAATTTATCGATTGCCTCGCCGTATGCGGATGCATTGTATTTCTGGCGCAAGATGTTTAATGGAACCTTGCCCGTGCGGAATCCCGGCATTTTAACCTTTTTACCGTATTCCAACAGAATTTCATCGGCCGATTTCTGCAATTCGTCCGCAGAAATTACGCCATTTACAGAATAATGTAAATCTTTGATTTTTTCTTTTTTGAACATATGTTTTCCCCTAATTAATTAGAATTGCCAGGTGATTATACACTGTTTTTATATGAAAGCAATAATAAAAAAATCCCGCCGAAGCGGGAATTTTTGTTCTGGAAACGTATTAACGTTTGCTGAACTGAGTAGAACGACGTGCCTTGCGGAAACCGTAGTGTTTACGTTCAACAACACGGCTGTCGCGGGTCAAGAATCCAGCAGCCTTTAATGTGGCACGTAATTCTGGTTCTTTCTTTTCCAGAGCCTTGGAAATACCGTGTTTAACGGCACCAGCCTGGCCGGATAAACCGCCACCTTCTACGAAGGCAACAATGTCGTATGCCGTTTCGCGATTTGTAACACCGAATGGCTGTGCAATAATCATCTGTAATACCGCACGACGGAAGTATTCCGCAGATGCCTTGCCGTTAACGATGATGTTGCCCTTGCCCGGCATCAGATATACGCGTGCGACAGAGTCTTTGCGTTTGCCGGTTGCATATGTCGCGTCGTTTAATTTTGGTGCAACAACAGGTGCCTTCTTGGCAGTTGTTTTTGCCGTTGCAGCCTTCTTAGTTGTAGCTTTTGTGGCTGTCTTTTTTGCTTCTGCCATTATTCGCCCCTTTTGTTTTTACGATTTAATGATGCGAAATCAATAACGATTGGGTTCTGGGCCGCGTGTTTGTGTTCTGCGCCCGCATATACGTGCAGTTTTGTCAAACGTTTGTTTGCCAATGCAACCGCCGTACGACGACCCATCATACGTTTTACCGCGTTTGTAACCAATTTTTCAGGTTTTTCTTCGCGCATCTGGCCCAGGGTACGTGATTTCAATGACCCAGTCCACAAAGAATGCCAGAAGAAACGATCCTTGTCAGCCTTGTGGCCAGACAAAGCAACCTTGTCCGCGTTGATAATGATAACGTGGTCACCACAATCCATATTTGGTGTCCAAGTTGGCTTGTTCTTGCCACGCAAGATGTTTGCGGTATATGCCGCTAAACGACCCAGCGTGCAATCAGTTGCGTCAATCAGATACCATTTGGCATCTAATTCGCACTTTTTTAACGATTTTGTCGCTGCCATTTTTGTTTTTCCCTTGTTTATTTTGTTATAGCGCGCATATTATGACGCAACGCCCCAGAAATGTCAAGAAAAATCAATACGGTATTATTATACCACAGACTTTATCTTTTCTTTTGCAGCATACCATCAATTGTTGGGCGTATAACATCAAAGACCTGGTCTATGTTCATACGTGTGCCATCCGCACGCATTTCATCCACAACTGTCCACTGCCCCGGATTGCGCGACGCAATATGACGATAAACATTTGATACGTCATACAACAACTGAAAATCAGACTCGTGAATATCAGGCTTGCCATTTTGGTATTCTTTCAGGCCGGTATTGCGCATTTCGTATGCCACACGCGGATCCAGATACAAATATATATTATAATCTGGACGCAAAATGCCCATATTTGTAAATTCCAGGTCTTCTAGAAAGTTTATTTTTGAATCCCATTGTTCGCGTGATGTTTTCGCAATAGAAAAAGCGTTGCTGTATGTGTATCTGTCCAAGATTACCCAATTACCAGAATCCAGCCAACCTTTGATAAGTGGCATATGTTGTTGCCGGTCAAGCGCATATGGCAACATAGTATATTCGGCCGGTAAATCACGTGTCGCGCCAAATTTGCCATTCAAATAATCACGCGTAAGACGGCCAAAGAATGCCTTGTACTGGGGGAAATCCAGTGTCTGCACCGGGATTCCAAGTGATTTTAAATAATTTACTATATTCATAACCTGGGTGTGTTTGCCGGCCTTGTCGGCCCCTTCGACGGCGATAAGTTTTCCAGATGGCATACGTTTTTCCTTTTGTTTTTGTTTATATAAAAAGACCCACAAAATGTGGGCCGGATTTAATCTTCCAAGAAACTGCGCAATTTACGTGCACGTGTTGGATGTTTTAATTTATTCAACGCCTTTTGTTCAATCTGGCGGATACGTTCACGGGTAACACCGATGTATTCACCGACCTCTTCCAGGGTGCTGGTTTTATTTGTCGACATACCAAAGCGTTGACGCAGAACTGTTTCTTCCTTGGGGTCCAGTTCCGACAGAATCTGGGTCACAATTTTACGCAGATTCTTTTGCGCGGCGGATGTAAACGGATTTTTCGCTGTTTCGTCCGCAATGATTTCGATACGTGAACTGTCATCCTCGGTGCCAACGGGCGCTTCGAGGGATATAGGTTTCAGGTTGACCTTCATCGCCTTGTGAATTTTATCCACCGGCAGATAGATAATCTTGGACAATTCTTCGGCGGTGGGCTGACGACCATATTTATGCATAAACTGGCGCGTGGCACGCTGAATCTTGTGAATATTATCAATCATATGAACCGGGATGCGGATTGTACGCGCCTGGTCGGCAATACTGCGCGAGATTCCCTGTTGAATCCAGTTGGTGGCATACGTAGAGAACTTGTTCCCCAAACGATAATCAAATTTATCAACCGCCTTCATCAAACCAATGTTTCCATCCTGGACCAGGTCCGAGAAATCCAATCCCAGACCACGATTACTGGACTTTTTCGCAAATTTAATAACCAGACGCAGGTTGGCCTCTATCATTTCGCGCTTGGCACGGGCGGCCTCGGCCTGGCCACGACGAACCAATTCAACAACCTTTTTATATTCTGTTGTTGGTTGGCCGGTTTCGGTTGCAATTGCGGTGATGTCTTCTTGAATCTTCAAGATATCTTTTTCGTGCTTTTTGGCAAAATTAGACCATACTGCATTTTTATGCTTGGCCAACTTTTTAACCCAGTTGCGATTTAATTCATTGCCAGCATATTCAGCCAAGAAATCTTCGCGCTTAACCTTGTTAGCCATCGCCAGGCGTAACAATTTACCTTCCAGTCCCATCAACAACTGGTCACGTTTGGTTAATTGTTCCAGGATTTCGGCAACACGGTCATCATTCAGGCGAATCTTGCTGACGTGTTCGAACAATTCCAGGCGCATTTTGTTATATTTCTTTTCCAGGGCCGCGTCCGGCGTATCGGATATCAACAGATTTTCAAGACGTTTTGCCTGTAATTTTTGCATACTGTTAAAGATGCGCTTTATCTTGGCAAATAATTCCGTCACCATTGGCATCAGCGCTTCTTCCATCACAGGGATTGGAACGCCAGATGTGCTGCGCGGGGTATCTTCTTTTTTGATACCATCTTCTTCATCATCCAGCTCTTCCTCATCTTCTTCGTCAACGGTGGCATCTGCCAAATCGTCCAGGTCATCATCGTCCAATTCATCAACGTGCTCGACCCCCTTGGATTTTAAGGCCTCGGACAATGCCGCCAGGGATTTTTGTTCAGATTCACTGGAATACATTACTTCCAGGTTAACGATATAGCGCAGGCGAATATCTTCGTTTAACAACTGTTGATACCAATCAAGCATAGCCTGGATTGTCATTGGGCTTTCACACAGACCATAGACCATCAAGCGGGACGCCGCCTCTATACGTTGGGCAATTGCAACCTCTCCGGCGGCGGTCAGTAATTGGACCGTGCCAATTTGCTTTAAATACGATTGGACAGAATCCTGGACCCCCAGTACCAGCGAGCCAGTCTGACTGCGTTCTAACTGTTTTGCGTAATGTTCATAGTCATCATCACTGACGTCAACCTGTTCGGCGTCGGCATTTAACAGATTACGTGTTTTATCACGTGGTTCATCTGAATCATCGTCGTCATAGTATTTGCCCAAATCGCGTGCATATGTGTCTGATTCCAAGACCTCTAGCCCCAAATCCTGTTGAAAGAAATCCAAGACTTCGTCTTGTTCTTCGTCTGGGACCTCGTCAGCGGCGGTGGCGTTGGCAAAATCCATCTGGGACATATATCCAACCTCAATCGCGGATTCAGCCAATTTTTGCAAGTTTTCTGGCAAAGACTCGATTAAAAGTCTTGTTGCGTCGTCCAGTTTTTTTACCATCAATTAACCTTTGCGTGTGTTAATGGGTTGATTTTATTATTTTTTCTTCTTTTTTGCGGGTTTGCTGGCAGCTTTTTGCGCCTTGGCCACGGCATCGTGAATCGCAGATTCAGAAACCAAACCCAATACAATCGGACTCTGAATTTGAATCAAAGAATATGAATTGTGTGTTTTGTTACGAACAGATGCAACCGTTGGGTTTGTACTGCGCATCAGGCGTGCAACCTGGCCGTCTGATAATTCTGGATAATTTTTCAAAATCCACAAAATTCCACCCAAACGATTTTGACGATGTAATTTTGGTGTATAGCCAACACCGCGCTTGTTCTGTTTGTTCTGGGCGGCAACAATTTCATCACGCAATGTCAGGCGCGCGGACGCATCCGCCTCGCACTTTTCGATATCTTCGCGTGTTAATTGACCACTTAAAATTGGGTTTAATGGTTGAATTTTATATGTTTCTGCATCGGCAATACTTTTAACCTCAAGTTCGTGCAGACCGCAGAAATCCGCAATTTGTTCAAATGTCAATGCTGTATTTTCAATTAACCACAGGGCGGTCGATTTTGGCATATATGGATAGTTCATGGAAAATTCCTCTTGTAATTACGCGGGGTAATATACACCAATATTACCCCAATTTCAACCGATTTTTATTATTTTTTTATTTTGGCAATTTATGCCTTTTTGACGATTTTGTAACCGTCCTTGGAATCCAGAACCGTCCAACCCGCCGCATCAATTTCAGATCGCAACGCATCCGCGGTTGCCCAATCTTTGGATGCCTTGGCAGCTGCACGGGATTCGGCCAGCGCAACAATTTCAGCCGGCGCCGTTTCCGATTCCAATGCAATCAGTTTCTTTGCGCGATCAATAAACTGGGCCCCCAACAGGCGGTCAATAAATTCAAACAGCGCAATCTTGGTCGCCGGATTTACGGTTGCATCCTTTAACAATTCTTGGACAACAACCAGCGATTCCGCCGTTTTAAAGTTATCAGATGCCGGTGCCAGAATTTTATCGTGCCACGCGTCATACACCGCACCATCAACGTCACCACGCGCCGTATCCGACAGAATATCTGCGACACGACGAACGATATTTTTGTATCCATTTGCCGCCGCATCCAAGGATTCAAATGAAAATTCTAATGGCTGGCGATAGTGCCCCTGTAACAACAGATATCTGAACGCCATTGGATCATAGCCACGCTCTATAAGATTGCGAACCGTATACGCCGTACCCGCCGATTTTGACATTTTGCCATCTTTTAGCAACAGCCACGCATAATGCACCCAATATGACACCCACGGATTGCCGACAATTGGTTCCGCCTGGGCAATTTCATTTGTATGATGAACCTTGGTATGTTCTTGGCCGCCGGTATGAATATCAAAATGAGCCCCCAGGTATTTCATACTCATCGCGCTGCATTCGATATGCCAGCCCGGGAATCCGACACCCCAGGGACTGTCCCATTCCATTGCGCGCTTGGCATCGGTTGGGGAAAATTTCCATAATGCAAAGTCGGTTGGATTACGCTTGCCGGTATCATCAATACGTGCCCCACCCCGTAATTCCGATAAATTTTGTCCCCCCAATGCGCCATAGGCCGCAAAACGTGACGTGTCATAATAAATTCCATTACCCGGAATTTCGTATGTATAGCCCATCTTTTCCAATTCCTGGACCAGGGCGATTTGTTCCGCGATATGGTCCGTTGCACGTGGCAAAAACGTCGGGCGAATAATATTCAACAGGTCTGCATCATTTAAAAACGCATCCGTGTACTTCTTTGCAATATCCCAAACAGACACATTTTCACGGGCGGCCCCCTTTTCCATTTTGTCGTCGCCGTCGTCTTCGTCACTGGTCAGGTGGCCAACGTCTGTGATATTTGTTACGTGTGTGACATCGTAACCGTTTTCAATAAACACACGCTTGATAATATCATTGTTAACAAATGTACGCATATTACCAATATGGGCATCCCAATAGACCGTTGGACCACACGAATAAAAGCCCATCTTGCCTGGAACCAGCGGTTTAAATTCTTCTATTTTGCGACTCATCGTGTTATACAGTCTGATTGTCATATGCGTTCTTCCTTTGTTAATTTTATGTGTAGAGTTTAGTAAACAGGTTATTTAAATGCAAACAAAATCAGTTTGCGAAAAATGCAACAGTTAACAACAACAGTAAAAGTTAATAAAGCGTATTGTCATATCACCACGATTGTGGCACAGTAAATATAATAAAGTCAAGGCGATAAAGTTTATTTTTTCGTGCTTGCAATTATTTTTATGATTCTATATAATACGCAACGCAACCACACGGAGCGTTGGCAGAGTGGTAATGCAGCAGATTGCTAATCTGTGACCGGTATTATCGGTCCATAGGTTCGAGTCCTATACGCTCCGCCAGGAATTTAACCCGCCAAACGGCGGGTTTAGTTTTACATTCTTGACAAAGGTATAATGCCAGGTAAAAATAAAACTATGAAACAATATGACGTAATTATTATTGGTGCGGGGGCGGCGGGCCTGAGCGCGACGGGGGAACTGGTGACGCGTGGGAAACGTGTGTTGGTTCTGGATATGGGAAACACACCCGCGCGCAAGGTGGCCGTATCCGGTGGTGGCAAATGCAATATTACAAATATAGCCACCGATGTCACACGATACTTTGGTGAAAATCCAAACTTTGTACGTGGCGCGCTAAGTCGCGTTGGGCCGACCGACATCCTGCAATGGTGCGACAGGCACAAAATCAAACTGTACGAAAAAGAACCCGGCCGATATTTCTGTGCCGACGGCGCGGGCGTGGTGGTTGATGCGCTGATTCACGATGCAATGGGGGCGGACATAAAATATAATCACGCGGTGGAATCTGTGACACGGCGCGACGACCAATTTATTGTTGCCGCAAACGGCACCAAATTTTGTGCAAATTCTGTGATTGTTGCAACGGGCGGGACGTCTTTTGGGACGTTGGGGGTGTCTGACGTGGGGTATAAAATCGCCAAATCATTTGGGCATAAAATTGTGCCGGTGCGCCCGGCCCTGTGCGCAATGGCGACGGAAATGTTTGGGACGGATTTTGCGGGAATTTCAATACCGGTCGAAATTACGGTGGCCCGTGCGAAAATCCAAGACGATATGTTATTCACACACTTTGGTATCGGCGGACCGGCCGTCTATCGCGCCAGTGTTCGTGATTTATCGAATGGCATAACAATCAATCTGTGTCCGGACGTGGATATGTTTGCCACACTTAAAAACGCAAAACAGAAAAACGGAAAACGCAACATATCAAGCATACTGTCCGAATATTTACCGGTACGTATTGCCAAATATTTTTCAAATAATGACGTGCGAAATATTGCAGATTGGCGCGATTCAGAAATTCGTGCAATTGCCGACCGTGTTAACAAAACACAAATTCAGTCGTCGGATATAAAATTATATAATACGCAAAGCGCAGAAATCGTTCGCGGTGGCGTATCAACCGAACACATTTCATCCAAGACAATGGAATCAAAACTGTGCCCGGGGCTGTTCTTTGCGGGCGAAGTGTTGGATATATCAGGCGACTTGGGGGGATTCAACCTGCACTGGGCGTGGGCCAGTGGTCGTATCGCCGGCAGAAACGCATAAAAATCCCGCCGGATGGCGGGATTTTTTATGAGATATGAGACAAGAGATATGTGATATGAAGCACGAATACTTCGCTAAATAAAAGTTTATCGCAGGAAGTACAAACAGAATTTTTTGCAAAAAAAATTCTGTCATCCCGGTGCTTGACACCGGGACCCAGGTCATATTTCCTTTTTATTTGCTTTCACCTGGATTCCGTGGTCAAGCCACGGAATGACAAAAACGTAAAACGTTTTTATTAAATAAACTTTTATTTATCTAAGTAATTGCGTAAGGGGAAAGATTTAGTTATAATTGGTGTGTTATGGTGGTTTGCCATAATGGGGTGTGAGAACCCGTGCAACAAGCAACCGTACGCAAATATATTGTTGTGTGCCGTTGATTATAAAAACTCCTGATCTTTACTGTCAGGGGGGCTGTGAATATATTGAATAAACAGCACAATTCTTGTTGATTGTTCTCAACCTCCTGACCACTCGAAAGTTTTCGGTGGTTTTTGTTTTTTCGCGAAAAACAATGAAAGGAGTTGAACAAATGAAAAAACTTTTAATATTAACCGCGGTTGGCGCAATGCTTGCCGCGCCCGCAATGGCGGTACAAAAATGTGTGGCGTTGGATGCGTCGACCACCACGTGTACATCAACATCGACGATGAGTAAAGCGGATTGGTCCGCCACGTGTACAACGAATGACACCAGTGTCCCGATTAAGGGAATTGCGATGTGTTCAAATCAGGCGGCGGACGCACAATTTGGCACGTCAGATGTGATAACAACGGTAAGCGGCTCATCGGATACGACCAATTTAAATTGCTGGTGTAAAATGGTTGAGCCGGCCGTGTCGTCTTGGGTGTTCGTCATCGCGAGCTCGTCCGCCGGTTTTTGCGCGAACGTCTGTTCGTACCGCTGTTCGCATTACGCCCAGAACTATTCCGCGTTCCGGTCCGCGCTGTTTGGTTCATTGGCAAATTAAGGGGACGCGAATGAAACGAATAATATTTTTGTTAGCGGGCGCGCCGATTGTGGCGTACGCCACCGCGCCGTCAACGTCGTGTCCGGCGGGTTATATCGCGATTGATGAGCCGCAAATCACAATTGCAACAAGTTGCCCCAGTGGCACAACCGCCATTGGCACGGCGGAATCGTGTTTGGTGTCATCACCGGCAGGCTCGTGCATAATGTATGCGCCGGTGGGAATGTCGTACACCGACGACACCGGCACGTATGAATTTACCGATGTGTGCCCAATGTCATAAAAAAACCCGCCGTATGGCGGGTAATTTTTATTTCTCGGATGGGGTTTCGGCCGGTGTCTGCGCCGGGGCGGTTGCGCCCTGCTCTATAATTTCCTGGCGCAGGTGACTTTGTTGTGTTGTCATATCCGTCTTGGCCGCGACCAATGCCAATGCCGCGCACAATATAAAGAACAAGGTCGCCAACCACGCCGTCGCACGGGTCAAGAAATTCCCCGCCGCCGCGCCCGTCAATGCGCCACCAAACATAGATGCCGCAGATGATCCAGACATCCCAGACCCTTCGGATTTCTGTAACAAAATAATCCCAATCATAAATACCGCGACGATTATCAATAAAACCAGTAAAATTGAAAACATACTTTATCCTTTGTCTTGTATTGTGTTGATTTTATAGGGCGTTTCAAGAAATTGCAAGGACTTTCAGCATTTCGTCCGCGGCGGCAATACTGGCCGCTTTTTTAGATTGCCCGCGACCCTCGGTCGTTTTACCCATTGCGGTAACGCGTACAACAAATTCCGGACAATGCGATTCCCCACGTGGCGTCAGATAATTATATATCGGCAATGCACCGTTATCGTTTTTCTGAACATATTCTTGTAATTTGGTTTTTGGATCCTTGGGCGCGACAACATTTTCACGTGCCAATTCGGTCCATATTTCTGTTATTACCGCACGCGCGGCACGCCAACCGCTGTCGATAAATATCGCCCCCAGGACCGCTTCCATCGCGTCGGCCAAGATATGTTGCAGGCGCCCCCCTGTTAAATGACCGTGACGAATTTGTTTATGCAACCCCAGGCGCATTGCGACATTTGCCAACGTCTTTGCCGACACCAGCAATGCGTGACGTCGTGCAAGGTGCCCCTCGGGCTCGGTCGGGAACATTTTATACAGTAATTCCGCCACAACCAGGCCCAACACGCGATCGCCGATAAATTCCAAGCGTTCATTATTATTTGTGGCATCCGCCCCACTTTGGGTCAATGCCAAATCCAACAACAGTTGATTTTTAAAAGTATAGTTTAATTTTTCCATCTTAGTTTACACCCATTCCAAATCGGCCCCAGCGCATTTTGTCGCCCCACGACCATATCGCCAACATTGGCGCATAATAGTTATGCGAATACCACGTAAACCATACGCGCCCCAGTACATTATCACGCGGAACGAATCCAACGTGCATACGGCTGTCCCCGCTGTTGTCGCGGTTATCGCCCATAAAGAAGAAATGATTTTCCGGCACGGTATAGACCGGCGTATTATCTGAATAATGTTCATTATCAGATGTTTCAATTATGCTGTGCGTGATGCCGTTGGGCAATGTTTCGGTGTATTCGGTCATAATAAATATGCCGCACGGAACATCCGATGGTTTCCAGTTCCCCTCGGACACCGGCAGGTTTTCGCCATTTGGTCCGTCATACAGGTTTATTACACGTTTGTATTGGTTGCTGCACATTGGGCTGTATTGAATTGTATAGTTAAATTCGGCCGGTTTGTTATCAATAAAGATTTTATTACCATCAATTTCAAATTTGCCATTTTGATATTTGCCGCGCTTTGGTTCGGTTGGCAATGTTGCCCAAACATACGGACGTGGATTTTCGCGTTTAACCTGTTCGCCGTTGATGTGCAGGCGTCCGTTTATCATCTGAATCTTGTCGCCGGGTTTGCCAATCAGACGCTTGACATAATCCTGGGATTCATCGACCGGGTTTCTGAAAACGATAACATCGCCAATTTCTGGTTCCGTTGCCCAGAAACGCCCGTTCCATAATTTCCACGAACCAAATGGAAATGAATAACGCGAATATCCATACGACCATTTGGTCACAAATATATGATCGCCCACGTGCAATGTCGGAATCATAGAACCGGATGGAATATTAAATGGCTCTAATAACAAACTGCGGAAAACGATTGCGATTAGTGCCCCATAGAATATTGTATTAAACCATTCACGTGCGACATTTTTACTTTTTGCGGGCATTATATATCCTTTCTTGATGTGGGGTATTTTAGACCTTGAAATCTATTAAAGCAAGTTATAATATGCGCGTATGATATCATTAAATTCAATAATTTTTAACGGAATGGACGCCACACGCATTGATGTTCAGGTACAACTGTCCAGTGGCTTTGCAAAATCAGAGTTTAATATTATCGGTCTGGCGGACCGTGCGGTCAAAGAATCCGCCGAACGTATACTGAATGTGTTGGCGGCACTGAATATTGCGTTGCCACCAAAAAAACTGACGGTGAATTTATCGCCGGCGGACGTTGAAAAAAGTGGTTCGCATTTTGATTTGCCGATACTGTGCGGGATTTTATGTGCAATCGGCATTTTACCCGAAGAAAAATTATCGCAATACCTTATCCTGGGCGAGGTTGGCTTAAACGGTGCAATCGTAAAGACCGATGCGGTTTTACCCGCGGGGGTATGGGCAAAACGAAATGATTTGGGTTTAATTTGTCCCGGCCCCCAGGGGGGCGAGGCACGCCTGTCTGGGCACGATGACATTTTGGCGCCATTTCACGTCTTGGAATTGATAAATCATTTTAATGGCACGTCGCCTTTGGTGATGCCAGATGCTATCTTGGATGCCCGGGATACTAAACAGCATACAATCGATATGTCTGATGTTCACGGCCAGGCCGCGGCTAAACGTGCGTTGGAAATTGCGGCGGCGGGTGGGCACGCAATGCTTATGGTTGGTCCCCCGGGGTCGGGCAAAACTATGTTGGCGTCACGATTGCCGACAATTATGCCGGAAATGACCGCCGAAGAAATATTGGAAACATCTATTATTTATTCTATTGCGGGGCAATTGGATAACAAAAGCCTGATGTCGTCGCGCCCATTCCGCAGTGTTCATCATACGTCCAGTCCGGTCGCCCTGGCCGGGGGCAGTTCAGATGCCAGACCCGGTGAAATATCCCTGGCGCATAACGGGGTGTTGTTCCTGGACGAATTGCCAGAATTTAATCGGGCGACACTTGAAATTCTGCGCCAGCCAATGGAAAGCGGCAAAATTTTAATTTCACGTGCACGTCGCAATGCGACATATCCGGCACGCTTTCAACTAATTGCGGCAATGAATCCGTGTCCGTGTGGACACCTGGGGAATGCGGCACTGTCGTGTTCGCGCGCCCCGCGCTGTGCCGAGGCATATCAAAATAAAATTTCCGGGCCATTACTGGACCGAATTGATTTACACGTTGATGTAGATGCGGTAAATCCGTGGGAAATGAACAAAGACAACGGCACGCCACGTGAAACCAGTGCGCAAATTCGCGCACGTGTCGTTGCCGCACGCAACCGACAAATTGCGCGTCAGGGGCACGTTAATGCAACCCTGGACGGGCCAGAACTGGAACAATTTGCACCTTTGACGGATGAATTAACAAATTTCTTGAACGCCGCCGCAGAAAAAATGGGAATGTCGGCACGTGGATATAATCGTATAAAGCGGCTGGCGCGAACGATTGCGGACCTGCGCGGGGCGACGGATATTGAAATGTCCGATCTGGCAGAGGCCCTGTCGTATCGGCCGATTAACCGTGGCAAATACGGTGTAAAATAAGTTCAAAAAAAATCTTTACAACAAAAAAATTATTGAATACAATCAAGGCGTCAACAACCAAAGGAAAGGACAAATGGCAGAAAAAACAACAAAAAAAGTTGTAAAGAAAACAACTACTAAGAAGACGGTCGCAAAAAAGACCCCTGTTAAGAAAACGGCCGCAAAAAAGGCCCCTGAATTAAAGGTTGTCGCGCCGGTCGTGGAAACACACGCGTGTGGATGTGACAAGGGTTGTCCGTGCGGTGGAAATTGTGAATGCAAAAAGCATCACTGTGGTTTCTGGAAAAAATTCATTGTTGTATTGGTATTTTTTGCACTGGGATTCGCAGCGGCAAAGGTTATGCCGTGCAAAAAACACGCCAAGATGCCACGTCCACAGTTCGATGATAATGGATGCCTGGTTGTAAAATGCCCAAAGATGGTTGAAATGTTACCACAAATCGATGTAAATAACGATGGCTGTGTGGATAAGTCTGAATTTAAAGCATTTAAACATAAAATGCGTAAACCGACGCCGGCACCAGAAGCGCCCGTCGCAGAATAAATACAAAAAAATCCCCCAATTGGGGGATTTTTTTATTCCATCACGCACGCATCGGTGAATTCATATGTCCCGGTGTCGTCGTTATACGATATACCGAGTGTTGTAATCGTTTTGATAAATAAACTTGCATATCTGTAAAGAAAATAGTACAATCGGTTCCGTCGGTGGAAAAATTCCGACAAAATAACCCCCTTTTGTATTTTATCGGCGAATAAAACATCCGGGGGATGGTACGCGACCCCCAGGTTTACTACAAATAAAGATACGTCTTTATTGGCAATAAACTGCGGGTTGGTCGCGAAAAGGTTAATTATAACAAAGGATTATTTATAAATGGTAAAAGTAAAAGAAAAGAAAAATTTGCCGGCAAAAATTACCGGCAAAACAAAACACGAAAGTGACAAAAATGATGATAAAATGTACTTTATGGCGTTGGGCGGATTGGAACACATCGGCCAGAATATGTATGTCTATAAGTACCAGGGTAAATATTTAATCGTTGATTGTGGTATGGGTTTCCTGGAAGAAGAAATCGGTGCCGGCGATGTTCAATACTGTGACACAACGTGGCTTGAAAAACGCCGCAAAGATGTTGTTGGCTTTGTCATCACACACGGTCACGAAGACCATATTGGCGCATTAAAGTACATTTGGCCAAAATTCAGAAAGCCAATTTACTGCACACGATTCCCGGCGGAGATTCTGCGTCGCACATTCCGTGGTATTGAATTAGATTTCAACGAAAAGACGGATATTGTCGAATTTGATCACAATGGTGCGACACTGGATTTGGCGCCCTTTACGGTCGAAACGTTCCACGTTACCCATTCCGTGCCAGAGGCACAGATGCTGATTATTTCAACCGATGCGGGTAAAATCTTGCATACGGGTGACTGGACATTCAACGACGATATTCCGATTGAGGCGCCAACTGATTTCGCACGTTTGCGCGAAATTGGGTCAGATCCGAAATTATTGGCGTGTATGTGTGATTCAACAAATTCATCACGCCAGACAAAACAAGTTACCGAAACTCAGGTTCGTGACACGTTAACTGAAATTATGAAAAATGCCCCGGGGCGCGTTATTGTGACGGGATATTCACGCAGTCTGGCCCGTATCAAAATGTTTGCAGAGGCCGCACGTGCCGCCGGACGCATTGCCGCAATCAAAGAACGCACAAATCCAAATCCGGTGCCTTATGTGGGCCTGCCGGAATTTCGTGAAATGGGAATCGAATTTGGATATATCGGCAAAGATGAAGTTTACACCCACGGCGAAATCAAAGATTTGCCAGCAGAAAAACAGGCAATATTCTTGACCGGGTCCCAGGGTGAAAAATTCGCAATGCTGACGCGTCTGTGCCGTGGCCAGGTAAAAGAAATGAAACTGATGCCAACCGACACGGTTATATTCAGTTCCATTATCATACCGGGGCGCGAACAAGATGTTTCATTCCTGTACAATAAATTGGCGCGTATGGGGATTAAAACGCACACAATCTTTGACACCGATAACCTTCACGCCAGTGGTCACGCCGGCCGTCCAGAATTGGAACGCTTTTATGATATGGTTCACCCCCAAGTATCAATTCCAATGCACGGCGACTATATCAACGAAATGCTGAATGGGAAAATGGCGATGGAACGTGGTGGTGCAAAACATATGATGGTTGTGCATAATGGTGAAATGGTCGCCCTGCGCGATGGCGAAGAACCATATGTTGCCGAAACAATCGAGACATCCTATGTTGTGATGGAGGGTGAAACCGAACGCAGTGCCGACGACCAAGTTTATAAGAACCGTCGCAAAATTGCGTCAAACGGTGCGGTATTCGTAACATTGCCGGTTGACAAGCGCGGATTTTTAAAGGGCGTGCCAGAGGTTTCCAGTGCCGGAATCTTTGAAACCGACACAACCGGATTTATGAAACGTCAGATTCAAATTGAAATCACCAAGGCGATTGACGCATTAAGCAAGGCCGAACGCAAGGATCGCGACAATCTGGTCCGTGCGGTCCAAATTGCATCTAACAAGGTTGTGCGTGCATCCCTGGGGGCGGACAAAAAACCGCAATACAGTGTGCATTTCATTCAGAAATAAAAAATCCCCCAAACGGGGGATTTTTTTTAAATGCTGTCGGCGTTGACCCAACGACCGGATTTTAATAAGCCGGGGGCCATACCCTCATTATTACGCAGGGCATCAATTACACCACGTGCCTGGGTTGCATCCAGGTTGATAATGCGAACCTTGTACATATCGCCCTCGTTAACAACAACCGCATCACCGTATGTTTTCATACGATTTGCCAATGTTGTTGCGCTATCTTCGGCATAGAATGCGGCAACCTGTACACTGTAATCGCCGGTAGCAACGGGCGCCGGTGTTTCAACCGGGGCCGTGGCAACGGCAACCGTCTCGGTTACAACTGGGGCCGCAACAACCGCCGGTTGTGCCGGTGTGTTTGCACCCAGGGTTGCAGCCTTTACCGCGTTGGATTCATTAACCATAACTTGGACCTGGACCTTGCCCTGGCCGTTCAGACCGATTTTTTGTGCGGCCGCCGGAGACAAGTCCATAATACGTGTATTTACAAATGGACCACGATTATTTACACGAACGACAACCGACTGACCATTGTCCAGATTCGTCACACGTGCAATTGTTGGCAATGGTAATGTTTTGCTGGTCGCCAATAATTGACCCGCGTCAAATGTTTCACCATTGCTAGTCTTGGTGCCATTTAATTCAGTTGGAATGATGCCCGCAACACCCGTCTGGTTATAAGACATATCTTCGACCGGGATGTATTGAACATCTTCGACCTTGTACGCGGTGCCAATGTAATATTTTGGGGCCGGCGCCAACAAATACGCATCCGTATTCAATGATTGTTCGGCCGCAGGTGCCGCGACCAAGGTTTCTTCGCCAAAGCCATCCGCACCATAACCCGCAGGCTGAGATGTTGTACTTAAATCCGCACACGCGGACACCAATGCAGTTAATACCGCCAAGGAAACTATTTTTTTCATATTTTGTGACTCCTTACATTCTTTTATGATTGTATTTTATCACAAAACAGGGACGTATTCAAATTTATTTTTACCTTAATTTGCGGTCGATTATATACGCCACCGGCAAATACACAATTCCATAGCCAACAATCGCAAAGGCCAACATCCAGATACTGTGTACCGGCACCAAATACAGGCCCATACCAACAATCGTCGCCCACAGACCAAACGCAACAATCGCACGTATGGTGCGGCCATCGTGATGCACCAATCCGCGCCGACGGCACGCCCGCCCCAGTAAATAATTTTTCAAATAACCACTGACCACAACACCAATCGGTATTGCCAGGTATCCAACAAGCGGGAACAGCGCCAGATAAAGCACCGCGGCCACCCCCAATGATACCATACTGGTCTTGACCGGGGTTTTAACGTCCTGGGACGCGTAAAGAGTTTTACTGTAAATCTGGCTGACCAGCATCGCAGGCAGGACCAAAACCTGAATCATTATCGCATTCGCCACCGCCGTTGTTGATACAGATGTCCACGCACCATATTCAAACAAATATCTTATTATCGGTTCCGCCAAGACAACCAGTCCCACAACGCACGGAAATATCAGCATCAACGAACGGCGCATCGAAGAATTTTGCTGTAAATAAACACTGCGCATATTTTTATCCGCCAGGGCATTTGATATCGAAGACATTAAAACCGTCCCCACCGCCAGGCCAATCATCGCAAACGGCAACTGAACAATTCTGTCTGAATAATAAAGCCACGATACGGCCCCGCTTTGGAAACTGGCGACAAAGGTACCGATTATCATCGTTATCTGATAAAAGCCGGTGCCAACAATACTGACCCCCAGGCGTTTAAACAGATTCTTTATCCCCGGGGTCCAGCGTGGTACAATCAAGCGCAATCCAAAGTGCCGACGACGTATACGTGACCATAAAATTCCAAACTGAATTACCCCGGACAAGACAACCGTACCCGCCATAAGGTACAGTACATTTTCCGAGCCGAATACAATCGCGCACACCAATGCACCAATTAACATAATGTTTAGTAACACCGGCATAAATGCCGCCAACAAAAACCGTGAAAAAGCGTTCAAAATCGCTGATAAAAATGCCGCACCACACACAAATATCACGTATACGAACATTATGCGCGCAATTGTGATGGTTAAATCTATCTTGCCCGGGTCTGCATCAAACCCAGGCGCCAGAATCCATATAACCACCGGCATAAATATTTCAAACAGGATTGTTATCCCAAGCAGCACAACCATCAGCCAGGAAAAAACATTCTTGGCAAAAGAATCATCTTTCTTTAAATCGGTATACATTGGGATAAATATCGCAGACAATGCCCCCTCGCCCAACAGGTCACGGAACAAATTCGGCAACTTGAACGCCGCCAGGAACACGTCAGACAGGCGCCCCGCCCCCAATACGCGCGCGATAAGCATATCGCGAATAAATCCGAAAATACGACTGATGCCGGTCATTGCGCCAACACCGAAAATATGTTTGCCTAGTTTCATAGTTTGGATTATACTGCGTTCATCAAACTAAAATCAAGGCAGGAATATACGTGATGAAAAAATTATTTATGCTATTGGCGTGTACAGGAATCCTGGGGGCGTGTGCGGGCGCATCGGACAATGAAATTGTCGCACAAATGCCACTGGACGAAATATACAAGACCGCATACGCCGAATTTAATGATGAAAATTATGAAATGGCGGCACTGGAATTTCAAAAGGCTGAAACACAATATCCATCCAGCCCCTGGGCCGCAGATGCATTGGTGATGAGTGCGTATTCATACTATATGGACGATGATTTTGCATCTGCGATTTTGGCGATTGACCGATATATGCGCTTTCACCCGGGGCACAGGGACGTGGCATATATGATGTATTTGCGCGGAATGTGCTATTACCGCCAGGTCAGTGATGTCCGTCGTGAACCGGGGATGTCTGCATACGCGTTGGCAGAATTTCAAAACCTGGTGCAACGTTTCCCAAAAAGCCCATATGCAAAAAATGCAGAAAACAAGATTAACATTCTTAAAAACTATATCGCGGGGAAAATTATGTACGCCGCACGCAATGATATGGCGCGCGAAAATTGGCCCAGTGCGATTTCACACCTGCAATCGGTTGTGTCTGGTGCCCAAGAAACCGTTATGACACCAGAAGCAATGTATCGCCTGACCGAATGCTATACGGCAATTGGCCTGCCGGAACAGGCGTATGGGTATGGCGAAATGTTAAAATTGAACTTTCCCGATAACGAATGGACAAAAAAATTAAAATAAAAAACCGCCAACCGGCGGTTTTTTATTCGATTCCATTCATTGTTTTTAATAGATTCAAAACGGCTTCGCGTTTGCCATCATCACCCAATTTCCAATACAACTTTATCAATTCTAATGTTTCATTTTTACCCATTGGATCATCGGCCGCGCTGGAACATACGCGCATTGCCGGCTGGGAACGTGTGGCCTTGGTTTCATCTGGCAAATTACCCGGCAATCCCATAAAGAAAAAAGACACAGGCGTATCCATCGCAACACCAATTTCAAACAAGCGCGATGCCGCAACACGATTACCCGCCGTTTCATATTTCTGAACCTGTTGAAAGGTGACGCCACAGGCGTCGGCCAAATCTTTCTGGGACAGCCCCAGCATATTACGACGCAACTGAATACGACGACCAATATGTTCGTCAACAACCGTTGGGATGTATGGTTTTCCTGCCATATGTTTTCTCCTGTGATATGAACAATATCTTATACAACCTGTAATTGTATAAATTTTATGTTATTTTGCAATCAAAAAACGTGTATAATGTCGATAAAATACGGAGTTGATATGAAAAAACCACTTGTTTTATGTATTATGGACGGTGTTGGCATAAACCCAGAACGCACAAACAATGCGGTTGCAATGGCAAAGATGCCGTTTTTTGACGGGCTGCTTTGCAAATATCCACATTCAAAACTGGATGCCAGTGGGGTGGCGGTGGGCCTGCCGGCGGGAACAATGGGAAATTCAGAGGTTGGACACATTACAATCGGCGCTGGACGTGTTGTGAACCAGTTCCTGCGCCGGTTCGAGGTTGAAGACTGGAATAAAAATGTTGCATTAAATTCTTTTATTGACGACATCCGGACGTCTGGTGGCATAGTGCATATCGCAGGCCTGATGAGTGACGGGCGCGTTCATTCCGATATCCGCGACATTATGACAATCGCAAAATACGTATTGGATTCGGGGTTGCGCGTGTGTATTCACTTTATTGCCGATGGGCGTGATACACCGCCACAGTCCGCAAAAAAGTATGTCGATTTGATTAAGGATACTTTGGCGCCCTATTTCGCCGATGGACGCGCGTTCTGGGGGACATTGTCTGGGCGGTACTATGCAATGGATCGAAACAACAATATGGACCGCACGGCATTGGCCATTGACGCAATTGCAATGGCAAAATCTGAATATCGTGTGGACACGATTGATGACGCACTGCGTGATGCATATGCACGCGGCGAAACGGATGAATTTATTAAACCAACCGTTATAAATGGCGACGTACCGATTACAAAACAGGATGGTTTTATATTCGGAAACTATCGCAGTGATCGTGCCCGCCAAATTATGCGCGAAATAGTTAAAACAGGCATTCGCGTGTTGTGCTTTTCCCAATATGGCGAAGGGTTAAATGAGGTTTGCCCCGCGCTTATTGATGATGAAATTGTTGAAAACACGTTGGGGGATGTTCTGGCTGAAAATGGACTGTCACAACTGCGTATCGCAGAAACCGAAAAATACAATCACGTTACATATTTTATGGACGCGGAACGCAATATTGACTATGCGGGCGGGAAAAAAATTCTGATTCCGTCACCCGATGTTGCGACATTTGATTTAAAGCCGGAAATGTCCGCAATCGAAATCACAGATGCACTGTTACCGGTGCTGGGGGATTATGATGTTGTAATTTTGAACTGGGCCAATGGGGATATGGTTGGACATACCGGCAATATTGATGCAGCGGTGCGCGCAATGGAAACATTGGACGCGCAATTGGCGCGATTGGTGCCGGCGGTGTTGGCATTGGATGGGACAATATTGATTACGGCGGACCACGGTAATGCAGAACAAATGTGGGACATCAAAAACAATACCCCCTGGACGGCACACACAACAAATCCGGTAAATTTGATTGTGGTGTCGAATAATCCGCCGGCCGTGGTGCGCGACGGCGGTCTAAGTGATATTGCGCCAACAATGCTTAAAATACTGGGGATAAAGCAGCCCGATGATATGACGGGAAAGCCACTTATTTAAAAAACCCGGCGATTGCCGGGTTTTTTATTGTTTTTTTCGACGCAACGCAAAAAATTCCCGCAACATTTGTGCAGATTCGTCCACATATTCGGGCACCTGGTGCACGGATGGCCGCCAAAGGTGGCGGTCGGTTTCATAAATACGTGCGTTTGATGTGATTCCACCGCCCTTTTCATCGGTTGCGGCAAAATATACATTTTTTATTCGTGCGAATGAAATCGCGGTTGCACACATCGCACACGGTTCCAGTGTCACGTAGATATCGCAATCGTCCAAGAATTTTGTTCCCAATTTCTTGCACGCACGATTTATCGCGACTATTTCCGCGTGCAGGGTTGGATTCTTTTTATACTGAACCTGGTTTTCGCCACGTGCAATGATTTTTCCATCACGAACAATCACGGCGCCGATTGGAACATCGTCGTGGGATTGGGCACGGGTCGCCAAAATAAATGCTTGTTTCATAAACTTCATACGTTATACTTTACATTATGGAATCAAATTTGCAAATTATTTCAGGGCGTTTTCGCGGGCGAAAGTTATTTTTGCCCCCAGACGCGCGCCCAACACAAAACCGTGCGCGAATCGCGCTTTTTAATATGATGGAATCCGGCGTATTTCAGGCGCGGCCAAACCTAATCATCTGGGATGCGTTTGCGGGATCGGGGGCATTTGGATTGGAATGCCTGTCACGATACCAAGGGGTCCAAGTTTTATTTACAGATAATTCACCAACGTCTTTGCAGACAATCCGTTCAAATCTGTCACTGTTGGGACTTGGCGCAATCGCACGCATACGCAAAACGGATGCAATGATGGCAATTCCAACGTATGGGGGGATGGTTGACCTGGTATTCTTGGACCCGCCATATGCACACCCAGAAATGGGCTTGGGTTTTTTAAAGGGACTGGCCCGCGTGGCAAAGCGCGGAATGATTGTTATCTGGGAACAAGATGCACAAAACGCGGTCGCCCCAAACGAAAAAAAATGGAACATTGTGCGAGATAAAACATATGGTCGGGCAAGATTCTTGATTTTACAGAAAAAGTAATAAAATCACTTGATTTTTCAAAGATTTTAAGTAATAATACGCGTCGCACAGCACCCTTGGAGGCTGGGCAATGTATAACAAATGCTATAAAAAGGATATAAAAATGGCAATTAATATTAATGCAGAAATTCGCGAACGTACCGGCAAGGGGGCCGCACGTAGCACCCGCAATAACAAAAATATTCCGGCTGTTATCTATGGCGAAAAGAAAGCCCCTGTTTCAATCGTTCTGAACGGTCGTGAATTTGAAATGCTGATTAAAACACCAGGATTGCGGACAAAATTGTTCCAAATTGCAACACCAAACGGCACAGAAGACGCGATGTTGATGGACATTCAATATCATCCGGTGACCGATATGGCAATTCACGCAGACTTTAAACGTATCGACGTTAAAAAGCCGGTTAACGTGGTTGTTCCGGTTGAGGTTATCAATGTCGAAACATCCAAAGGCTTGAAATTGGGTGGCACGTTGAACTTTGCGGTACGTAAGGTCGCGTTGCGTGGTTTGGTTGATGTAATCCCAGAAAAAATCACAATCGATTTGGCTGACCTGACAATTGGTGACGTGGTTCACGGTACTGATTTGGTATTGCCGGCGGGCGTTGAATTGGGCCTGCACCAGGCAGAATTGGCCTTTGCGACAATCGGTGGTAAAATGCCGGCCGAAGAAGACGACAAAAAAGCCGCAGCCGCAAAATAAAAAATCCCCGCCAAATGGCGGGATTTTTTATCGTGATATTTTTTACACTTTTTGTTAAGAAAATGTGTCTATTGCCCCTTGAAAACATTTTTTGCATAACTATATGGTGGTTAAGCGAAAATTTTAAGGAGTGAACAAAATGGGAAAAGTAATTGGTATTGACCTGGGGACGACTAATTCCGCGATGGCTTTTATGGACGGAACGGACCCAAAAATTATCGAAAATTCAGAGGGACAGCGCACAACACCATCGGTTGTGGCACTGACATCAAACGGCGAACAGTTGGTTGGTATTACCGCCAAGAATCAGGCCGTCACAAACCCCGAGAATACTATCTATGAAATTAAACGTTTAATGGGCCTGCGTTTTGACAGCCCGGCCGTCAAAGAAATTGCCGCACGTGTTCCATACAAAATCGTTGCGGGTGACAATGGTGACGCCTGGGTTGAAATGGATGGCAAAAAATATGCCCCATCCCAGATTTCCGCAATGATTTTAGGTAAACTGAAAAAAGATGCGGAAAGCTATCTGGGCGAACCGGTAACAGATGCGGTTATCACGGTACCTGCGTACTTTAATGATTCCCAGCGCCAGGCAACAAAAGACGCCGGTCGCATTGCGGGTCTGAATGTATTGCGTATTGTTAATGAACCAACCGCCGCCGCGTTGGCATATGGCCTGGACAAGGGTAAAGACGGCATTATCGCGGTTTACGACTTGGGCGGTGGTACATTTGACGTATCCATTCTGGAAATTGTCGACGGTGTGTTCGAAGTAAAATCCACCAACGGCGATACCGCATTGGGTGGTTCGGACTTTGACGCACGTGTTTTGGAACACCTGATTGCGGAATTCAAATCCCAGACCGGAATTGATTTATCGGGCGATAAATTGGCCCTGCAACGCTTGAAAGAGGCCGCAGAAAAGGCAAAAATCGAATTGTCTTCTAAGACGTCGACGGACATCAACCTGCCGTTCTTGACGGCGGATGCAACAGGTCCGAAGCACTTTAACACGACACTGACACGTGCAAAGTTGGAATCTTTGGTGGGCGATTTGATTGAACGTACAATCGAACCGTGCAAAAAGGCATTAAAAGACGCCGGCTTGGAAAAATCGCAGATTAACGAAGTTATCTTGGTCGGTGGCCAAACCCGTATGCCAAAGGTTGCAGAAACGGTTAAAGAATTCTTTGGTCGCGAACCACACAAAGGCGTCAACCCAGACGAAGTTGTCGGTATGGGTGCCGCAATTCAAGGTGGCGTTTTAAAGGGCGATGTAAAAGATGTTCTGTTGCTGGACGTGACACCATTGTCATTGGGTATTGAAACGTTGGGTGGCGTATTTACACGCTTAATCGACCGCAATACCACAATCCCAACGAAAAAGTCACAGGTATTCAGTACCGCCGAAGACAATCAATCGGCCGTGACAATTCGTGTGTTCCAGGGTGAACGTGATATGGCCGCAGATAACAAGTTATTGGGTCAATTTAACCTGGAAGGTATCGCACCGGCCCCACGTGGTATGCCACAGATTGAGGTTTCGTTCGATATCGACGCGAACGGCATTGTTCACGTATCAGCCAAAGACAAAGGCACCGGCAAAGAACAGGCGATTTCTATTAAATCAGACGGTGGCCTGTCGGAAGATGAAATCAAACGTATGGTTGATGAAGCCGCCGCCAATGCAGAGGCAGACAAACTGAAACGCGAACTGGCCGAGGCGAAAAACACCGCCGAGACAGCAATATTCAGCATTGAAAAGTCACTGAAAGAACACGGCGATAAAATCAGCGAAGATGAAAAGAAAGCCATCGAAGACGCCAAAAAAGAATTGGCAGACGAATTGGCCAAGGCGGACGCAACCGCAGAATCTTTGAAAGCCAAGACCGATGCATTGTCTGAAAAGGCAATGAAATTGGGCGAAGCGGTTTATAAAGCCGCCCAGGCGGAACAAGCCGCCGCATCCGGTGCCAACGACACGAAAAACGACGATGGCACGGTTGATGCAGATTTTTCTGAAAAGAAATAAAAAATCCCGCCAATGGCGGGATTTTTTTATGAGATATGAGACAAGAGATATGTGATATGAAAATACTTCGCTAAATAAAAGTTTAAACTAAAGTGCAAATGTGGAAAAATTAAACTTCTTTTGTCATCCCGTGGCTTGACCACGGGACCCAGGTCATAGAAACATTATTATTTGTGCGCGCTCTGCGCGCATAACCTGGTTTCCGGTGTCAAGCACCGGAATGACAAAAACGTGAAACGTTTTTGTAAACTAATTACTTCGCTAAACTTTTATTTATCTATGAATTTCGTGCTTGCCTAAAATCGCGCAAATCGTTATAATACGTGGCATAGAGACGAAAAACATATGCCGAATCCAATGGGACGTTTTTCCTCGGCATAAATTCGTAATTAAAAATCCCTGATTTCTGCATATTTTATCCCCCGTTTTTGTGCCGAATCTAAACGTCGGTTTGGTTGCGGCGGTGGCGACGTTCTTGTCATTGAACGCATTTGCAAGCCAGACCGCTTTGCATACCGGGAATTATACGGTTTTAAGCGCATCTTCGCGCGGTTTGTCGTCTTATTATCAAAATATGCTGGCGACGCATTATGATAAACTGACCAGCGGAACATATGGTGTGGTGCCTATGTGTGGCTCGGGCAGCGATGGTTATACGCTGTTAATGGGAAGCAGTGCGTATTCATATTGCGTTCTGGCCAAATGGTACGACGACGATAACAACACCGGTATCGGCGGCTTTTGTTTTTCCACAGAGGCACTTTGTTGGAAATTTTCAGGAATGATATCATCGGGCGTCAGTGGGAATACAAACAGTAGCGCCACGTTGAAAAAGGGTTATTTTTTCTCTAATACCAGTTATGCAACATATTTAAATAATACGACAACACAGTCTTATTATCGGCGCAATGTTTCGATTGCAAACGATTCATTTTTTACGTGTTTGCAAAATTGTGCTAATGACACGGGCTGGGTATCGTATACACAATCAGACGGTACACCATATGAAAAATGGCAAAAACAGTATTGTCCCGAATCCACAATAAACGCCAGTACTTGTTCCCCTATAACGACCAGTTCTACGGCTTTTAGTTATCGCTGTCCCGCCGAATACTATAATGAACTTGGTAAAATTTCTTGGCCTTCATTAGACTACATCAGTTGTAAGCCGTGTCCAAGTTTACCCAAACGCGATGGCACGACGTGCGCAATCAGTTCGGGTGCAGGTTTGTCCTCGATAACAGGTTGCGTATTGGCCGGTGGGTGCGAATCATATGACGACACCGGTGATTTTATGTTTGCAGGCAGTTGTTTTTACACTAACTAAACAAAACATCCCGCCAATCGGCGGGATGTTTTGTTTCCAACATTATTTTTTCCAGAATGCAAATCCACGACGGGTTGATTTTTCTTCGCGTTGCTTTCTGTCCTCTATCGCACGACGGCGTTCGGCACGACGTTCCTGGAAACGACGGGCGGATTCTTCGTCACGCTGAATCAATGTAATGGTTGTGGCCGATAATTTATCATTGCGCACCTCTTCTTCGAATTCTACGATATCATTTTCATTCAAGAAGCGAATGCCCGCAGCCTTTAAAGAACTGGAATGAACAAATACATCATCTGTGTTACCATTTTCATTTGGTGTGTCCGGGGTAATAAACCCAAAACATTTTTTACCGTTGTACCATTTTACTTTTCCCTGACGCATAATCGTATCCTTTGTTATGCTTGTTATGGTTCTGCAAGACAGTCAAGAACCTGATACTATTTTTACATTTTTGACCATTTAACGCAAGGGGAATAAAAATACCCGCCAGGTGGCGGGATTTTTATGATTTCTTATAGTAACGTTGGACCTCGTTCATAACAAAGTTAAATAACTTTTCCGCCTGGGAGGTTGGTGAAAAGGCCCAGTCACGTTGCATATACGGCATCGCAGATACCAGGACAAAACGCGCCATAAAATGAAAAATCTTGGACTGTTGATTTGTTGTCAATTTTGTTGGCGCATTTTCAACACGAAATACTTCGTTTTCAATGGCATCGTCCAGTTTTTCATTAATATTATCCAGAATCTTTTGCGGATAATATAATTTACATTCGTGTGGGAATCCTTCGAACATAGATATATGATTGTCCTGGGAATATAAAATATTCCAACCGACACGCTCAAACAATGCTTCCAGGCAGCGACAAATCACGTGGTTGTACGACTTTACACCATCTTCCAAGAACGTGGCCAATTTACTTTCCATATTATCGGATTTTGCATTTTTGGCGCGACGTGTTGTTTCGTACACTTCGTGTGTTTTACGTTCGAATTCAAAGAACGTACGAACCTGGCATATAATTTCCATTGGAATTACCGTCTTGCCGTGACCGATATTCAATATAACCTTGGCATCACGATAATTACGCGGATTCGTCATATCATAGAACTTGTCACGACTGGACAAAATGCGCTCTGGCATTGCAGAATAAAGGCGTTCAATAAATGTTCGTGCCTGGGGGATTAAATCAAAAAGACATTTTACACGCCAGACGTCTTGTAATCTTTGATGTGGCTTTTCAATTTTATCCAGGGCACGAACCATTTCGACCGCTATTTTCTCGTGTCCACGGCCAATAATCGACAGCACCGTTTCAGATGCGTTCGTGATATATTTCGCGTCAAAAATTTTGTGGATTTTATCGGATATCGCACGTGCGGATGCGTCACGACCATCGGCGCTTAACACGCGGGATGCGGCACGCGCGACGTCATTTACATAGTCACGATAATATTTGCCCGTAATCTTGTCCAGGGCGCGTTCTATCCTTTTCTGGGCCGCGACGATAACCGTTACAATCGACGATACTGACAATTCAATTTTATGTCCGGGTAAACTTGTAAAGAACTGATTACGCATAGGGTCGGCGTCCAGACGATGCTGAACAACATATGGCGACAATGGATGAATGTCTGAAATCTTCATCGGTTCATCAATCGCCGAATCCGTCGCATAATCGTATTTCATAACGGGGGCCTTGGGCGCACCAAACGATTTGCCCAAAACGTGAAATACTTCACGGAACCAGGTCATACTGTCGCTGTACAGTGTGCGCAGGTATTCGGCCGCCTCTTCGTTAATGCGACCGGATTCAACCGCATTATCAATTATAGATAAATTCTTTCTGTCCCGTTCCAGGGTTAATGTTTCCGCATAGCCATCCGGCATACCATCATTCATAATCACCACCCCTATTTCATTATTGGGAACAAGATTACATCGCGCAAGGTTGGCTGATCGAAAATGATGCTGGCCAATCTGTCAACACCCATTCCAACACCCGAAATCGGTGGGAAACCGTGTTCCATCGCACGAACAAAGTCGTTGTCGGGGTTAAAGGCTTCTTCGTCACCGTCGGCGATATTGCGGGCCTGTTCTTCGAATGCGGCCAATTGCTGGATTGGGTTTACAAGTTCAGAATACCCCTTGCAAATTTCGGCACCACATACCAATAATTGATACATATCAATTCTGCGTTCATCCGCATCATTACGACGTGCCAATGGAACCATATACGCCGGATAGTTATACAAGAATGTCGGATTTACAATATCGCCACGAATCTTGCGCTTGTACACATAGTCAACCAATGTCGGGATTGATTTTAAATCTTCTAATTCCGCCATCGGGAACATACCGTTATCCACCAATTTTTGGCGCAGGGCATCGACGTCATCAAAATCCAGAATATCGCAACCAAAGAATTCGTTCATCTTGGCCGTATAGTCAATCATTTCATATTTGCTGAAATCCAATGCTGTACCCTGGTATTCAATCTGTAATGTGCCACGGCATTTCATCAATAATTCCTGGATTAATTCCCACGTAAATTTGATATTGTCGTTAAAGTCCCAATATGCCGCGTACCATTCAACCATTGTGAATTCTTGCAGGTGCATCGCATCCATACCCTCGTTGCGGAAGTCTTTGGCAACCTCATACACGCGGTCAAAGCCGGCACCAATGGCCTGTTTCAAGAATAATTCAGGCGAAATTCGCAACTGAAAATCCGCATCCAGGGCATTGTGATGTGTTGTAAATGGACGCGCCGCCGCACCAGATGCAATATTCTGCATAATTGGTGTTTCAATTTCCAAGAATCCGTTGCGGTTCATATAATCACGCCAGTACTGTGTCATCTTGAAACGCCCCAGCAAGGCATTACGTGCCTCTGGATTCGAGATGATATCTAAATAACGCTGGCGATATCTGGTTTCCATATCGGTCAGGCCGTGATACTTTTCCGGCAACGGGCGCAAGGCCTTGGCCAGGATTTCATACGCGGACACTTTGACCGTCAATTCGCCCGCGGTTGTGTGATACAATTCGCCCGTAATACCAATAAAATCACCCAGGTCGACATTGGCCTTCATAAATTTGTAATTTTCTTCGCCCAATTCTTCGCGGGACATAGAAAACTGAATTTCACCATTGATGTCATAAATACGACCAAACATCAATTTGCCCAGCCAACGCAATGCAGTCACACGACCCGCCAGACGCACCGGCGTACCATCGGCTAATTCACGCGCATCCTCAATCGTGTGTGTGCGATCAAATTTGTCTTTCCATACAACGCCGTCACGGGCACGGATATTTTCAGCCTTTTGCAGGCGCGCCGTCAATTCGTTTGTTGAAATCGCTGTATTCGTTGTATTTTCTGACATTTTTTGTTTTCCCTTGGTTTAATTCATAAAAAACGGGCGTACCAAAAGTGCGCCCGCAGTTTTGTTACTGTTGGTCGCACAATCAATTAAAACGTTTAATAAACAATTTCATTATTCTATGCATCCTGTTTATTTGAAATAAGACCGCCCACAAGGACGGTCTTATAAATCCTGGTGCGAGCAAAGGGGCTCGAACCCTCGACCTCAACCTTGGCAAGGTTGCGCTCTAGCCAACTGAGCTACGCTCGCATTGCGTGGTATATATTGACATATATTTTTTCGCATTGCAAGTGTTTTTTTCGTTTTTTGTTTTCCATCCTATTTTCAACCCATTATCAAAACCACGTCCAGGGCTGGAACACTTTTAACAACCCCAGTGCCGTGCGTTTATCGGCATATGTGTGGCCACAGCGTGGACATACATTAAACGGCTTCAAAATAGATTTTACCTTCTTAGATACCAACCACCAGATATACAATCCAATCGCCCACGCACCCACGACCAGGCCCCACGCGACATATCCAAAATACGTGTCAACCGTGCGGGTGATTACGGTTATGGTATCCACATCCGATTTAGATAAATCGTCGTAAATCTTGGTCGCAACCGGCCACGACGACGGACGCCACGCATAAACGTGTTCAATACCATAATTAGTCAGCAATGTTGTGCCCAATCCGCCACTGTTCTTATCCAGCGCAGATTTTACCGCCGCATCCAGTGCTTTATCGATTTCAGTTTGGGCAACACGGGTTAAATCCCCCTGAATTTTATCCAACTTTTCATTTACCAGTTGTGCGGTTTTATCAACCGATGCGATTGCATCATTTGCACGGGCGACCCCTTGGTCGACCTGGGCGACGGCTTTGTCAACGCCACCGGTTTTAATGCCAAATTTATTGGCAATGCCCGTTAATTTCTTTACCCCCGATGTTTTTTCAGATACGTCTGCGGTGGCATCTTTGGCTTTATCAGTGGCGTCCGTCACCTTGTCAACGGTGTTATCAACCATTTTGACACCCTTTATCGCGGCGGCGATTGGTTTTTCAAGGTTAATGGATTTTGCCACACCGGACAGTAATGCCTCGTACTGTTTTACAATCCCCTTTTGCAGGTCAAAGAACATCGATACAACAATCGACTTCTTTATCGGTTGGGAATATGTGTTTTTTACATGCAATGGGAACCAGGCAACCAGCGCCAGCCATACAATCGTCACAATTGCAAATGTACGTTTTGTCCAGGTGATAACAGATTGCTTCTTCTGTACGGTTTTTGCACCGCCCATATCGATTACTGTGACTTGTTTTTTTGCCATAAAAAACCCCTTTACTTTATGTAAAAGAGTTTAGACGATTATAATACAATATTTCAATAAATTATTTCGTGCGTTCATAGAATTTCTCGACAGCATCATTAGTCTGGGAAAGAGCCAGGTAAAATTTATCTTTTTCCCCCAATGTTAATAATGGATGTTTTGATTTGGTTTTATTCATCTGTTTTTCCTGTGTATTTTTCAATAAATTCACGTTTAAATGCGGCAAATCGTCCCTGTTCTATGGCGGCGCGTATGTCGCGCATTAAGTCTTGATAGAACCACAGGTTATGTTGCGTCAACAATGTCGCCCCCAGGATTTCATTGCACTTAATCAGATGGTGAATATACGCACGCGACCGCTTGCACGCCGGACATTCACATTTGTCATCCAATGGACGTGGGTCGTCACGAAAGCGTGCATTACGCATATTCATTGTGCCGTGTCTGGTAAAGGCCTGGGCCGTGCGACCGGCGCGTGTTGGCATTACACAATCGAACATATCGATTCCACGTTCAACCGCCCCCAGAATATCCAGTGGCGTTCCAACACCCATTAAATATCGTGGTTTGTCCGCCGGCAACAATGGCGTGGTGGTTGCAATCATATCAAACATAACGTCCTGGGGTTCGCCCACGGCAAGTCCCCCAACCGCATAACCATCAAATCCGATTTCTGTCAACGCACGTGCAGACTTTTCACGCAGGTCCGGGAAATCCGCCCCCTGGACAATACCAAATATGCCATAGCCCGGACGATCAATGAATGCATCCTTGCTGCGACGTGCCCAGCGGGTTACCATATCAACATTTTTTTCAACGCGTTCGCGCGGTGCGGGTAATTTCAAGCACTCGTCCAGAACCATTGTGATATTAGAATCCAACTGGTGCTGAATATGAACAGAATCTTCGGGGCGCAAGAAATGCTTTTTCCCACCGTCAAAGTGCGATGTGAACTGAACGCCCTCTTCGCTCATTTTGGTAAGTGTGGAAAGCGACATTACCTGGAAACCGCCACTGTCGGTCAGGATTGGGCCGTCCCAACCACCGAATTTATGCAATCCGCCCATTTGTTCAACCAAATCGCCCCCGGGGCGCATCATAAGGTGGTATGTGTTGCCCAAGATAACCTGGGTACCGGTATCACGCACCTGGTCCATTGTTAATGCCTTGACGGTCGCGGCCGTACCCACCGCCATAAATGCCGGCGTTTGGAACGTGCCGTGTGCGGTTTCAACCGATCCGCGACGTGCATTACCATCCGTTGCAATTAAATTAAATTTCAGTGCCATTTATATCCACCCTATTCCTTAAAATTATCAATCCATATTTGTTTCAAGTCGCCGTCAAAATCCGCACCCTGGGTCACAATAGATATCGGCCCATCAAAAAATCCACGTAAATATTTTATAACATCAGCCGGGGTCACAGAATCATATTTACGTACAGCATCATAAAAATCGTATAAAATTCCATGCACACGATATTCACCAACCAATGCGTCACAGCGTGCCGTGGCAGATTCCAGCCAGTTTGCATCAGACAATCTGTCTTTGCGATTAAACCTGTCTAAATCATCAAACGTTATGTCTGGGTGTGAATAAATCTGATATGCGGTTTTCGCAATCAGCGCCACAACCGTCCCCAGATTTTGCGCCGATGTTTCTGTGCTAAAACCATTAACCGAAAAGACCTCGTTACCGGCGGTGCTGCCGCCAAATCCATAGACCAAGCCATTTTCCTGGCGCAGGACATCGGATAACTTTTTCGTTATAAATCGCTTGAAACGCGACACACAAATGCGTTTATATTCGTTTTCAATCGTGTTTGGCCATATTTCTGGAAACAAAATACGCAGGCGAACATTGTTTTTATCCGGCAAAGAATTATGTGCCACCGCCGGTGTATAATGTATTTCTGTGTTTTGTGACACATCGTGTGTTGGCAAAAACGAAAAACGCTTTTCAATGTGCGCCAAGGTTGCATCGGGATTATCCAAGCGCCCCGACAGGCATATTATGCAATTTTTAGCCGAAAAACGGCGCGATATAAATTCCAGCATTTGTTCGCGCGTAAATGACATAATGTTTTCGACCGGCCCTATGCCACGGAAAGAAAATGTCGCGTAATTAAATAAATGCTTTGATATAAAATCGCCGAACTGACGATCGGGGTTATCCAACGCACGACGACGTTCATCACAAATAACATTACGCTCAATTTCTATTTTATCTGGCTCAAACAAAGAATCTTGTAATTGGTCACCAAAGAAATCAATCAAGATATTTACATTTTCCGCCAACACACGCCCAATCAGTGCCATATATGCATTGCCAGTTACCGCGTTACGCGATGCACCATAATAATCCATATAATCATCAATGGCCTTTTTATTTGGCAACTGGGATGTTCCCTTGCACAACATATGTTCACAGAAATGTGTTATACCATATTCGTGTGGCAACTCGTCACGATCGCCCGTGGTAAACAGAACCTTGATGGCAACCGTTTCAATATCCATCGGGTCCAAGATAACCGTCACGCCGTTTGATAGTTTATGCAGGGTCGGATTGTATTTCATCGCTTATTCCCTTTTTAAACAACAGACAGCAGTCGCCATAACTGAAAAATCTGTATTTTTCATCAACGGCGTGCTTGTACGCCGCGCGCATTTCTGGCAACCCTGAAAACGCAGACACCAACATAAACAATGTCGATTTAGGCAAATGAAAGTTTGTCAGCAGTACATCAACCGCACGGAATTTATAGCCCGGCGTGATAAATATATCCGTGTTCTGACCAAATGGGCACACACGGTGTTTTGGATTCAAATTCGGATTTCGCGCCGCACGACGGGCATATTCGGCCGCCGCCGATTCCAGCACGCGCATAGATGTCGTCCCCACCGCAATTACACGCTTGGCCCGGTTAATCATACGGGCGTGTGGTTCACTGATAAACGCCCATTCACTGTGCATTTTGTGTTCGGATAAATTTTCGGTTTTTACCGGCATCCAGGTGCCCGCCCCAACGTGCAATGTGACGTGAACAATTTTCGCACCACGGGCGCGAATTTCATCCAATAATTCATCTGTAAAATGCAAACCGGCCGTCGGTGCCGCCAGTGACCCCAAGTGCTTTGAATACACCGTTTGATAGCGTTCACGGTCGGCGTCTTCCATTTCGCGCTTCATATACGGTGGCAGGGGTAATTTACCCACCCGGTCCAGTACCGCAAAAACATCATCACATAAAAACTTTAATTTCAGACCACTTTCGGCATCATTATCAACCACGCGAACCTGCGTTCCATCGTCCAGTGTCAACAGTGATGCCTTTTTAATCTTTCTATATTTTTTACACAGTCCCCACCACGTTTTATCGTTTACCGCGGTATGCAATGTAATTTCGTGCTTGCCATCCGCCACAAAGCGCGCGGGAATAACACGCGAATTATTCATAACAACAACATCACCCGGACGTAAGAAATCCAGGAAATCACGGATATGCTTGTCCGCGATGGCGCCATCGGCACCAACCACCAACATACGTGACGCATCACGTTCCGGCAATGGGCGCGACGCAATTAAATCGGCGGGTAATTCAAAATCAAAATCAGACAGTGTTAACATTTTTCTACTTCTTAAACTCTAAGCCCTGGTCGATGTAGTTTTCGGCCTTTTCTTCCCAGTCAGGTTCCACACGCACAAACAGGTGCAATCGTGCATTTACATCCCACTGGTCCTGAATATCGTGACGGGCGGCGGTACCAATGCGTTTTAATTGTTCGCCCCCGCGCCCCACAACAATCTTCTTGTGCGCGTCATTTTGAACCGCAATTTTCTGGTATATATCCAGGACACCGTCGGCATCAACGTCAACGCGTTCGGTCACGACATTGATGTGATATGGTAATTCCTGGTGAATATATTTATAAATCTTTTCACGGGTCAATTCCGACAGATATAATTCATCCGGTACATCGGGCGCATCAACCGTATCAAACAAATACGGACTTTCGGGCATAACGTCCGCCAATGCCGCCAGCATTTTTTCAACGCCATCGTTTTTCAGTGCCGAAATCATAAATATTTCACGCCACGGTGCCATTTCATTTAATTCGGCAACCATTGGTAATAATTCCAGTTTTGGGATTGCGTCAACCTTGTTCAATGCAACAAAGATATTTGGGCGGTCGGCGATTTTTTGTGCCAATGTGCGAATTGTTTCGGTTAATCCCTTTTGTGCATCAACCAACAACAACACCGCATCGGCATCGGCCACCGCATCCATAGCGGCCGCGACCATTGCGCGGTCTAATCTGCGTGACGGCTTGAATACGCCGGGGGTATCAACAAATACCAACTGTTTATCGCCCACCATTTTCACCGCACGCAGGCGGGTTCGCGTGGTTTGCACCTTGTGCGATACAATGGATACCTTGCGCCCCATAATTTGATTCAATAATGTGCTTTTGCCCGCATTTGTCGGACCGATAATGGCAACAAAGCCAGAATATGTTTTCTTAGTCATACGCAAACAATACCACACCAAAATCAAAAGTGAATAAAAATCTTGCATTTGGTGGTGCGTTTTACGCATAATAAGGGCGTGGGCGGGGAAAGGAAAAAAGGATAACAAATGTTGCTGACCGGTCCAGAAATAAAAAAACGTATGATGGGTGAAAATCCCGATATCGTAATAAAGCCATTTGATGACAGGTGCCTGGGGTCTAACAGTTATGATTTACACCTGGATGATACGTTAAAGGTCTACAAACATACAATTCCGTGGGGTATGCGCCCCGCAATCCCGTACAAGGGGGCACCAGAATTGCACGATATGAAAGATTGGTTTGAATATCCCGTCCGGTATGAGGTGTACAGACAAAATCCAGACGCGTACGACATACGCAATCCAAAGTATTTAATAGATCCAACAAATCCCGCACATCACGAAACAATCGATATCAAAATCCCGGAAAGTGGACTGATTCTGTCGCCGGATGTGGGGTACCTGGGGTCGACGCTTGAATATACAGAGGCACATAACCTGTTCCCGGAAATTGATGGAAAATCCAGCATTGGTCGAAATTTCATCTTGAACCACCATACCGCGGGCCGCGGGGACGACGGATTCTGTGGGCAATGGACATTGGAAATTCACGTTCTGTATCCGACGGTTGTTTATCCGTATATGCGTATTGGACAGATTTATTTCAAAGAATTTACCGGCGAACGTATGCCGTATAATATGAACAAATCCAGTCACTATAATGGTCAGCGTGGACCAACGCCCGCCGCCCCGGTGCCGATTGACACATTTTTGAAAGATTTGGTACAGAAACAGAAATAAAAAATCCCGCCGTCTGGCGGGATTTTTTAATCAACCGCGTGATACGTTGTTCCGCCAATATTTACATTCAGCGCACCAGATTTATTCCCACTGGCCAGGCTGGCATAACACATATCGCCCGCACTTGTTTTTACAACCAATGTATGAGACGTACGCTTTGACGAATACAGCGGTATCGATAGCCCAGTACTTAATTTTATATGGGTTATGCCCGCCTCGCAGAACTGGCCACACAATCCATCAGAGGTCAGATTATACCCACTGTTACACACCCAGGGACAATTATCTGTACCACCGCCAGACCCCGTATAACTGGCATTATCAGGTGCCAATGTGCACGCCGTGCGGGTTAATTCACCTGCCGCCGACCAGTAGCCTGTGCCAACATCCTGGCAAACATTTTCATACAAATCATCCAGTGTATCATAACCCGTGTCCTGTGTTGCGGTACTGCTGGCATTAAAGTACACATTATAGTACCCGCCATCACAAGTTAAATTACTTCTGTTTACCCAGCAAGTCTTGGTTGTTCCATCAACGCCATACGTGTATGTGGTAAGGCTGTTGTCGGTGTAAGCATCAACATAACACGAATACTGGGCCATTGTTCCATCATCTAATGTTTTACTGTTGAACGTCACATTGCACCCCGACGAAACTGTATGGTCACCTGTGGCACCAGTATTCCAATATGAATAGCCCCTTACATTTGCGGTATTATTGCTTGCCGTTGGGCAACTGATGCACGAGGACTGACCGGTGTATGGCTGGTACGTTGCACCGGTACAGGCTGTACAAGCGGATGCGGTATTTGCGGATGACGTATAATAACCCGCCGGGCATTTGGTACACGATGCACTGTTCGAATAATAGCCCGCACCACAATTAACCGTCAATGCGTATGTTGCGGTTGCACTTTTATAAGTTGATGTTTCGGCACTGGTCACGGTAATTGTGGCCGTTCCGGCCTTGACATAAGTCATCGTGACGGTTGTACCGCTGATTGCGACGGTCGCGACACCGGTTGCATTGGACGATACGCTTAATGTGCCACCACTGGTATTCGTGCTGACTGTAAACTGTTTGGTCTTTGCACTGTCTGTATAAGACAATGTTCCACTGGCCGCACTTAGTTTCAAAGTGTTCGTACCCTTGGCGGTTGTGACCGCAACAGTTTTGCTGGACGCTTTATAGTTCGTAGTCGCGGCACAGTTTACCGTAATCGTCGCACTGCCCGCCGCTTTCCACGTCACGGTCACGGTACCACTGTTTATTGCAACCGTTGCCTTGGACGTGTCACTGGATGATACGGTTGCGGTACCATTCTCGCTGCAACTGGCGGTAAAGGTTCCAGTAGTTGTTGGATATGTAACCGTAAGACTTGTTTTGCTGACCGTTGTCGTACCATTAATCTTGTTAACCGTCACACTGTACGTCTTGGAACCACTTAGGTAATTGTCGTTACCCGCCGCGGTTACGGTAATGGTTGTGCTGCCCGCCTGTTTACCGGTCATCGTGACCGTCGTACCACTTACCGAGGCGGTGGCAATGGTGCTGGATGCTGACGACACACTTAATGTACCCTGGGCACCGCTTACCGTAAATGTTCCGGTACCGTTATAATCAATCGAGCCACTGGTCGCGCTTAAACTAATCGGGTTTGTACCCTTGGCGGTCGTGACCTTATAGGTGGCGGTTGTCGCATTATACTGGTCACTTTGCGCCGCGGTTACCGTAATCGTCGCAGTTCCCGCAGATTTCCACGTGACTGTGCCCGTTGTACCACTTAAACTTACCGTTGCAACGCCCGTCGCATTGGATGCGGCACTTAGCGTTCCGTTACAAGATCCCTTGGACACGGTAAATGTACCCGTGGTCGTTGGATATGTAATCGTAGCGGTTGTGGGGCTGACACTTATCGAGCAAGTCCCACGATTAACCGTTAACGCATATGTCTTGGAACCACTGTAATAATTCGCATTACCCGCCGCGGTTACGGTTATCGTTGATGTTCCGTATTTAACCGGTGTCATCGTAACCGTCGTGCCACTTACCGATGCGGTCGCAACGGATGTTGTGCCAGACGTCACGGAAACAGTACCCTGGGCACCACTTACCGTAAACGTTCCGGTGCTTGGATATGTTATCGAACCACTGGTCGCACTCAGGCTAATCGGATTCACCGCCTTTTTGGTATACAATGTATATGTTGCACTGGATGCTTTATAGTTCGTGGTCGCAGGACAATTTACCGTAATCTTCGTCGTACCATCAGCCGCTTTCCACGTCGTACTTACCTGGCCAGTGCCAACCGTTGCACTTGCATACGTCGACGTATCCAAAGACACAGTCGGTGTAGCACTCTCGCTACAACTTACTGTAAAGCTGCCAGAAGTCGTTGGGTATGTCAGTGTGCCACTGGCCGCACCCAAAGTTGTCGTACCATTAATCTTGTTAACCGTCACACTGTACGTCTTGGAACCGCTTAGATAATTGTCGTTACCCGCCGCGGTTACGGTAATGGTTGTGCTGCCCGCCTGTTTACCGGTCATCGTGACCGTTGTACCACTTACCGAGGCGGTGGCAATGGTGCTGGATGCTGACGACACACTTAATGTACCCTGGGCACCGCTTACCGTAAATGTTCCGGTACCGTTATAATCAATCGAGCCACTGGTCGCGCTTAAACTAATCGGGTTTGTACCCTTGGCGGTCGTGACCTTATAGGTGGCGGTTGTCGCATTATACTGGTCACTTTGCGCCGCGGTTACCGTAATCGTCGCAGTTCCCGCAGATTTCCACGTGACTGTGCCCGTTGTACCACTTAAACTTACCGTTGCAACGCCCGTCGCATTGGATGCGGCACTTAGCGTTCCGTTACAAGATCCCTTGGACACGGTAAATGTACCCGTGGTCGTTGGATATGTAATCGTAGCGGTTGTGGGGCTGACACTTATCGAGCAAGTCCCACGATTAACCGTTAACGCATATGTCTTGGAACCACTGTAATAATTCGCATTACCCGCCGCGGTTACGGTTATCGTTGATGTTCCGTATTTAACCGGTGTCATCGTAACCGTCGTGCCACTTACCGATGCGGTCGCAACGGATGTTGTGCCAGACGTCACGGAAACAGTACCCTGGGCACCACTTACCGTAAACGTTCCGGTGCTTGGATATGTTATCGAACCACTGGTCGCACTCAGGCTAATCGGATTCACCGCCTTTTTGGTATACAATGTATATGTTGCACTGGATGCTTTATAGTTCGTGGTCGCAGGACAATTTACCGTAATCTTCGTCGTACCATCAGCCGCTTTCCACGTCGTACTTACCTGGCCAGTGCCAACCGTTGCACTTGCATACGTCGACGTATCCAAAGACACAGTCGGTGTAGCACTCTCGCTACAACTTACTGTAAAGCTGCCAGAAGTCGTTGGGTATGTCAGTGTGCCACTGGCCGCACCCAAAGTTGTCGTACCATTAATCTTGTTAACCGTCACACTGTACGTCTTGGAACCGCTTAGATAATTGTCGTTACCCGCCGCGGTTACGGTAATGGTTGTGCTGCCCGCCTGTTTACCGGTCATCGTGACCGTTGTACCACTTACCGAGGCGGTGGCAATGGTGCTGGATGCTGACGATACGCTTAATGTACCCTGGGCACCGCTTACCGTAAATGTTCCAGTACCGTTATAATTAATCGAGCCACTGGTCGCACTTAAACTAATCGGGTTTGCCGCCTTATTCACCGTACAGGTAAACGAGCCAGTTTTAGTTGTATAGTTCGTTGCGGTTACCTGATAATAAATCGTATATGTACCCGCATCCGTTTTTGATATTGCACTGGTTGATGTATAACTGCCGCTGGCGGTGCCGTATTTTACGGTCGCACCACTGCTTGGTGTCGTTACACTAACCGTGCCGCAACTTTGCGCGCTACCGTTATATGTCAGCGTCTTGTTAGATGCACTGGCACTGATTGTTGCGTTTTCAATCGTACAACCAAATGAACCTGTTTGTGTCACATAGTTTGGATGTGTGACTTGGAAATATATAGTTTTGCTGTCTGCAACATTAGTAACAGTTGGCGCAGATGTCAGATTATAAGTACCCGCTGTTGTGCCATATTTAATCGTTGCGCCCGATGGCCCATCTTCATCCAGCAGACCTGTACAGGTCATAGCGGTGCCATCATAAACCCTTGAATGGTCAACCCCCAATTCTTCCCAGTCTGCCTTGGTCACCGTACAACTGAACGATCCGGTTTTATCCGTATAATCGGTTGCGGATATTTTGTAATAAATGGTCTTGCTGTCCGCAACATTGGTAATTGTTGGGGCGGTGCTGGTGTATGTGCCGGTGCTGCTGGTGGCGTATGTGATGGTTGCGCCCGACGGGGATGATACCGATATACCACCGTTACAAGTCAATGCGGTGCCATCATAAACCTTGGTTTGGGCGGTTGGTCCCGTCACCGACATACACGTCCATTGGGCATACAAGGTGCGGTCCCCCGCAATATTCCAGGCACGCGCCGACGCCCCCGCCGCGGTATAATATTGTGTACCACCCGATGCCGCACTGTACCAACCATTGAATTTACAGCCGGTCTTGGTTGGTTTGGTCGTGCTGATTGTCGGCATCGCGACACCATATGTTGCGGTTACGTCCGCCGTTTGTCCGCCCGAACCACCGTTGGCATCAAATGATACAGTATAAGTGTTTGCAACCCAACAAGCGTACAAAGCACTTGTACGTGTTGTAGTTAATGACGATGTTCTGTAACCAGTCGCGCTGATATAACGGGTGGTAGATGATGTACAGCCCGACGTCGATGCCGCATATCCATCAAATGTATATCCCGTTTTTGTTGGAATTGTAATCGGATTTGTCGTGGTCGTCATAGCCGTCGCGTGCGCCGAGTCCAGATATACATTAACCCCATATCGCGTATAAATCGCCGTTGTGCCGGCCGTTGTAGCACTGTTGTTATTTAATGTGATTGTGAAATCATCCCCGGTTTTTTGCGCATAATACGTCACGGATGATGCGGTACTGGTTACCGTGACCGATGTTGTTGTGGTGCTGGGGCACGACGCCAATGTGGTTGACGACGATGACCAACCGCCACAATATTTATAATATCCACTGTACAAACCATTTGTTACACCGTGGGAACTGCTTGTCTGGTCGGTTATCGTCGGTAATGCGCACGACGTGCCATAATAGCATTGTGTTGATACACTGGTTGTGCTGGTCGCAGATGCGGTTGTTCCCGTAACAGCATTGGTTAGCGATACCGTACCATTACCGCTGTTTTTGCTTAATGTGACGGTACGATAACACTGGGTGCGGGCGGTCGACCCCGTAGACTTGGTCGTCCAATAGTTATTTGCACTGGTGGTTGTGCTACCGGTATCACAGTCAAGACGCGCATTTGCGTTACTGGTTGCAGAGCCGCCGGGGCAATAATAGCCAACCTCGCACAGGGTACAGGCATTACCAACCTGAGCGGTTGTGTTTGGGGTGCCATCCACGGTCATATAATACCCCGCGTTACAGGATGTATACATCTTGATATCGTTACATGTATACCCCGCAGATAAGGCGGAGGACACCGACATCAACAGAACAAGTGTAAAAGAGAAAAAAAAGTGGTGAATTTTTCGCGCAATTTTATTACTTAAAAAATTCCCGATATTCTGTTGCATCTGCACCCTCCATACTTTCCTTTCGTTCGGATAAAAAATAACCGCCACAGATATTGGCGGTCGGGGTGTTAGAAAAATCATAAAAGAGAATGACCCCGCCGGTTTTCGGGGCAAGGCCCCTGTGGTATAACCGACGGCACCCCGACAAACCGGGGATTTACACAAAAAAAGACGCATTCCGCGCCATTTTCTATGTGCGGATCAGTGTGCATTTTCTCACACCGCTCTTCTATGGGCTTTTCTAAGGCCCCGAACCCACATCCCTGTGAATTCATTGTTGAGTGTAAAATATCCATAAAATAAATACAAGCGAAAAAATTTATTATTTTGACGGTGGAAACAGGGATAATTCTTTTTTGACAAAACATATTGACAAAATATATTTTTTGACTATAATCCTAGTAAAAGAATTTAACCAAAGGGGTTATGATATGTCAAAAAAGCAACAGATTAAGCGCGCGACAAAGCGTGTGCAAACAAAAAAAGTCACATCCAAGAAAACACGCCAGGGCAATTTCTGGAAAAAAGTTTGGAATATTATATGCTGGCCATTTCGTATGGTGGCACGTGGCGCAAAATGGTTTTGGAAATGGCTGTGCGGTGTTAATGTAATCGGCATTGCCAATCTGACGTTGCTGGTTGCGATTATCGTTTTATTTTCTATGCTGATTATTGATTTTACCAAGTGTAATAACACGCAAACGGTTGTGGTGCGTTCAGACGTTGTTCAGACCCCGGTATTGCCAAGCGAAAAACGCAATGTCGTTGCACGCCCAGTAAAGCCGGTGACAAATACCCTGCCGATGGTGCGAAATGTAAAATCTGGCGAAATTATCAATGAACCGATTGTTGTTGCAACGGAAAAGCCCTGTGCGACAATGGAAAAACAAATCGCAAAGGTAAAAAAAGAAAACAAAATTATGGGCGATGTCGTTATAGATTCTCGCAAGGTGGCGGGGGTAATCGAACACGGCACAAAAATCCAAGGGAACCTGTACCTGCAAAATATGCGCAAATATACCCTGCCCTGTGGCGTGCGCATCAACGGTAATTTATTCCTGAGGGATGTAAATATGCTGCAATTCTGTGGTGAATTTACAGTCACAGGCAATATTTATGTCAGCCCACGTTCTGCGTTCGGCCCAATTCCGGCAACAGCACGCCTGGGCGGATATGTAATTTTGTAAAAAGTTTTTTCATGTTTTCTCCCCTGAAAAAAAGAGGACGCGGTTTTGCCGCGCCCTTTCTTTTTTTCATTAGAAAGATATTTTTATGTATGATATAATGCAAGTGTGTAAACAAAGGAAAAAATATGAAATCTTTTGAAAAATTGATGGGTGTGCTGGCGGCGAATCTGGGGTATACCATTGTTTTGGTTGCGGCGATTGTATTGTTTGCAATCTTCTCGGATGGTTTGATTTCTGGATTGATTACGGCTGTGTCGGCACTGTTGGCGTATACGTGTATCGTTACACTGGCGCGTGAATACAGAAAAGCCGCACCAAAGGCTGTATCAAAGCCAAAGGCAAAAAAGAAATAATAAAAACCGCCGGTTGGCGGTTTTTTTCTTCTGGTTATTTTAACCCGAACTTGTATGCCGCGCCCAGATAAAATTCAGTGGCATCTATGTCCGTTGTCGCAAATGTTCCCGCAGACGTCTTGTGATCGGCGTCGCCATATTTAATGTATTTGAATCCCAGATTTAAATCAACACGGTCATTCAATGCAAAACTGACCCCCGCCATCAATGAATATGAAAAATCAAACGTGGTATTGTCCGCATCAAAGCCCCATCCACTTATATCAGACCAGATGGTTGAAAAGCCCAAGCCGATTCCCGCGTATGGTTCAACCGCACCGCCATAGGTCTTGAACATATAAACGTTTACCATATTCGCCCAGATATCAAAATTTAAATCTAAATCGCGCTTTGCATCATCCAGGCCCGTATAGATTGTTTCAAATTCTATCTTTAAAAAATCGGTCAGGCGATTACCAACAAACGCACCAAAGCCGACGTTATCGTTCTTTAACGTGGTGCCCGCACCATTGCGCACATCAAACGCATAAGAAATCCGTTCGTTCTTGTGCAGGCGCAATCCAATATAATTATCACGTGCAATCGGTGCAGATGACACCGCGTCCGGCGCCGTATATTCGGCATCTGGCGATGCGTATTCTGCATAATAAAAATCGTTTGCAATCGCGGGCGTTGCGACCAATATCGATGCAAGAAATGCTATTTTTTTCATATATCTCTTTCCTTTTTTATATGCTAGGATTATAATTACAAAGCATATAAAAAGGCAAGGAGTTTTCATCGTGGCACGCGCAAACGCCCAAAATCGCAAGAAAGATTCACAAAAACCGTCAATTAAACGACGGGTGGTGGCGTTGCTTTTTAACGCGTTTCTGATTGGCGGATTGTGTGTTGGTGGATATGTTGCATATATTTATATGCGGATGCCATCACTGGACGCAATATTGAACGAGACACGACCGGCCGCCGTGACCATATTGGACAAAAACGGCAGTGAAATTCGATCGTCTGGGCGTATTATGGGCGCGCCTGTGTCGGTGGATACCCTGCCCCGGCACGTATGGCAGGCAATCGTCGCAATCGAAGACAAACGCTTTTTTGAACACGGGCCGATTGATATGCGTGGAATCACGCGCGCAATGCTTTCAAACCTGGTGGCGGGACGCGTGGCGGCGGGTGGTTCTACAATTACACAGCAGACCGCAAAGAACATATTTCTTAGTCGTGATAAAAAAATATCGCGCAAGGTCCAGGAACTAATTTTATCGCATTGGTTGGAAAATCGATTTACAAAAAATCAAATCTTGGATTTGTATATGAACCGTGTGTCTCTGGTCGGCGGAATGCGCGGTATTGATGCCGCCGCACGCGTAATGTTTCAAACACCTGCAAACAAACTGTCCATTGCACAGGCGGCACAAATTGCAGCAATGCTGAAAGCGCCAACAACATACAGTCCGTTGCGTAACCCGGAAAAAAACATCCAACGCGCACGCGTTATTTTACAAGAAATGGTACGACAGGGGTATATCACCCTGAACCAGGCACGAATCGCGGCACAACAATTAAAACCCGCAATGGCGACACCGGATACAAACCTGTACCGATACTGGACAGATTATGTTATTGACGAAGTAAAATCAAGAATTGGGACATTTGAATCCGATCTGTACGTGTATACGACAATGGACCGGAATTTACAAGAACACGTTGCCGCAACTTTGTCACAAAAAACACCCCCTTATCAGGGCGCTGTTGTTGCAATGGAAATAGATGGTGCAATTCGCGCAATGTCCGGCGGTATTGATTACCAGGCCAGTCAATTTAATCGCGCCACCGCCCCACGCCAACCCGGCAGCAGTTTTAAACCCGTTGTGTACCTGGTTGCGCTTGAAAATGGATTAACGCCCGACAGTTATGTTAACGATTCGCCATTTGCGATTGGGGATTATAACCCGAAAAACTATAACGAGAAATACTATGGCGATATAACACTGGCCACGGCATTTGCAAAAAGCGTAAATTCTGTACCGTTAAAACTGACCGAAATGTACGGAATCGAAAACATATTGTCTATGGCGGGACGATTGGGGGTGGGAACACGCCTGCGCCGTGAATATTCGACCGTTTTGGGGGCATCGGAAATGAGCCTGGTTGATTTAACGAATATTTATGCGGTTATTTGGAATAATGGCAATTCGGTACGTCCGTATTCTATTACAAAAATTGTTGATGCGTCGGGCAATATACTTTATGAGCGAAACCCGTCAGAGCCAATCGTTATTTTACAGCCACAAACCATTGAACATATGACAAAAATGCTGGGCGATGTTGTGGCGCCGGGCGGAACCGGTGGGCGTGCACGTGCGAACGGGGTTCTGGGCGGTAAAACCGGTACCAGCAATGGCAACCGTGACGCCTGGTTCGTGGGGGCAACAGATGATTTGGTTATCGGTGTATGGATGGGTAACGATGATTTTACCCCAATGGATTCAAAAATCACCGGTGGTACAATCCCCGCTGAAATATTCCGAGAAATTGTGCAAAAGCAATAAAATCTGTTTTTATCGGCATTGATTTTGTGATATAATAACAGGTATGAGAAAAAGAATATTTACAATTTTACCAATTTTATCGTGTCTGGTGGCGATGCCGGCAATGGCAAACTGGCAGTATGACGGGGTTTATGTTGGTGACGGCTGGTACGAAGATGATGGGGCACGCTTTATTCTGTCATTTCGTGGTGGTGCGGCGGCCGGTTTTGGAGATATCAAAAACGATGTTGGCGCACTGAGTGCATATTACTATCTTGATGATGCCGGGGCAATTATTCCGGAAACTGTGTGCCGTGCAAATGGTGGCGATTGCAGTGGATATGAATTGCTGGGGTATGGCGATATTGCAAACCTGTCACCGACCAAGGATTTTGAGTCTTTTTCTTTTGCCGCCGGGGCCAGTGTTGGATGGACCCTGCCGGGGCGTCCACAGTGGCGTTTTGAGGGTGGCTGGGACCATATAATGAAAAGCGACTTTAACGCGTCCCCGTTGTTTAGGGGGGAAATGCAACTTTATAACGGGGCCGGCGATGCCACATACATTTTGAGCACCGACAGTGGTGCAATTCATTCAACCGTTCAAACAGATATCATCAGCGCGATGGCGTTCTATGATTTCTTTGACGGGGTACAAAAGCCTTTGCGTAAAACGATTCCATATGTCGGGCTTGGTATTGGATATGCCGACACAACAACGGTATTGAATTTGACCGATCCGTACGGAGATTTGTCCGCAGATAACGATTTGCGTAATTTTGGGACACTGGATGAAAATTCGGTGTATGAAATTGTTAATTTCTATCAATCAAAGCACAGTTCAACAAATGTCGCAGGATTGTTGGCGGCGGGATTTTCATATGGCCTGACGGAAACTATGTTCATAGATTTCGGCGCGCGTATGACATATATCCCAAAAGTCAAATGGGTGTTAACCAACGAAGACGGATCACGTCATCGTGATTGGATAAGTGCCGAAGATTTGATTTACCTGAATGTGATGCTGGGGTTACGGTTTGAATTTTAAATTCTGGTTTTTGGGTGCGATATCTTGCCTGGGGGCGTGTACGTCCATTATGATTGGCCCGTACAGTTTTACATATGTCCCGGTCCAGGCGGGTGAATTTGAAATTGCGTCCTGGCAACACTTAACAAACGCATCAGATCCAATACATATCTATATAGAGGGCGACGGATACGCGTTTGATAGACACGGGCACCCAACACGAAATCCGACACCAAGAAAAAACCTGGTGCGCAATTTGGCGGCACGTGACGATGTGGCAAATGTCGCATATGTTGCGCGCCCGTGCCAATATATAAAATCCCCCGGTTGTGACGTATCCGATTGGACCGATGGCCGATTCTCGGCGACAGTTTTGGATTCAATGCACACCGCAATCAAGACAATTGCAAAAAATCGTCCGATTATACTGATTGGATATTCGGGTGGCGCAATGATTTCGGGATTGCTGATAGAAAAATATCCAGATTTAAATGTACAAAAATGGATTACGATTGCGGGCGTCTTGAATCACAAAGAATGGACCGAATATTTTAATGACAGTCCATTGAAAAAATCACTGAACCTGAACAAATTGCCGCAGATTTCCCAAACACATTATATTGCAGATGGGGATAAAGTTGTGCCAAACGAACTTAGTCGTAAATGGGCCAAAGAATCAGATATTGTTGTTATTAAGGACGCACGTCACGATTCCCTGCGTAACCTGAAAATAGACTTTGATTAAAATTATTTGGTAAAAATCAACACACGCTCGACGCCACTTAAATCACGTTCGGCGCGTACAAATTTCCATTTGTTTGATTCAAATATTTTGCGGACGCGCGCGCCCATATCAATACCAATTTCCAGATAAATTTTACCGCCACGCTTAATCCACCCACGGGCATTTCGGGCGATTGATTCATATGCTGCAAACCCATCCATATCTGCATAAAGTGCCATCTTTGGGTCGTGCATTGCCCCAATATCAACCCGTGAATCACCATTTGCAATATATGGCGGATTAGAAACGATTATATCAAATTTCTCTTTAAATTTTATATCCCGCATAAAAGATGCACGACGCAACACAATTCTTCCTGATAAATTATGTGTAACAACATTTCGGTGCGCCACACGCAGTGCCCCACGCGACAAATCAACCGCCACACCACGGGCACCGTTTATATTTTTAACCAGGCTGATTATTATGCACCCCGTACCGGTTCCTAAATCCAATATCTGTGGCGCGTGCCCCGCCCCACAATCTGCGATTACCGCCGATACAAGCGTTTCTGTATCCGGTCGTGGATCCAGTGTATATTTATTTGTGTAAAAGCGCAGACCATAGAACCATTTTTGTCTGATTATTTTTGCCACCGGCACCCCACGACGCAGTGCGCGCGCCATACGCCACACGGAAAACCGTGACAATTTCTGATTGTTTTCAGTTATAATTCGGGCGGCGCGAATACCACCCGCGTTTGATAGAATTGTGAATGCTTGATTTGTTTTCATAAAATTATTATAATCCGACTTATGAAAAAAGCAAAAGATATTCTGAACCCAGCCAACCTGACCCGTATGGTGATGGCGTTGGCGATTTTATTAACACTGATTGCAATATTCTTGGTCGTGACACGTCGCGCACCGGTAAATGCGGGACGCACACGTGGTGGCGACGAATGCACATCCGTTGTGGTTGTGGCGTCGGGCGACACGTTGTCCAAACTGTTGCTGGAACAGGGATTAACCCATAACGACGTGGATGCAATTGCAAAAACACTTAAAAAAGACGCTGGGATATCAACCCTGCGCGCGGACAGCGATAAAATCGAATTTACACGCCCAACCGACAGCGAGCCGGTATCTAAGATTGTTGTTATTCCATCGCCCTGGAAACAGGTGGAATTAACCTGTGATGGGACGGGCGCGTGGAATTGCAAAACGGTTGACATTGAACGCGACACGCGTGCGGTTTATCGTGCGGGTGAAATCTTGGACGGGGACAGTTTTTACCTGGCGGGGCAACGCGCAGGTGTGCCGGCGGGAATTTTGGCCGACGTGTATGATTTATTGGCGTTTGAAATGGACTTTGAACGTGATGTTCGTGCGGGACAGAAATTCTGGGTCGTGTATGAAGAAAACTTTTCAGGCGGCCAGAAGATAGATAACGGGCGCGTTTTGGCCGTATCGTTCGATGCGTTGCGTGGTAATGTTAAAATGTACCGCTATCGCAAGGCGGATGGCACAACCGGATATTACGACGCGGACGGAAATGGCGCGATTAAGTCACTGAAACGTACACCAATTAACAACGCCAAAGTCACCAGCAGTTTTTCAAACAAACGCAAGCACCCAGTGTTGGGATATACCCGCGCACACAAGGGGGTTGATTTCCGTGCGTCAACCGGAACACCTATTCCCGCCGCCGGTGCGGGGCGTGTGGTTGCACGTGGATATAACCGTGGACACGGAAACTATATCAAATTACGTCATAATGGCTCATACGAGACTTTATATGCGCATTTGTCCAAGTTTGTAAAGAATGTAAAGGTCGGCACCAATGTCCGCCAGGGTCAAACGATTGGATATGTCGGTTCAACCGGGATGTCAACGGGCCCACATTTGCACTATGAAATCATCAAAGACGGAAAACACGTCAATCCAATGACGGTAAAGTTGCCGGCGATAAGTAACCTTAATAAATCAGAAAAGAAGAAGTTTGCCGAATATCGCGAAATAATGGACAATGCCATAGAAGAATTAAAAAAGAACCAAAATCTGTTTATTCAATTATAAAAAGTCCCGGTAACGCCGGGATTTTTTATACGATATGAGATATATAATATAAATACTTAACCAAACTTTTATTTATCATTGCGATTGCGCAAATGAAAACAATCGGTTATAATACATGTGTTATGGCGGCTTGCCATAATGGGGTGTCAGAACCCGTACAATACGCGTTTGGAAACGAAATCCGGCGCGCCGATGGCGTGTTTTTTCGTATATGAATCCAGACGAAAATCAAAAAACTCCTGATGTATTACGTGTCAGGAGGGTTGCGAATATATTGAATAAGCACACAATTCGTATTGATTGTTCTGAACCTCCTGACCACTCGAATTTATTCGGTGGTTTTTTCAAACATGAAAAAAAGGGAGATTTAGGTTATGAAAAAAATTTTATTTATGGGCATAATCGCAACAATATTATCCGCGCCCACAATCGCCGCACAGATATGCGCACCGCTTCAATTTTACGGAAAATCACCAATACAAAGCAAATTATACTTTACTGCGGATTGGGAGTCCCATAACGTCAGAGCAGACACTGCTATAACTATGAAAAAACCAGTCCTAAGTGGCGTGGCCATTTGTTCGTCTGCAACCCAAACCGTATCGGGAATGTTGCCCACAATTAGCAGCGAAGCCGAATATAAATCCATTGTTTATTGCTGGATACGAGCAATCAAACCTGTTGTATCGGATTGGTTGCGCCTCGAAGAATATGATACCGCTGCTGAATGTCTGCAAAACTGTTCATATGATGCGAACGTGTTTATGCTGGGGTTTCATAACTCGGATTTTGTAAACGATATTATTCAAGATGGAAATCAAATATAGAACCACGGGGGGTAGGTATGAAAAAAATAAGCATTTTATTATGTATTTTGGCAATGCCGGCATTTGGTGCGGCAAAACGGTGTGTAAAACTGGACCCGGAAACAACCACATGCACGCCAACAAACCCAACAAATGGCAATGTTGACTGGACGGCAACGTGCACGACCAAAGACAATGAAACAATTCCAATTCTGGGGATTGCGGCATGCGGGATGGACGCTGCATCGGATGTTACCGAAATAGCCGGTTGGAAGACGACTGATAGTATGTATGTATATAATAGTGATGAAGAGTCTACAACTGATATACACATTGCCGTTTGTAGGTGTCGGATAATATACCCCGTCGTATCTGCGTGGGTAGCAATATCATTTGGCCAAGACCCCACATATATTCCAGAACCATTGGGATATGGTCCAAACGTATGCCTGTACAGATGTTCGTACGCGTGCGCAAATCGTGGTGGTACGTTTTATGAGGCCCTGCTTACATCGGCGGCAAAATCACAAAGCGACACCGAATGCCCCGCCGGGTATATTGGTATAGATGAACCAACCTTCAAAATAGAAGAAACGTGCACCAATGAGACATATGTTAACTACACCCCACTGGGGGACGCAAATTCATGTTTGGATGACAATCCAGGCATAGACTGTGTATTGTATGGTGAAAAAAACACATCGTACAATGACGGCAGTGGCGCATATGAATTTAATTCAATGTGTGTAATGGAATAAAAAATCCCCCGATTGGGGGATTTTTTTATCTAGCAATCAAACAAGGTTTAGTTCAAAGCTTCTTTCAAGGCTTTACCTGGTTTGAATTTAGGCTGAACAGAAGCTGGGATTTTAATTGCTTCGCCAGTCTGAGGATTACGGCCAGTTGTTGCTTTGCGTTTTGCAGTTGCAAATGTACCGAAACCAACCAAGCGAACTTCGCCTTTCTTTTTCAGAACTTTTGTTACGTTGTTGATGAATGCATCTACGCAAGCAGCAGCAGCAGCCTTTGTAATATCAACATCATTTGCGATTGCTTCAATCAATTGAGCTTTGTTCATATGTTTCTCCTTTCATAGATTTTATAATAAGGTGTCCCGCAAGGTTCCCCAGGCAATGTCGATATAATCAAATGCCCCACATTTGCGCGATTTTTTTTAGTCGCATCGCGTCAACGTCTTGGATTATATGGACATTGCCTGACCTGCTTATCCGAATCGTAGAGAAATCCGCGCTTTAAGTCAAGTCTATATTTTAAAATTCGTATTTTTTTTGATTGTTGACAAATTCGTACGTTAATGCGATACGATATCCGCACGTACGGGACGTGCCCCATCATCACCAAATTCGCACAGGACATAATCACGATTTACGCCGTTAACGTGCACACTTCTGAAATAATTTGGTGTCATCATCAGCATAAATATTATGACAACCGCCCAGAATAACATCTTGGTCAATCCCCAGGGTTGTTTATATTTATCGCCATCAAATTTGTCTTTTAATAAATTTTGATACAGTGCCCACCCCCACGAAAAAGACAAAACAATCAAGCACGCCGCAAATAATATTTTAAAGAATTTTGAAAACTGACTAAAACCCGCGGCGATTGGATCCCAAATCGTACTGGTCGCGGGGCAGACATATAAGACATTCGCAGAAACCGTGTCCGGAATTTTTGTCGCAACATCAACCGGGTCTAATTGCAGACCAAACGACGACACAATTATTATCGCCGTCAATAAACAAATTGCCGTGACCATTGTTGGTTTCATTTCTTTTCCCCTGTGCTTGGGTATTATTATATCATAAAACACTAATCCATTGCAATTTTAGAAACTTTTATTTAATATTTTTATATGGCGCGACAAAAACAGAATCTTGTTATCGGGTTAACCACGTTCAGCCACGAATTTTTGAAAATTTCTGGGGCGGGTTTGGCACGCGTGCCCAAGAATACTGTATTGGTTATATATAACGATAATCCGTGCCGACCGTTAAAGCATCGAACAATCCGCAAACTGGGGTTTCGTGGGCAATTAAATATTATAAACACGGATGAAAACGTTGGAATAATTCGGGCACGTGTGGCGATACTAAATTATATTTACAAAAACAAAATTGATGCATCGTGGATGATGTTCGCAAATGACGACGATATTGTTATGAACGTGGCCGTACCACAGGTTGATGAAAGCATATTTGCGATTATGGGCAATGCGGTGGTTATACGGCAACGCGTACTGGATATTCTGCGCGTGATAGACAATCCAGACGACTATACAGTTGATGGGGTTGATACACAACTGTATGCACCACATATCGCAATGGCGGGTACATTTATGCGTACAAAATACGTTCTGGAATTTGGTACATTTTTATCAGAAATAATGCCGGGGATAACAGAGATTACGTCGGACCTGCCGTTTGTGATACCGGCGGATGTGATAATGTGGAATATGTTTGTTGAATATATGCGCAAAAATCATCCGGAAATGTCGCCAATTTATATGAATCAAACTAACTATCTGATGACAAAACTGAACAACAGTTGCCACCCATCGGACAGTCAGCGCGACGGCCTGGTTACGCGGGCGGTTTCGATTGTTGTGGCGGCCCCACGGGGCAACGAATAAAATAATTATCAATTTTTTAAATATCTGATTGAAACGGGCGTTGAATGTTTATACAATGCCCCCTGAAAATAAAAGGACAAACAATATGACGTATAATGAAATAAGAAAGGCTTTCTTGCAATATTTTGAATCGCGTGGACACACAATTGTGCCGTCTGCATCATTGATACCGAACGATCCGACGTTGCTGTTTACGGTTGCGGGGATGGTTCCGTGGAAGGGGATTTTACAAGGGACCGAACCAGCGTTTGCACCACGTGTTGCCGACGTTCAGAAATGTATTCGCGCCGGGGGTAAACACAATGACCTGGAAGATGTTGGTTTTGATGGTCGTCATCATACATTCTTTGAAATGCTGGGTAATTGGTCCTTTGGTGATTATTTCAAGGCGGGTGCGATTGAAATGTCCTGGGAATTATTGACCAAGGTTTTTGGCCTGGACCCGGAACGTATTGTTGTCACCACACATTACAGCGATGACGAGGCCGTAAAAATCTGGAAACAGGTTGCCGGCAAAGATGCAATCTTGTTGGGTGACAAAGATAACTGGTGGTCGGCGGGCGACACCGGTCCGTGTGGCCCGTGCACAGAAATGCATTATGATATGGGTGCGGATTTGCCGGGGGGATTACCGGGTTCATCGGACGAAGACGGTGGTCGCTGGGTCGAAATCTGGAACGACGTATTTATGCAATATGATCGTGATGCAAATGGTAATTTAACACCATTGCCAAAACAAAATGTTGATACAGGTGCTGGCTTGGAACGTTTTGCATCTATTTTACAGGGAAAAACGGATAACTATGATACAGATTTGTTTGTGAACCTGAAACGTGCGGTGTCTGATGTGACGGGTGTTGCAGAAACGGCGGAAAACGTTTCCAGTTTCAAGGTTATCACGGACCACCTGCGTTCGGTTGGATTTGCAATCGCAGATGGTGTTATCCCATCGAATACCGACCGTGGCTATGTAATCCGTCGTATCTTGCGTCGCGCAATGCGTCACGGACAAATCCTGGGGCACAAGGGGGCGTTGTTGTCCAAACTGTATCCAGCGTTAATTACCGAAATGGGTGATGCGTATCCAGAACTGGCGGCGAACCAGGCGCGCGTTGTTGAAATTATTCAGAACGAAGAAAACGCATTTGCAGATATGCTGCAAAACGGTATGAAATTGCTGGAAAGTGAATTGCCAAAACTGAATAACAATGTTTTGCCGGGCGATGTTGCGTTTAAATTGTTCGACACATACGGTTTCCCATTGGATTTAACCCAGATGATTTTACGTGACAGAAATATAGATGTTGATGTGGCGGGCTTTGAAAAATCAATGGCCGAACAGAAAGAACGTTCACGCGCCAATACCAAGGGCACACGTATATTCTGGGAATCCCAGACGGATTTGGCCGCAACCGATGACGTGGCAAAATACGCACCGGTGGAAATGGAATCGCAGGTCCTGTCCATATTGCGTAATGGCGAATTTGTAAAATCCGCCACCGCCGGGGACGAGGTTGAAATTGCCCTGGACAAAACCACATTCTATGGCACCCAAGGGGGCCAGGTCGGTGACACTGGCGAATTAAAGCGCGGTGACGAAGTTGTCTTGGCCGTGACCGAGGCCGCACGTGTCGACAATGTCGTTATTCACAAGGGTGTTTTGAAATCCGATGTTGCCGTTGGGGACATTGTAACACCGGTGCTGAATGCGGCGGTGCGTCAACAGACGGCACGCGCCCATACGGCGACACACTTGCTTCAGGCGGCGTTGCGTCACGTCTTGAACGAAGATGTTGAACAACGTGGTTCCAAGGTTTCGCCGGATTCGGTTCGTTTTGACTTTTCATTTGGTCGCGCGATGACGGCCGAAGAAAAGACGGCGGTTGAAAACCTGATTAACGAATGGATTACGGCCGATATGCCGGTTAGCCACGAACAGATGTCAATGGACGATGCGGTTAAGCGTGGTGCGATGGCACTGTTTGGAGAAAAGTATGGCGACACCGTTCGTGTGATTACCGCCGGCGATGTGTCGTGTGAATTATGTGGTGGAACACACATTCATCACACGGGCGAAATTATTAAGGCTAAAATAAACAAAGAAAAATCTATCAGCAGTGGTATTCGCCGCATAACAATGTCGGTTGGAACATTGGCAGAATAAAAAAAACCGCCAAACGGCGGTTTCTTTTTTCTATAATGCCATCCATAGCAAATACATAGCAAAAACTTTGCGTATATTGTTCGGCGACATCAAAATTCGATGCCGCCAAACAATACCTGGAACAACTGATTCAGATAAATCAATAATCGCTAATCTCGCTGAAAATAAAACTTACATCCATCTGAATATATGTATATCAAATCAGAATTTGCAACATAAAATTTTTCTGTTGTGTCTGTATCTTTTTTTACCAAAATTTCTTGGGACTTTTCGTCATTATCATAACCGACAAGGATAATATTTGCAGTATTGATTTCAACAGCAGTATTTTCATAATAACTTTGTGCCATCCCATCGCAATCAGCGGTTATATATCCCGCATATTCAAATCGGTCAAAAGACCATTTTCCACAGAACTCGCAAGATTTGCTGTCTGTGGGAACACAGCCAATCAAAAATACACAAAATAAGACAAGTCTTTTCATACAATGCAGTATGGCAAAGAAGATAATAAAAAATCAATATCAATTGCCTTTGTGCAATCTATTTTTTCATAATTGACACCTGTTAAGCATAGCAATATAATACATATTGATGACCAGAAACGCGCATTTTTTTATATACATTTTATGTTCTTGTATACTGATTCATCAGTCGGCAAAATGTGAAAACACAACCCAAAAGTGGGCGGGGAAGTGGTATCTAAATGACCAGGACACTGTTTTTGGTGGGGCAATGGAAGTTTTTAACTGTGATGATACAACATGTGATTTTAAATCGGAATCTTGGTACGATTTACATATCTGTGATGTTGAAGGGAAAATAAAAATCAACGGAGATAAGGCAGAATACAACAGCAAAAAATATCAATATGACAGAGAGACAGATACGGAATATTTTATTCCTGTTGGTATATTGTTTCAAATGGAGGCAGAAGATAAAATGAATCTGCATTTTATCAATGCAGATTCATTTAGCGCCTTTTGTGGCATACAAGCAACACTTGAAGGGATATGGATTAAACAGTAATTAGTATTTATTTACTCTTTTCAACCAACCGTTTTTTGCCGTCACCCAGTTTTTTGTGCCTTTTAAGTAATCTATTCTTTCAGATTTTAGTGCTACCATAAATTCGTTGACCGCGTTATCGGGAATAGTATTTAGGGATTTAATTGTTTCGCTGCCTATTGCGCCATCAACAACCAAATTCGCGTCCAAGAAAGAATTTAGTGCACGTTGAACTGTCTTCCCGGCACCTCCCATCACATTCATATCAAACACTGCATCACGTATTCTGTCGTTTTTGATTTCTGGGATTCTTGTATTGTCCCAATATTCGTTTTTATAAATTTCTTTGGCCTGTGCGGCTGTTAAATATTTTACATCTGCTGGGAAATTTTTGTCTGGATGCTTGTTAGCGTATCTATCCAGCGTGCTTTGTTTTATGCCCATATTAGTCGGTTCGTCTTTTCGTTGATTCTTGCCATCGGTATATCCCCCTTCGGGTTCTTGTAATTTATTGTATGCTTGTTCAAATTTCATATTATCTTCCTTTTGCGTTTCTGGCTTTTGACCTTTGTAAACCTTGCTGCCTATCTTCTTGCCGTTTTTGTCCAGCTCTATTTCTTCAACCCAACAGCGACAGTTTGGATGAACGGGACATGTTGGTACGCCTTCTTTGGTTTCATAGACCGTCCCATCGTTCCCCGAACATTCATCGCATGTATTTTCGCCATGTTCGCTGTGCCATATCCATATCTTGGGCTTTATTTCAAACTCTGGAATATTCAAAGCATAAGTTTCCAGACTTCGTTTTGAAACATGACCGCCCGGCATTAAAACTTTGACCGGTATCGGCGTGCCAGGAACAACATATTCTTCGATATCAAAATTAAAACCAATTGTTTCAAAATAATCGCCGTATGTGTCCAGGACATCTGCTTCTGCCTCGCTTTTATCGGACTCGAACTCCGTTTCTATTTCATGCTGGGCTTTGTAGAACTGTTCCAATGTCATATCATATTCTGGGCGCATCATACGACCTGTGGCATCAAACGCCACTGTTCCGGGATACAAGATGTTCATATACTTTGTTGCGCGTTTATAAGTTTCGCTGTTTTTATCACCGTATTCGGGCGATGAAATCAGTTCTTGTAAAAATTTTGGTGTTATCATTGTTTTTCTCCATAAAAAACACCCGCGGTTGCGGGCAATAAAAAAAGACGACCAAATGTCGTCTGCTGAATATGCGCATTATATCATAAAACGCACATTCCTTCAACAAAAAACAAAACGACCGGCAAGCGGTCGTTAATTTTTGGTGGGGACACAGGGACTCGAACCCTGGACCCAATGATTAAAAGTCATTTGCTCTACCAACTGAGCTATGTCCCCAAAACCGGACCTGGAAAGGGAGAACGCGGAGTTCTGTTTCCAAGGTACGGGGGCAATTTTGACACATTTAAAATTAAAAATCAAGAAAAAATAACAAAAATTCTTATTTTTTATTTTTGCCGCCCTGCCCTGGAATCGATTCTGGGGGCGTCAAATGATGTGCCAGGTTCAGAGCGGCCACACTGTCGGCGTCCAACCAATCCAAGATATGTCCCATTATATTTTCAACATATTTCGCAGAAACGTGCCGATTTTTATGAAATTTTGTTTCATTTATCAAATGCGCCATTGCGCGCGCAATGGACGATAAAATTTGAACCTGGTCTGGGGTTAGGGTGTTGGTCTGACTGTTCCGAAATAACAGTGTATCCAAATCATTATGACACGAATGCAATGCATCCAGGACGCGTGGAGTTATATTCAATCGTCGCGCAATTTCAGGCGCACGCCACACCAACATTCGGTTCAAGTTTTCCAGGCTTAATTTGTTTCGCACCCCCATCGCGTCACGCAACATCATTATTGTATTTACCAGGACATCGTTCAGTTTATCGGTCATACTGTGGATGACGGACTTCTTCATTTGACGCGCAACACGAGAATTTGTGTAATCATACAGCAAGAATACCAATGGTATCGACAGCAGGGACGCAGAAACATTTATAACCAAATCCCGAATATTTGCATTTGGGGCATTGTCAATGGCGCCTGTGTACAAAATAATACCGCCGGCAATAGACATCAAGTAAGGCAAGGACTTTAACAAAAAAGTGCGGATATTTAGTTTCATATCCGCATTGTATATTTTTTATCCGGCAATATGTACAGGAACATAGTCCCTTAGACAATATCATCACCGGCGGGACGTGTTGTCTTAAGAACACGAATATTGGGGTTGTATTGTGCGGCACATCTGTTTTTAATGAACAACAAAGCCCACATTCCAATAAGTACTATTATCGTGCCCAGGATGAATATACTGTAACGCCAACTGCCCATTGTGCCACCCAGGCCAATAAGCAGGCACGTAACAACGTAAATAACGTTATCACCGATACTGTACAATGATAAAATTACAGAACGATAGCCGGATGGCAGGAAATCTTGGAACCGCGAATAAAGCAAAATATAGATGGCTGCAAACAATGCATATGCCGCCCCCAGCGCCCACAGCCCCGTAACATTATAAAAGACAGAAAACGTCATATAAAGCCCGCCCGCCATACATATCGCAAAATATAAAATCCAATCCGGCACAGATTTAAAACGGTGCGCAAAGGTTTGACCCAGAACACTGCACCCAAGGGCAAAAAACTGAACCAATCCAACATAAACCACCGGCAGGCCAATTTCAACACCAATCGGGCTAAGGTAGTCATCAAGATAGCAAATATTACTGACCAGCAGTGTCAGCATCAGCATCAAAAATATGCACGGCGTTTGAATGCAAATGCGGGTTCCCGTACGAAACAGTTTCATAAAGTTCGTCTTACGCACACGTTGGGCGCGATTGTGTGAATGCGCGCGCAACTGAATCCGATTTATGCAAATCATAGAAATTGCTATCGAGATCAATGACGCCAATGTTATCCATTCATATCCAACAAACATTAGTAACGATCCAAATGCAGACAATGCCGCCGCAACCGCAGACACATTATAACGCGTTCCCAAAACACGCGCATAAATATCGTGGTGACGGCGGGCACGCAATTCATCGTACAACATCCCTTCGAATGCGACGTTAAAGAACGCAGACTGAATCCCCCATAAAAACATACCGATTGCAAAACCCCAAAAGGTTGGCCAAATCAGCCATAATGCAAATGCAAACGCCTTTAACACCTGGCCCAGATTTATAGCATTCTTCTGGCCCAATTTGTTCGTTATCCAAGTGACCGGAATTTGGCACATAAACGTACCGACCGACAAAATAATAAACAGCGCCGACAACTGCATATCGGACATACCGTGTTCCTGCATAAAAACCGCATAAACCGGGCTTAATAGCAATAATTTATTAAAGAAAATATACGCATAAATGTTCGTCAGGAAACGACGCAGAGTAGTCTTCTTTTTCATAATTCCAATCCATTATTGGTGGAATTATAACCCATTTTGAAAATAAAATGTATAAATTTTAATTTTTAAATCAAAAAATCCCAAAAACATTGAATTTTTGTCAAATTTACACTATAATAAACGGGATAAGAACAAAGGTAGCGCAGATGGCAAATATGAAAGATTTTTTGACAGCATACTACAACAGACTGATATTTCGTGAAATGTCGCATGAACAGTTTGTTCAGTTCTGCGGATATATCAAAGACAAAAAAGCAACTGACAATCAAAAAATCTGGGCGGAAGAATTACTAAAAAAAGATCCCGTTACGGGTGAATTTGAAACCGTTCCGGGAACAAATATATACGTAAAAAAGGAAATCCCAGACCCACAGGACCCGGCAGACGAACTGTATCTGGGGGCGGATGATAAAGAGTGGAAAAAATTATTTAAAGCATTTCAGACCGCTTTTCAGTCTATGGATGGCGCAAAGAACAGTTTCAAATATAACGATAAAGCCAACAAATTTTTAGAAAAATACTTTGGTTCCCATACAACTGGCACAACAACCGTTCAGCACCTGTTCCAATACACAAAAGCAACCCCAGCAGCCAGGGCAAAGATTGGCCCCGCACCGGCCGGTGCGGCAACCGTTACGCTACACGGATTTTTAACCAAGTACAGAAACCGATTAGAATTGCAATTAAAAAACTGGGGTGTGCTAAATGATGATTTTTCGTACGACGATTTATTAAGCGGAATTGCATCTGAAAAATATAATAAAAACCCAAAGTTCAGAAAACAGATGGAACATGTCGCCCAGGTGATTGATGGTTACATTGCCGGCGACACAACAATGCAAGCCAGATTGGGAATTTCAAATCCGAACGACATTCCAGATTGTGGAGATCTTGCACAGTGGTTTGATGATGATAACATTCCGACTTTTCGCCTACAACAATTTAAAAATGAATACCCCATACTGTTAAATACATTGCGCAAAGAGTCGAAAGTGCGCGAGGTTTTTGAACAATATGATGAAGGCAAGATATCGGGACCATTAAATAAAGCGTTGGCCAACCAATCATATGACAACCCAAATAGCGACGATTACGTTCAGCCCAAACGCGAAGACACCCTTACAATCCCGGAACGACTTTCCGAATGGTGGGGGGATACATATTCTGATTGTCTGGAAAAATATATCAAACTAAGTGGGGACAGATTATACTTTTCACCCCAAGCCAAGGCAATTGCGGGAAAATTACCCAAGGATTTAAAAAAGACAGATGGACTGGACGGGGTATTAAAACATACCGGTTCTATACGAAGCAAATTAAAAGAGGCACGTGACTTTGAGTCCGCTAAACACGTTGAATGGTTTGAAAAAACATTAACCGCATTAAAAAATGATAAAAAATTATCCAAGGTTTGGGCCGGCGCACTAAAAAATGGAACACATATGCAGGCACTGGTCAAAGAAATAATGATTCGCGCCATAAAAGAAGGAAAAGTGAAAGAAGCAAAAACCGCACTGGAACTGATTTCTGTGTTACATTATGGGTACACCACCAGCAAGGTTATGGACACATTGGCAAAAACAGACTTCACCGTATTTTCTGATAAAAGTCTGTCTTTCAATAAAACAGACGGGGTAAAATTTGTTACCAATGCACTGGACAAAGGGATAAAAACCGCGTTTATGGGAATTGGCTATGGCATTACAATAATTGGAAATGCAATAAAATTGTCTGGGCGCAAAATAAACAAGTTTTCTGATAAAAACGGTAATTTCAAATCAGAGCACGATCAATATTTACAGCAACAACAAAATGATAAACAGTCGCTACAAAACCTGTTGACAAGTGAACGCGCACAAAGAACGAATACAGAGGCGACCATCAATACAATTACAGCAGGTCGAACCGTTGCACAAACACAAACAGATTTAACAAATGATATTGGAAATCTGGAAACGATTATTAATAATTTCTGTGCCACCGAGATTCAAACCCTGGAACAAGCCATTAATCAAACCGTGTACAATGTCAATGCAACTGGCACGTGGGCACCAATCGCAAATAATGCAGAATTAACCGCACTGGACGCTTTTCTGAACTCTATATCGGGGGATACACTGGCGGCGATGCCTACTCTGACGGGGACAGACCCAAGTATTCCCGCATTACAAAACCATCTGAACACGATTGCGGCACAACACGCAAACCTGGTTACGAACAGGGGACAATTGGCAAATAAACAGCAAAGTTTAGATGACTTGATAAATGGGACAGAATTATTAACCCAATTAACCGCCCAGATTACAGAACATGAAAACGAAGTTAATAACTGGGACGCGAATCATATAGACGAATTAGAAGAACTGGTTAAATATTGGAATATGCTGGAAACGGGACGCAACACACATATGGGACCAATGTATAATTGGTTGCGTAACCTGAAAAAGAAAAATGCCCAGAAACGCTTCAATCAGGAAATACCAAATATAATATCGGCGTACAACCAATCGCATACAATCGCGGCCTGATCGTTTCCACGTTGACAAATCAATATTACAGTGTACTATATATACAAAAGAGGTGCACTTATGTCTGTTATATCAATACCATACGCATTAGCAAATGCCAATATGACACAGTTCAAAGAAATCACTTTGACAGATTACCAGACAATTGTTCGTGCTTTAAATTCAATTTGCGCGATACACAAAGAGAGGCATTACAGTTTGTCTCACTCTGCAAGTTCGACCGCAACAACGCGCGAGCAACTTAAAAAAGAATACGCGCCACTAACAAAGCAATATACAACTGCGCTTGAAAAGTTGAACGCATTTAAAAAACGAAATTTTAATGTGTTGTCTAAGGGAGAATTAATCCAAGACGACGAATATCCAATGCCGTTTAGCAGTATCTTTACCGGCGAAACGCGCGAACAACTGTTTCAAAAACACCAAAATAGACACAGGGCTATTTATGAACAATTGCGCTCTTTAACGGCAGATGTATTGCGCTTACAACAATACGCCCCGGAAAACGTACAACATACCATTGATATACAAATACATAACCAGCAGGCGCGCATCGAATCTGCAGAACGCGACAGCCAGGAAAAATGGGAAAAAGACAAACGAGAACGATTAGACAAACAACATAAAATACTGACACCATTTAAATCTGGTTATATGTATGTTATACAGAATTTGAAAATTGACATAAATGTACCTGTGTATGAAATATCTTGTAAAAGACGCACAATGAATAATATCTTAAAAGATGATACACAGAACTTTGCACATATACTTATTAATCCAAGTTTACAAATACAACGCTAAGCAAACTGGCTTGATTTTTATGTCTTTTTATGATATAATATGGGCATTCGCACCGCCATTGTGGCGGTGTTTTTTATTAACAATCTTCTACAAATCTAAGGAATCAATATGTCTAAAATTCTGCAAGTGCGACGCGGAACAGCCGACGCGCACAATAATTTTACAGGTATGCCGGGGGAACTGTCGTTTGATATGGATGCAAAAACTTTGCGGGTACACGACGGGGAAACGCTGGGTGGATTCGTGTTGGCGCGCGCCGATCAAATTCCAACACCGGGCGATGGCGTTGGCGCGAATGGCCAATTTGACATTACAAATGTGTCTGATGACTTTTGGCGTGAAACAATCGCACGATGTGCCCCCGCCCCATTCACAATCACAGACAGTCCGAAAATGAAACTGAACAGTTTAATTCCATACACCGAATGCATATTGGGGGATATAAACACAATTCCCGCAATTATTAACATTTCACTGGAATGTCAAAGTCCGGATGCCGGATACGCCATTGGGGATATGGTTGCCGCATTTGGTATCGGCGACAGGACCAGTCCCGCCCCAAATGTTTGGGTGGATATAAATGGCCTGCATATCCGTTTTATGATTGCAAATGAACAATTCTGGGTCAGTCATAAGACCAGTGGCGTTCGCACAAATGTCACGCCAGAAAATTGGAAGATGATATGCCGAGTTTACTGTTGAAAAAAGTAAAAACGTTTGCTATGCTGACCGCGTCAATTAATCAAAGGGGATAAAATGTACATACTTGCACTGAACTGTGGTTCATCTTCATTAAAATATCAGGTTTTTGACGCGGATTCAAAACAGGCTATCGTCGGTGGGAACGTCGAAAAAATCGGTCTGCCGGATTCTTTCGTCACGCAAAAATATCCAGATGGCACCAAACAGAAAAAAGAAACATCTATGCAAAATCATAACGAGGCATTGAATGTTGTTCTGTTTATGCTGCGCGAGGCTTCAATCGACCTGAACGAAATCAAGGGTGTTGGGCATCGCGTTGTTATGGGTGGCGACAAATTCGCATCATCTGTTGAAATCAACGACGAAGTTATCAAAACAATCGATGAATTGTCGGCAATCGCGCCATTGCATAACCCATCTGCGTTGATGGGTATTGTCACCGCAAAACAATTATTGCCAAACGCAACCCAGGTTGCGGTATTTGATACCGCATTCCACCAGACTATGCCAGATTATGCGTACCGCTATGCGGTGCCAAGTGCGTGGTATCGTGAACTGGGCGTTCGTCGCTATGGCTTCCACGGGACAAGCCACCTGTATGTTTCAAAACGTGCGGCGGCAATGTTGGGCAAGCCAGCAAATGAATGCAATTTAATCACATTGCACATCGGTTCGGGTGCGTCGGCCACGGCAATTCGCAACGGTGTATCGGTTGATACATCACTGGGGATGACCCCATTGTCGGGTTTAACAATGGGAACACGTCCGGGCGACTTGGATCCGGGTGTTGTCTTGTACGTTATGAATCGTTTGGGCCTGACGGCGGATCAGATGCAAAAACATTTGAACAAAGATTCTGGATTGATGGGTATCACAGAATGCTTTGCGGACCGTCGCGATGTCGAAGGCAACAAAGATGAAAATGATTTGTGTCGCCTGGCCATTGATATGGAGGCACACAATGTAAAAAAATACATTGGTGCATTTATGGCGGAATTAGGCCACGTTGATGCGTTGGTATTTACCGCAGGTGTTGGTGAAAATGATGATTATCTGCGTGAAAAGTTCTGTTCGGGACTGGAAGAATTGGAGATTAAACTGGATAAAGAGAAAAATGCAGCCGCCCTGGCGCGCAAGGGTGTCGACCAGGCCATCATCAGCACAGACGACAGTCGTGTAAAAATCCTGATGATTGCAACAAACGAAGAATTGGTAATCGTTGAAGACACATTGGCGATTATGAATGGTACATATAATCCAAACCATCTGGAAATGGATTATTCGTTTGTAAAATAAAAAATCCCCCAAATGGGGGATTTTTTAGTGGTGAGTCGCAAGTGGCTAGTGGTTAGTGTCGGTGTGCGGCAAATGCCGCACATCATAGTGCCTCTGCTATCCACTTACGGCTCACCACTAATCACTAACATAAACTTTTATTTATCATTGCAATTGCGCAAATGGAAACAATCGGTTATAATTGGTGTGTTATGGTGATTTTACCATAATGGGGTGTCAGAACCCGTGCTCGTAGTATCCAAATTATTTTGGATAAAAATACAACTCCTGAACTTTGTTGTCAGGAGGGTTGCGAATATATTGAATAAGCACACAATACTATGAGATTGTTCTGAACCTCCTGACCACTCGAATTTATTCGGTGGTTTTTGTTTTTTCGCGAATAAAACAAAAGAAAGGAGTAGACAGATGAAAAAACTTTTAACCTTAACCGCGGTGGGTGTGATACTCTCCGCACCAGCCATCGCCGCAAGCAAATGTGTACCAAAGCTTAGTGCCTCTGCATTCCCAGGAAATTTTAATGGAGGTGGCGTCACCGGCAGCCGCGATTTTCAGGTGGTTTATAACAATACGTTGCCAGATTCATTCGCTCTTTATGGGATTGCGGCCTGCTCATCCCAGGTGCCCAGCACCAGCAATTTCGGACTAACGGCATCTAGTTTATCGATGAACCCCGGGAATTACTGTTGGTGTAAATTTGTGTCCCCCGCGGTATCAAAATGGTTTGGAACCGCTACTTCTGAAAACAGTGCGTGTATAAGCACTTGCGCGTCAACGTGCGCAACATATTTTATCAGCAACAGATATTCATATACAGATACTAGGCCAAACAATTTTTGGCTGAGTTATTAATATGGGGGGCGTGCGATGAAAAAAATCATTCTTGCCATTTGTATATTACCAATATGTGCGTGGGGCGGGGAATTATCAACAACCTGTCCGACGGGGTATTATATGATATCGGGCGACACGGCCAGTACAATCGCCGAAACCTGTCCCACGGGATATTACGCCGTAAGTACGGTGGAATCGTGCCTGGCGGACAGTTTTGCGGGCGCGTGTTATATGTATGCGCCGGTTGGAATGTCTTTTACCGATGACACCGGTACATATGAATTTACAGATGCGTGTACGATGAGCAACTAAAAATCCCCCAATTGGGGGATTTTTTTATTAACAACCACCGGTTACGTTACCAATGATTTTTGAAATCGAAATATCTTTGTGTAACAAGAAATCATATTCACAATTACCAGATTTATAAGAACCGGTACACGCGGCCAATGTCATAACGGCAAACAATGCCAATAATGCTTTTTTCATAGTGTCTCCTTTTTATGTGTTTGTGAAAACATTCTTATTATAAATTATCAATACGCGATATGCAAATTTTTATATCGCATTCTTGAACCAGGTGACACGCCACCCACACACCGCAATCACATCAAATCGGGCATCGCCCATCCAGCCCCGCCGAATCAGGTATGTATCCGCCGCCGCGCGCAGACGTCGTGCCTGGGGCGTGGTGATGGCATCACAGGCGGTACGAATGTCGGGACGTGATTTTACCTCTATAAAAATAATTAAATTTCCACGACGGGCAATTATATCTATTTCGGCACGGTTTGTGTGGCGTCCCGTTATATATCGATTATGCAAAATGCGAAATCCGTGCAACCGCAAATACATCCGCGCAATAAATTCTGCACGCAAACCACGGCGATATGTGTTTACATTAGAACGCATATGATTTTGCTTTGAAGTTTTCACGTGCCTGTTGAATATTTCTGGATTCGTCCGCGGCGCGACGTCCATTGTCAACCAAATCCAGTGCACCATAATATGCCGTCATTACCGGATCGTACGCATTATCAGATGATGCCCATTTATCCGTACCAGAATTTGGCGCGCCATATTTATCCAGCACACTTTGCCAGAATGCCAAAATTTTCTTTTCTCGTTGGTTTTCGAATTTTTCAGATTCGCCCTCTAATTCATTAACATCATTGTTGTATACAACGCGCCATACAACGTTATCGGTCGCATTACTGGTGAAATAAACATCCAATGTTTCACCGGTATTTTCACGCACCAGATGCATTTCAGACGCGTACAGCAAACCACGATTTTTTGCCAATGTGCGTACACAATGTTCCAACTTTTCCGGGATAACAATGCCGTCTTGGCGACATTCGTAATCCAGGTTGTATTTCCAATCTTTGTGTATGGAATAAACAATACTGTTTTTCTTGCGCGGGGCATATAGCCCCTTGGTCTTGTAAAACAGGGTTTCAACATCATCAAATCCCATCCCCAGCATAACACCCGCAATATCAAACCCAGACACGCCCGCACCGGACGCATCGTCATTTATTGTTATGCCATCCAACATAAAATCTGCATCGGCACCATCGGTTATCGCAAATTCATCAAAATCAAAATCGTCCGCGCGCGCACCACCGATTACGCATAAAAACAATAAAAAAATACTTAATTTTTTAATCATATTTTCGTGTTTCCCTATTCTATGTCGTCGACCCGAAACCTGAATATAAGCGATGGATCGCCACCGTGCTCTAAGAATGTGCCCAAGTCAAATTTTTCAAGATTCATTGTGGGACGGATGCCCGGCTCATACGCCAATTTGATATACATTGTGCCACGTGTAACCACCGGGGCGTGCGATAAATCATTCGGCTTTTCCCAGGTTGTTAATTCATACGTTACCGTCCACCAATTATCACTGTCGATTGGTAATTCCATATCAAGCATTCGGGCCATACGCATTTGGTGCATATCCGCCATTGCGGAAATCTCGGTACCGACCGTCTGGGCCCACTCGTTGAATACATCCGACGACACCATACGACGCAATCCAATGGCGCCATCCAGACGTGCCTGAACATTCTTGGCATCTGGGATAACATAGAAATATTCGGTTATAAATTTATCAACCAGCATTTCACGAATTTTATCAGCACTTAAATCATTCAGGGATGCCGGAACACCAATTCGACGCGATGATAAATCCGCCGGCTGAAAAAAGAAAGTGTCAATCGTCTGTTGCGATGCGGTATCATAGATTGCACCACCAACAACCACCATACCAAACGTCAGGCACATCAAAAGCAATCCTGCAAAAAACATTATTATTTTTTTCATCTGTTGCCTATGTTATATGCGTTAAAATCCATTACGTAAAAACCCAACGTGTTTGGGTAATTGCCCATATCGCGCCCCAGTTTAATGTATGCCATAACCTGGATTGGACCATATACACCGGAATCAATCTGGGTCAGAATACGCCACGTTCCGCCATTGTCCGTTACGTCGGCCGTTTCGTTCAAATATATGTTATCAACATCCACAGACCACGTTTCACCCGCGGCAATGCGTTCCTGGTATTCGGGGACAATATTGTATATGAAATAGTTATATAATTCATCACCCGCGTTACAAAATATTTGTGCATTATTCGGACGATTATCGGCGTTACATTCGGCCCTGTCTGCGAAGCCATACCATATATCTTCGTTTTCAGATTGAATAGCGGAAATCGTATACCAATTTTGGGTAAATTTTGCGATTACAGATTCTTGCATTGCACGATTTGCCGAAATTGAACGTTCCCCGTGGTCGTGCCCGACAACGGTCCACGCGCCCGTCACATCATCAACAGAAACCAAAAAAGGGTGAATTTGTTGTGAACGCGACGCCCATAAAATCATCCCGCCCGCCACAATAATCAGGGCAAAAACAACCATTATCGCAATCGCCATCACACGTGACAGCGCAATCCGCGGACCCGCGGGAAATGTTGGTGTATCAAAATTGTCCGGATATTTCAAAATCATCCCCCCGTATGCTGTCCGGTGGACGGTAAATTATGCCTGGTATACCATAATGCAGGCGCACGGACTTAATTTTAATTCATTGTTGTCATAGCCAACGCCAACCGGTTCACGATCATAAACCTGACCACAGCCGGCAAGACACAACGCAACAAACAATCCCAATAATACTTTTTTCACGGCTTACTCCTTTCCCTTTTACCGAATTATAAGAAAAATCCACGCATATCGTCAAGACTAAAACTGGGTCTCGAACGACAGCAAGAATCTTTGTTCGCGATCATACTCGTTTATTTTCAGTGGCCAACCCCAACTGAAATTCATTGGGCCCATTGGCGTGTTCCAATAAATACCAAAACCAACCGATGTACGCCAATCTTGGTCGATATCGTTCGGAACACCCATAAATTTATATTCCTGTTTTGGTGGTTTACCCAAAATACCATAGTCGGCAAAGACAAACCCTTTGACCTGATATTCATCTGGGATAAAGATTGGGAAATTTAATTGGGTTGAACCGTTAATTTTCCATAATCCCCCCAGGGCATATGTACTGTACCACCAATTGCGCGAACCAACGCCGGCAACGTCAAACCCACGCAATGATTCCCCGCCCAAGAAGTAACGATAAACACGCGACACGTAATCACCGTCCAGTGGCTGAATATATCCAAAATTCAGCGACGAACGAATTTGCCAACGGTCATCCCAGAACTTGAACATTCCGATAACATCGCCACTGTACCGCATAAATGTTTCGGTGCCACCAAACCCAGTATACGCCAAGCCTAAATTCGCCACCACACCGGTATGCGTGTTTTGTTCAAAATTTGTGTCCAGGTTGTGATATCGCAAATTTGTCCCCAATGTGTACAGATTTGCATCCTGCCAGCCATCTTCGGCCTGGATATCATAGTTCTGGTCAAATGACGCGGATAATCGTAAACTCTGTGTCCAGTGATCTGTCAATCGCCACCCCAGGCGTCCCGCCACCGTCAAAGAATCACGGTCATAACCAAATCCACCCAGGTTTGAATAATCATACATTGTGTATGATACATCAAATCCGCCCGATAATTGGCGCCCAAACAGGTATGGTTCGGTAAAACTGAATAATGCCTGTTTCTGGTATTCTGCGATTGATGCGCGCAACTGTACAATCTGGCCACGGCCCATAAAGTTATTTTCGGTTATACCCGCATCAACCATAAACCCATTGATATTCGACCAACCAAAACCACCCGATAATTCACCGGTGGGCTGTTCATCAACACGAATATCCAGATTCATCAGATTTTCACCCGCCACACGCGTTGGAACCATTTGAACATCTTTGAAATAGCGTGTACGCATTAACTTCTGGCGGCCTTCTTCTATGGTTTGCAAGGAAAAAGGATCGCCCGCACGCATCGGTAATAATTGTTCAATCACAGAATCAAACGTACGCACATTGCCCAGAATGTTAATTGTATTCAGATAAATACGATTTGTTTTCTGAATCTTGAAATTTAAATCGATTGTTTTATCGTCTGAATTTTTGGTTGGAACGGGTTCTATGCTGATAAATGCATAGCCATAGTCTGCAACGCGACTGCGTAATTTAGCCAGCGTTTCTTCAACCTCATCCACATTATAAACGTCGCCGGATTTTACCACCAAAACATCCGTCAGTTCATCATCGGGAATATCATCAAACGGATTATCCACACTGATTTTTCCGTATTTATAGCGTGGCCCCTCGTTCACGGTGAATGTGACCGAATAATATTCACGGTCGGGGGTAAAGACACCATTGGTGTCCGTCACCGCAAAATCGACATAGCCATTACGCAAATAAAACTGGCGCAGCATTTGTGCATCGTATTGGATGCGATCTTCGTCAAATGTATCAAATTGCGTCATAAACCGCCACCAGGCGTGTTCGCGTGATAAAATTTCCCCACGCAGTGTACGGTCACTAAATTTTTTATTCCCGTCAAATTTAATATCGGTAATCCAGGTTGGGTGCCCCTCGCTAATCTCATAGACAACATTAACACGGTTGTCATCCAATTCGATTTTTTGCGGTTCGATTTTAGTGCCAAAGAACCCCTTGCGCTGGTACACGGTTAACATACGCTGAACATCGGCACCAATGGTTGATTCATCGTATGATGCGCGTTCTTTGGTTTTGATTTCTTTCTTTAAATCATCGGTTGATATTTCATCATTACCCTCGACCGTTACCATATTGATGGTTGGGGCCTCTGCGATATCGATTTTCAAGACGTTGCCCGACATACGAACATTTATCTTGGAAAAATAGCCAGACGTCTGCAAGCGTTTTGCAATTTCATTCGCGCGATGCGTGCCAACGTTATCACCAACCTTGACATCGGCCAGAATACGAACCGATTCCGCGTCCATACGACGATTTCCCGTCACATCAATACGTGACACCGTGGCACCATATGCCGGTGCCACAATCGATAACAATGACGCAATTAAAATACCGTTTTTATATTTCATCAATACCACCCAAATACACGTGCCAAATCATTCCACATTGTTAATATAAACAGCCCCAATATCAACAACCAACCACACATAATTGCGATTTCCATTCCGCGCCCCTGTAATTTGCGACGGGTTATGGCCTCTATTATCAAAATCAGTAAATATCCGCCATCCAGTACCGGCAACGGCAACAGGTTTATTACCCCCAGATTTACCGACAACAATGCAATCAGCGACAGAAATGTAAAGAATCCCGCCAACATTGCCGCCCCCGAATACTGGGCAATGGTGATAAATGACCCCAACTGCTTGGACGAGCGTTCGCCCGTAACAATCTGTTTTAATACAACAACCAATGTCTTGGATTCATAGTATGTTTTACGCGCCCCCGAATACATCGCACGGAACAGATTTTGACGTGCGGGATCGGCACGCTTGGCCCCGTCGGCCACCATCCCCCAGCGTTCGGCGGGTTGCAGTGTTACCTGAACCAATTTGTCGCCACGTGCAATCATAACATTTGCATCACGGTTTGCCGCCAATTCTTTGGCCAGGATTAAATCACCCCAATTCGAAATATTTTCATCATCGATTTTTACAATCGTGTCACCGGGCTTAACGCCTGCGTTAAAGGCAACAGATTCCTGAATAACCTGGCCAATAACGGGTAATTGTGAATTTCCGACAAGCCGTGGCTGGAACATAAACAGTGATGTATAAATTACCCACGCCAGGATAAAGTTCATCGTGACACCGGCGGCGATAATTATAAACTGTTTCCAGGCCGGCACCGACAGATAATGTCCACGCTTCTTATCCGCGTCCAATTCCGCATATTTTTTGCGGTTGAACATATCTTCTTGGCCATAAATGGAAACATATCCCCCCAGTGGCAGGCACGCAATTTTCCAGACCGTGCCACGCGTGTCGGTCCACTTAACCAATGCCGGGCCAAATCCAATTGAAAATGCGTCAACACGCACCCCCGCCCAACGCGCCGCCAGAAAGTGTCCCAATTCGTGCACAAAAACCACGACCCCTAAAACAATCAACAGCGCAACAATGGTTAAAATCGTCTGCATACCCGTTTCCCTTTACCTTTCACACAAATTTAAATCACAGCATTGTCAGCCACACCAATGGCAATGCATAAATCCAGCCATCAAATCTGTCCAGCATACCGCCGTGCCCCGGCAAGATGTTGCCAAAATCTTTGATGCCCATTTTACGCTTAATCCAACTGGCGGTCAGATCGCCATATTGCGATAACAGCGCAACACTTATCCCCGTCCAAATCATACCGATTGCCGAACCGAATGGCACACCGCGCAACAGACCATATGCAACATATATGGCCGTACCGCATATAATGCCCGCAATTTGCCCGGCCCAGGTTTTATTGGCCGAAATGCGTTCCCACATTTTGTCGCCACCAATCAGTCGCCCAAACAGCCACGCACCAATATCCGCCGCACAGATAATCAGCAATAACTGTAATACAATCTGTGGTCGTGTGCCAACGGCATTGATTGCCCCCAGCATCACAAACAACCACCCCAGGAACAGCCAATTTGCCAGACCGCTTTGTTTGGTATTTTTCATACACAATATCATTTCTACAATCATCATCAATACGATGATTATCCCCAGTACGCGCACCGCCGGAAAACCAAAGTATTCCAGAACCGCCGCCGCGCCCGCAACCAGGGCCATTATCGCACCCGCCAGAATTCGCAATGTTGTATTTTTGGACATTTGATTCACCCCTTATTTTTTACCAGAATAATTTGCCTTTTTCCCACCGCCAAAGCGACGATTGCGTTTTGCAAATTCATCCAGTGTGTATTGCCACAACTTTTCACTTTTTACAAAATCGGGCCAATGTTCTGGCACAAACAGCAATTCCGCATATGCCAATTTCCATAACATAAAGTTGGAAATGCGATATTCATTACTGGTTCGAACCATCAAATCCACCGGCAACAGGTCACCCGTGTCCATAAAGGTTTCAAATGTTTCCTTGGTGACGGGTTCGCCGTTTTCAATTGCCGCATTTACCGCATCGATAATTTCGTCTTTGCCGCCATAGTTTAACGCAAACACGACCGTGCCACCGGTGTGCTCGGCCGACCTTTCTTCCAGTTCATCGCACAATTTTGCCAATTTCGCCGGCAACCGATCACGTGACCCAATTACACGATATCGCAGATTTTTATCAATCGCGTTTTTAAGGTTCTTTTTCAATTCCGTATAGAACAGATCCATTAAGAAATCGACTTCTTCCTGGGACCGGTTCCAATTTTCCGTTGAAAACACCCAGAACGTAACCGTTGAAACGCCGCGCTTTAAAAACCAATCTACCAGGTTTTCAAAGTTTGCAATGCCGGCCTGATGCCCCATCAGTGGTGGCAGACCGCGATTTTCCGCCCAACGACGATTGCCATCACAAATAAATGCGATGTGTTGTGGAACCTTGGCCGGTGCGGACGATGCACGTTTAGATTTGAATAATTTAAACATTTCTGTATTTCCCGATTTTTATTGTTGATGTGATTAGACCGCCATAATATCTGCTTCTTTTTCTTTGGCGATGGCATCAACCTCGGCCCCGCGCTTATCAAAGACCTTTTGAATGTCGTCTTCGAATTTACGCTGGTCGTCTTCGGAAATCTCTTTGTCTGTGACGGCGCGTTTGATTTTTCCCATTGCATCCTGGCGAATGTTGCGCATAGAAATCTTGGCCTCTTCGGCGTATTTGCCGGCAACCTTGACCAATTCGCGACGACGTTCTTCGGTCAATGGTGGCATATTCAGGCGAATTACACCGCCCGCCGTCATTGGGTTCAGGCCTAATCCAGAATCACGAATAGCCTTTTCCACCGCGGGGGCATTTGTAATATCCCAAACGGTTACTGATAATGTCTGGTTATCAGGGGTTGAAACGGTTGCAACCTGGTTAATCGGCATTTCAGAGCCATAAACCGGCACACGAATAGCGTCCAACAAATGAACCGATGCACGTCCCGTGCGCAGGCCCGCATATTCATTACGCAAAACATCCAGTGTTTGTGCGGTTTTTTGTTCAACTTCTGACTTTAAAATTGGATAATCCATATATAACTCCTTAAAACATACAAAAAGATTAGCAAATTGATTTGACATTTGGCAAGAAGAAATATAAAATAACATTCCGCATGGGGTTGTAGCTCATCCGTCTGTGCAAAGCACAGCCGCGGTTTGGTGCAGGCCCAGAATGTAAATGGGGTTGTAGCTCAGTTGGTAGAGCACTTGCATGGCATGCAAGGGGTCGTCGGTTCGAGTCCGATCAGCTCCACCAGGATATGTGGTTCTGGTTGGGACACTTGATGACATGCAACACGCACTCGTCGGTTCGAGTCCGATCAGCTCCACCATACAGATTCAGTATGGCGGATATAGCTCAGTTGGTTAGAGCGTTGGTTTGTGGTACCAAATGTCGCCGGTTCGAGTCCGGTTATCCGCCCCATTATAAAAAAGCACCCCAGACGGGGTGTTTTTTTTATAATGTATCGGCGGTTCGGACGAGAACCGCAGGTTCGGGGCGTCAGTTGATGAAAACAAGCCACTTGGCGAAGTTTGAATCTTACGTAGCGAATGGGGCCCATAGAGCGAATGCGAATATGGGGATTTACAGTCCGGTTATCCGCCCCATTATAAAAAAGCACCCCAGACGGGGTGTTTTTTTATAATGTATCGGCGTTTTGAAATATCAAGATAAACTTTTATTTATCATTGCAATTGCGCAAATGAAAACAATCGGTTATAATGTGATTGTTATGGCGGTTTGCCATAATGGGGTGTGAGAACCCGAGTTAGTATCGGAATACATACCAATGGGGCACACGGTGCGTCGGTGTATGGTTTTGATAAAAGAAAACTCCTGATAGATACGTCAGGAGGGTCGTGGAATATCAAATACACGGCACAATTCTAACTATTGTTCTCAACCTCCTGACCACTCGAATTTATTCGGTGGTTTTTGTTTTTTCGCGAATAAAACAAAAGAAAGGAGTTGAACAAATGAAAAAACTTTTAACCTTAACCTCGGTCGGCGCATTGCTTGCCGCGCCCGCAATGGCGGTACAAAAATGCGTGGCGTTGGATTCATCGACCACCACGTGTACATCAACATCGACGTATAGTAAAGCCGATTGGTCGGCCACGTGTACAACGAATAGCACCAGTGTCCCGATTAAGGGAATCGCGATGTGTTCAAATCAGGCGGCGGATGCGCAATTTGGCACATCGGACGCAATTACAACGATAAGCAGCGAATCGGATACGACCAATGTTAATTGCTGGTGCAAAATGGTTGAACCGGCCGTGTCGTCTTGGGTGTTCCTCTACGCGAACGCGTCCGCCGGTGGTTGCGCGATCTCCTGTTCGGCCAGCTGTGCGGTCCGCGCCCGGTCCAATTCCGCGTTCCGGTCCGCGCTGTTTGGTTCATTGGCCAATTAAGGGGATGCGAATGAAACGAATTATGTTTTTATTTATACTGATGCCGTTATCCGCGGTGGCGGTGGCGCCGTCAACATCGTGCCCATCGGGCTATACCGCGATTGATGAACCCGCCATAACAATTGCGACCAGTTGCCCCAGTGGCACAACCGCCATTGGTACGGCGGAATCGTGTTTGGTATCCAGTCCCGCGGGGAATTGCATAATGTATGCGCCGGCGGGCGTGTCGTATACCGATGACGTCGGCATATATGAATTTACCGATGCGTGTCCAATGTCATAAAAAATCCCGCCGACTGGCGGGTGTTTTTATTTTTCAGTTGTTTCGTTTGTTATGACGTATGCGGCGCCCCGCTCTATCATAATATCGGGATCGTCGTCGTATGTTTTGTCACCCGTCCATACATAGTATGCGTATTCCGTGTCCGGATTTGCCGTAATATGGACGATATGATGATCCGTTTCCAGTTTCAAATCATTATCATTTGGCATTGAAAAATTTACCGACGAACAATCACCCGCGCATTCCACAGGTGCGTTTTCAGGCGCCCCAGACATACATCCGGTTAACCCCAGCAATAAAATTGCAAAAACATATCTTTTCATAATATGCATTATATCACAATTGTCACAACAAGCCAAGAAACATTATTTATCCGCCAATATTGCGATGCCGGGTAATGTGCGACCCTCTACAAATTCCAGGAATGCGCCACCACCGGTTGATACGTATGTAATATCATCTTTGACACCGCGGGCCGTCAATGCCGCAACCGTATCACCACCACCGACAATACTTTCCAGTTTGCCGGCACGCGTCTGTTCGGCAATCGCATCCGCAATGGCAAACGACCCATACGACCATACGGGTGCCCATTCCGCCATACCAACCGTACCGTTCCAGATAACTGTTGCGGCCTGTTTTATCTCGCTTACATCACGCGCGGTTGTGGCAATGCCCGCATCAATGATGATGTCGTCATCTTCGATTTGGGTAAAATCTTTGTTGGTACGCACCGCATCACGTGCAAATTCTTTGGCAACACCCTTGTCCAATGGTAATAAAACCTCACAATTATTTTGGCGGGCATATTCCAAGATTTCCAACGCGGTGTCACGCTGGTCGGCCTCGTACAGGGAATTACCAACACGCGCACCGGTTGCATAATTAAACGTTGTCCCCAGCGCACCGCCAATAATCAATTTGTCAGATAATTTCGCCAATGCCTTCAAGACGCCGATTTTGGTTGAAACCTTGCTGCCGGCGACGATGGACAACAACGGGCGTTTCGGGTTTTCCATAACAGCACTAAGGTGTTCTATTTCAGATGCCAATAAATCCCCCGCATACGACGGCAGGATTTCTGCAACACCAACGGTGCTGGCGTGGGCACGGTGTGACACCGCGAACGCATCGTTTACAAACACATCAAAACCACGCGCCAGGTCGGCCGAGAATGTCGGATCATTTTTTTCTTCGCCCGGATAGAAGCGCACATTTTCCAACAAAACAACATCACCGTCACACATATCCGCCATAAAGTCTTTGTCCAGGCAATCTGGGATTAACTTGATACCCATATATTCCGCAACGGGCCGCAAAGAATATTCCATATTGCGCGTGCCCTTGGGCCGGCCCAGATGCGCACAAATAACCACACGCGCCCCCATATCACGCAATTTGTTAATTGTTGGCATACTTTGTTTGATACGAAATGCGTCCGTGATTTTTCCGTCCACAATCTGAACATTAAAATCGTCACGCAGTAATACATATTTTCCACGCAAATCTAATCCGTTAATCGTGCGAAGTTTCATTTTTTATCCTTTCTTTTACCGGTCCAAATGTTTTTCGGTGATGCACCGTTATACCATATTTTTCAATTGCCTGTAAATGCGTTTTTGTTGGATAGCCCGCATTTTTATCCCAACCGTATTCCGGAAATTGCCGTGCCAAATCCGCCATAATTCGGTCACGCGTTTCCTTGGCCACGATGGATGCCGCCGCAATGGAAATGGATTTAGCGTCCCCCTTTACCACCGGGATGCCGTTTAGGTTCTTTGGCACACGGTTTCCATCGACCAGGCAATGCACGTTTTCGCACCCCAATCCCGCCACCGCACGTTCCATCGCCCGCATAGATGCCCACAGAATATTTAATTCATCGATTTCATCGGGCCCACACATACCAACGGCCCATTTTGTATTCTGGGTTATCCAATCATATGCGGCCGCACGCTGAGACGCGGTCATTTGTTTTGAATCGCGAATAATAACCGGAATTTCAATATCACGCGACGAAAATATAACCGCCGCCGCCACGACCGGCCCACACAGGGGGCCACGTCCGGCCTCGTCCACGCCGGCGATGACATCGGATGCGATTTCGTTTTCTGTGGAAAAATCTGGATTAGCTTTCATAATTTGAAGACTAGCAACTTTTTAAAATAAATAAAACTATTTTTATGTTGACATTTTTTATATTCGTGCAATCATTCCACAAAAGGTAAAATAATGTCGTCATACAGTCCAAATCTTAACGATAACAATCGTCCCAACAAGAATTTTGGCGAACTTTTTTTGTTGACTTATATTATGCTGAACGGTGTGTCAACGGGCGGCGTTATTCGCACGGGACGTGATATCGCCACCAATGGCGCGGATTCGAATGCAATAATCGCCCTGATGTTATATCTGGGGTGTACGATATACACCGCACAACGCGCATATCAGGTGTACAAAAAACTTCACAAAAACGACGATAAAAATAATCAGCGCTAAATACGCGACAAGACCATATCAATATCCGCATCCGTTGGGGTGCGGTTTATTATTATATCCGGATTAAACTGGGTCCGGAACCAGGTACGCTGACGTTTGGCATACTGGTTCGTTTTTGTAATCCATTCGGCCAACGCATCATCCACAGGCATCTTATCTTGCACAATGGCAACGGCCTGGGGGGCACCAATTGCACGACGCGTATCCCAATTTGCGGCAATTATTGCGCGTGCCTCTTCCAGGGCACCGCGGGCCAGCATTTCGGGAACGCGTTCCGCAATACGTGTGCGCAATTGGTCCGCGTCTGGCAAAATTAAAATACGCGTGGCATCGGGCGCGATTGCACCGGCACGGGGGGCGGTTTGAAATTCGGTGATATGGTGTCCGGTTTGCAAAAATACCTCTAATGCGCGGGCAACGCGCTGGGGGTCGGTTGGTTTAAAATCAGACGGCAACATTGCGCGCGCCGCCACAATGTCGCGGTCCACCATTTCACGTGCACGTGCACGGACTTCATCGCTAATATCCGGCATTGGTGCAATGCCGTTAATAATCGCATTGATATAGTAGCCCGTTCCACCAACAAATATCGGTGTGCGCCCCGCCGCAATGGCATTATCATATTCTGTGCGTGCCAAATTCAGATATTCGACCACACTGATTTGTTCCGTTAATGGTAAAATAGAAAATAATTTATATGGAACACCATCGATATTGTCGGAAATTGTGCGGGTGGCAAATGGACTGGCGGAAATGTTTTCGATGCCGCGATAAATTTGAACACTGTCGCAATTGATAATTGTGCCATTAACACGACGCGCCAAAGAATGGGCAAATCCAGATTTACCCGATGCAGTGGGACCGGTAATAATGTATGCACGCGTATTCATTTATCTGGATTATATCCCATAATAAATGCTTGTAAATCTAAAAATTATGGTGCTAAGATAGGTTTGTCCAATAAACAAACGAAAGGAAATATATTATGTCAAAAGTAAGAGTTGCAATTAATGGCTTTGGTCGTATTGGCCGCTTGGTATTGCGCGCGGCGTTAGAGGCAAAACGCGACGACATCGAATTTGTTGCGGTTAATGATTTAGCACCGGCGGAACAGAATGCATATTTGTTAAAATATGATTCTGTGCACGGGAATTTGCCAATGGATGTCACACTGGACGGTGAATACATCAACGTTGGGAACCAGCATATCAAGTGTATTGCCGAACGCGATCCGGCAAAATTGCCGTGGGGCGAATTAGATATTGATATTGTTATGGAATGCACCGGTATCTTTACCGCCGCAGACAAGGCACGTGTGCACCTGGACGCGGGGGCGAAACGTGTTCTGGTGTCGGCACCATCGGCGGGCGCAGATAAAACCATCGTATATGGCGTTAACCAAGATACATTGACGGCGGCGGACCTGATTGTGTCAAACGCATCGTGCACAACAAATTGCCTGGCGCCGGTGGTCAAGGTGTTGAATGACACATTTGGCGTAAAATCAGGCTGGATGACAACGGTTCACGCATATACCGGTGACCAACAATTGTTGGATAAAAATCACAAGGATTTTCGTCGCGCACGTGCGGCAAACCTGTCTATGATTCCGACCAGCACCGGTGCCGCCAAGGCAATCGGATTGGTATTGCCGGAATTGGCGGGCAAACTGGACGGGATGGCAATTCGCGTACCAACCCCAGACGTTTCGGTGGTTGAATTGGTTGCGAACCTGGAAAAAGACGCAACGGTCGACGCGGTAAATGCAGCAATGAAAGCCGCAGAATCCAAAACATTTGGATATAACGATTTGCCGTTGGTATCGATTGACTTTACCCACGATGCGCACAGTTCCATCTTTGACGCGGGCCAGACCAAGGTCCTGGGGGATAAATTGGTTCACGTGACGGCCTGGTATGATAATGAATGGGGCTTTTCAAACCGTATGTGCGACACAGCGGTTGCAATGGGTAAATTGATATAAGATGCCCACAACATAAAAAATCCCGCATTTGCGGGATTTTTTATTCACAACCCAAATCAGACCGCAAATCTGCATTCGTCGCGACCGCATTTTTACATAATTTTGGGCAATTTAAACTACACAAACCAGCAATCGAAAAGTTTTGATAGAAAAAATTTTTATTTTCATCTACAACATTACACCAACATTTCGTGCCTTTTTCCTCTGTTTTGGTGCCGTTGATTATCTGATACTGTGTCCCAGATAAAGAATTACACACCCCAGTTACATTAGCGCACGTATCTGTATAATTACACGCTTCTTCATACGAATACATACCAGACTGGTCCATCATCCCATCAATCGGGCCAATACTGCAATCATATATTCCAACCACCGATGCCGGCGTGGTACCAGCAAGAACTACACTGGAATCAGCGGTCCTGGCCGACGGACACTGCGTGCACCCCGCGCTACAATTAAAACTAGCACTAAGCAAACCACCGGTACCGCTTGATGTTGAGAATTCGCATTCTATATCAGATGAATGCCCGTAATATCCCGCAGCACAGCTAAAACTGTATTCGGTTGAACAGGTTGATGTTGTACTGTCTGGGTCGTTGCACACATCTAATCTTGTGTAATCATAGCCATCGGTTATAGGATACTGCATTATATAACCGGTCGGCTCGCAATCAGCATCACTATCACATTCATCCTCGGTCTCTATTTCAACACACGTATCAACTGGCACAGATATTGGCGCGCCACACCCCGTAGCCATATAAACGGTAGATAATTCATATCCCGTCTTGCACGTTTGACACTCTGTCACTTGATATTGGGTAACATTATTAACTGTGGACGTACCAGAAACTTTGGTACATTTTGCAGCCTCATTCCGGATTGTTGTCAGGCAATTTTCCGCCAAAATCGATTGTATCAGCCCCCACGCATCACAAGACGCAAATATCCCCATCACCACCGCCGCAACCAAACCGACGTTTAGATTCGGCACAAAAAAGAGGGATAAAATATGCAGAAATCAGGGATTTTTAATTATGAATTTATGCCGAGGAAAAACGTCCCATTGGATTCGGCATATGTTTTTCGTCTCTATGCCGTGTATTATACCGTTTTGCGCGATTTTTATCAAGGCGTTTTTTGACATTTCAATGTTTTGATATCCGACCCCAGCAAATCTTGACAATTATCCTTTAAATTGCAACCGCCAAATTTAACAAACTGAACACGCATTTGATAAACAAGGTCAAATAATCAGAATAACAGAACGCCCACAATGGGGCGTTTGATTTTTGTGGCGGAGTATGATTTTATCACGACCAACCACATACAAATTCCAACCAAACTATAAACAAACAATTCTGTCTATGTTGATATTTTTAGCAAATATCGTATCATGCGATACCAATAGAATCGCTCCGCGATATTGATTCAGCGCTTCTTCTAATATTGATATGCTTTTGATATCCAAATTGTTTGTTGGTTCATCCAGAATCAGTAAATCTGGTTGGTGGGGAGCACCTAATATCGTTGCCAATGTTGCCTTTAGTAATTCGCCACCTGATAATTGTCCCGCTTTCTTTTTGGATGCATCACCACGAAAACCAAAGTTTGCTGCGATTGCATGAGCATCATGTTTTAACACACCAGATATTGACATAATGTTTTCAACAACCGTCTTGTCGCAATCCAGCAGCGATAAATCCTGATCCAAATACACTATGCGACCAAAGGTTTTTATATCGCCCGACTGCGGATATAATTTGCCACAAATTATTTTTAAAAGGGTTGATTTTCCTGCTCCATTTTTTCCTGTCAGCCGAACACGTGTTGCACCATACATAGAAAAATCAAAATTGCTAAAAATTTGACTGTCTGCATATGCGAAATACAACGAAGAAATTTTTATCAACTCTTTGCTGTAAAAGTCCTTGGACGGCAATGGAATCTTTATCATATCATCACGCATTTGACCAGATAACATTTGCCGTTGCTGAATTTGGTCATTTAATTTTTTTTGAATTATTGCACGACGCTTTGATTCTGTTTCTTGACTTTTACCTTTTAGCGCATTTGCTTCAATTCTTGATCCTGATGCCTTATTCTTTTTGTCTTTAGCCTGTTTTGCAACATGGTGTTGGCGTGTATTTTGTGCAACCACCAACGTACCAGTTAAACGTGATATCTCTTTGGTACAGTCGATATATTTTGACTCTAGGTTGCGTTGTTCGGACTGTTTTTGCGCAACATAAAAATCATAATTACCACCATAGACACGAATTTTACCGTTTGAAATTTCTGCTATCTTGTCCATATGCTGCAATAATTCACGGTCGTGCGACACAACCACAACACCAAACGGATATGTAATTAAAGCATCAAAAAAACGCGCCTTTGCATCTGCATCCAGATTGTTTGTTGGTTCATCCAACAGCAAAATTTCCGCATTACTATCAAACGCCCGCGCCAACAAATAACTTTGACGTTCGCCACCGCTTTTTTTATCAATCGAATTGAATTGATTTACCATATAGACATCTGCATTACGCGCAACCTGACCAGAATCTGGTGCAATGTCGCCATTTAGCAAACGCAACAATGTCGTCTTGCCCGAGCCATTGTCACCGACAATTGCGACTTTGTCTGTATTGTTAAAAACAATCGACGCACCGTCCAGCAAATTGCTGTCCGTATCATAACTGAAAAACACATTAGAAAGTGATATAAATCCCATAACAAAAACCCTATAATATCGCAGTTGAACACCGTGCATTTTTACGCACTACATTTTGAAAAATACGATATTATCTACTCATTGGTTTTTGTCCTTATACTTGTTTGTATATACCTACTGTAGCATATCCATCATAAAAATCAACAAATTTACATCATTGCACATACTGGTAACCTTGTGGTGGGAAAGTGGCTGGAATCCGCCTAAAAACAAAGCCCCGACAGATTTTGTCGGGGCTTTGATTATTCCTGGCGGAGACGAAGTATTCCCTCGCCCCGCGGGTGGCGGGGCTGTGGGGCATTCCTGACGGTTTTGCCGTACTATGTTTGCAAAACCTACTCATTGTCGAACCCACGCCACTATCGTGGCTTTACCGGGTTCGAACCCCGATTTCGGCACAAAAATAAAACGCCCATATCGGGCGTTTGATTTTTGTGGCGGAGTAAGACATTTCTACGGTCATTTGCATACAACATCAGGGAATTTACAGGGAAATTTTGCCATTTTTGTCCCAAAAACCAATTTTGCACTGCGCCCGAGTCGCATATTATCCACTTCCCGTAAAAAATTCCCTAAATAAATAACAGGGAATTTATTTAAAAAGTGCTATAATTTTGTTGATTTTCTAACTAATTTTTGGTATAATACGACCCAAGTTAAGCAGGCGATTTTATCGCCTTTTTTATTTGCCCTGCCTGATATCGGTGGGGCTTTTTTATTACAAAAAAGGAATAATTATGAAAAAGTCACACATCATCATTTCTGACATAACATGTATGAAAGAAAAATTCTGTATTGCAGGTTTTGATACATATGAAAAACGCATGAAACGTCTGATGATAGACGGCGGTTATTGGAACGCTAATCAGATTCCGACCAAATATTGTGAAATATTGGTCGACAATGAAGAATTTAAAGAACCACGAGATTACCCACACCGAACCGAAGATGTCAACATAGATATTAAATCTATAGAGATTTTGCAAGAATTTGAACCAGGAAAAGAGTTGGCAAACGCACTAAAAAGCAGCATATCAAAAGACATACAAAGTATATTCCATCATCATGTCAAAGAAAATGCTTATGTGCCACAGAAAACCAAATGTCCTTCGTTGGGCGCCATATTGATTCCGGCACACAACATTGAATTCTTTACGGAAGATGGCAAGCTACGCGCCCGCATTACTGACTATTCTAAACAATTATATGAATTAAAGGTCAGTTGCAAATACCTGCGTGATATATTTGAAAAAGATAAAGATGTCAAAAATCTGAATAATGCCATTGCCGCTAGTCAGTATGCTCATTGTCGTATTGGATTGGCACGCAAGTTCCTGATGCAGGAAAATCATTGCTATTTAATGTTAAACGGGTTATTTTTATACTGATATGACAAAGATTTTTACAATTGGTTTTAGTGGCAAAAAGCCCGATGATTTTTTGGATATCCTGAATGCAGCCAAGATAAACTGTGTTTGGGATATTCGGCTTTGGCGCACCAGCCGCTTTGTTCCGTTTTACAGTGGCACAAATTTGGCCGCAACACTTGGTTCACGATACGAATATCATCCTGAATTTGCCCCAACGACAGATATCTTAGCGAGCTACAAAGATGGTTGCATCACCTGGCCTGATTATGAACGTATGTATAGGGAATTATTGGCCACTCGCAACCCAACTGCGGGACTTGCCTTGAACTCTCTTGACCGCATATGCCTGCTTTGCACCGAAAAATCCGCAACACAATGCCACCGCCGCCTAGCCGCAGAATATATCGCAGAACAATTTCCAGACATCGAAATTGTGCATTTATAAATGAATAATTTTAGCACTTAATAGCCCAACTCTTCTTCTTTTGCTACTTCTTGTTTGATGCATTCGTTCAGCCAGTCCAGCGAATCCTTTGCCCACATACGAACTAGTGGATTGGGATGCTCATGTAAATTCTGAAACAACGGAACATACTGTCTATAATAATCAGAAGTATTTCCCCACCAAGTATAATTATTTATACGGCTACTAATTATATTCAATTCATCCTTTGTTTCTGCTGTATCTATGAAATACTTTATTATTGGACTCCAATCTACTTGTTCGCATGAATTGTTTAATAGGCTCACTATTTCCATGATACAATTCCTGATATTTTTTTGCATGTTTTTATCAACTGATTGTAAATATTCCGGAATCTGTTGATCTAAATGCATCGAAAACACATATGGCGACGCTCCATATTTACCATTAAATCCATCCCCCAATAATCCCATCCATCCAGACAACCAAATACTATCTTCTTTAGCCATAGCGTTTAAAACATGCGGCAACATTACCGTAGGATGTTTTTTAATTAAATTTTTTATTATTTTTGAAGCATCATTATTGTATTGCAATCCACGATAAGTGTCTGATGCGGCTGCCGTTTTAAACGCATCAAAAATAGTTAACGCCTCTTCTGGGTTCCAGTCTATTTTATGAATAATGTTACTTACATGATGCCCACTCATAGGATCTTTAAAAATAAATAGTATATTTTCTGTTTTTGCTAAGATATCAAATACCACTTTTTTACAATCTTCTGACAATACATTACCGCTATGCTGATAATAGTCCAGTGTTTCTACAATAAAACGACAAGAATCTGTTCCGAATGTATAGTATACCCCCCACAAGAAACTTATAACACGTTCTAAATCAACAGATTTTCTAAGATTGATACTAAGACCACCAATTTGTAATTGTAACAGTGAAATTTTTTTCTGTGCTATCAAGTCTAATATACTATCTACATCAGGATCCAAGAACCCACCATGAACGACCCAAATAAGCCTAATAATTCCATTTTTAGCTATCCATCTTTCATCTCCAAGAATCCTCGTTAGGATACCGTCTATATAAGAAGGATCTCGTTTCCATATTTCGTGCATAGCGACAGCGAGCAATGAATAATTATCATTATCCATCGCCATATGTAACGCCATCAAACGATTTACAAACTCTTTATAATCCGTTATACAAGAGCCTATTCTGGATGCAAAATCATTAATATTTCCAGCATTTTTACTTATGAAAAACGGCAATGAATCATATAAATGTTCTGGATTAGCCAAGTATGCGTCTGCAATTTCTTCCGATTTCTGCTTCATCAAAGAATGCGCATGTTTAAAATCTAGCTTGTCTTCTGTTTCCATAAAATACGCAACATCCCATTCTGATGGGACTATATAAAGCTCAAACAATGATTCTAGGTCTCTATCAGCTTTCGCCAGAAGCCTGTCTCTATACTCTATTAGTTTTTCAAAACCCTTGTCAGTGTTAAAACGTGAATTTGCTATAAAAGTTGGGATATAATCCGGAAATTTTTCCAATAGAGATGAGACTAATGGTTCATATTTTTCAAATAATCCATTCATCAATAGAGGATTTGTTTTGTTACCTATGATCTTCAGCAAATCTTTTTTTAGCTCATCGTCGGCAGTATTGTTTATCTCTAGCAATATATTTCCCAAGGCGTCAAAATACGTTCCTACTTCAGACCATGTTTTTGGTTTATAATATGTTAGAGTTCGTGCCCCTTGAGATTCCGCTCCAGCCATACAGCTATAATGCCCACTGTTATCCAGACCTTTGTCTATCATTTTTAAGATTATATTTTTTCCCTGCTTGAATTCTGGAATCAAAGATCGTAGCCAATTGATGCGTTGCTCCAAAGAGGCCTCTGTCGGGGCAAGAAAAACTTGCATTGTTTGAACCAACACACCTGTTGCATTATTTCCAATGCTCTCATTTTCTCCTTTTGCTAATCTGAACAAAAGTGCGGCTGCCCTTTCATACAAATCCCTATGAAACATTATTTTTTCTAATGTCCACACTATGCGTCTACGATGTTCAGAGATCTTATCCTTCATATCATCATCTGTCCACCCTTCAAAGGCATACTCTAATGAGTTCATTGCCAAGTCTGGTGCAATTTCAGCTAGTTGGCCGAATAACTCATTACTTGGCGAATTAAGCAATTCAGCATTAGAAAAAGGGGAAGTCTTGTCTCCGATGAAATATTTTACAAATTCTCTGACATTATCTAAAAATTTTATTTTTTTCATGAAACGCTCTTGCAAGGCAAAAGGCAACTCTTTGTAATATCTATTGACCATATCTGGATGTGTTTTGTCATTCCACTCTCTTGCTAAATAAATAGCTAATGGAAACGGTTGCACAGAAATAGAAAATCCTTTTTGTTGTATTATTTTGCGTTCACTAAATTCGTTGTAAACTTCAAAAACTTTATTTTTATCAAGTTCGAATACCTCGATTATCTTGTCTATCTCATTTGGATCTGCCAACCCCATACCGCTATACCTACGTCCAGCAGACACCATTCCTGGCATACAGCCTATTTTAGTGAATAAAGACAAAACCCTAAGAATCTTTATTGTATCTGGTTCACATTCACCCGTACGATCTCTCAAAAGCAATTTATATATGTCAGTATCCTTAAAACGCCCTAACTTTACAGTTTCGCCCCTTGACATAGCCTCTTTAATTTCTCGCGCAATATGTATCGCGAAGCGAGGAAAACCATCTGCGACCTTGACTACTGCCGCCCGCATATGCTCTTCAAGATCTGGAGCAATCTGCTTAACGATAGCAGCAACAACTTCATTAGATAACTTATTAAACTTTAGTTCTTCAGAATCATCATATGAATCATAATCTATTGTAACTAAAGTAATTTGGCCACCAGAAATAATTCGTTTAATCGCTTGCAACTCATCTTTGTCACATTCATCAATAATTAATATAAACGGTTTATTTTGATCTAATGTTCTCAGAAACGGTATTAAAAAAATTAGTTCGCATTTAGGCACATAAATTATTCTTCTCTTATCTTCTTTGGACATACGATTACACGCTTCCAAAACTGTGCGCGTTTTTCCTATTCCTGCCAACCCACTAATATTAGATACTGGATTTTGTAATATACGAGCTTTTATCTCTTCAACAAAAGAATTTAGCCTATCATCTAATTGAAACTGATTTATGGCATCCCTAGCATTCCACTCATCAAGAGATTCGGCACCAACTTTAATCCACATCTCTCTCAAATCTGGCTTTAAATCGAAGATTATATCCTGATGCAAGTTAACCCAATTTTGCATATCTTCCGCATCTAGAAACACTGGGGTTGTGTTAGTAGCGCCAATATTATCTAGCTCATCTTGCATTGCTTTTATACGTGCTTCTTTAAGTTGTGATGGAATATGATCTTTTGTCGAAATAATAACAAAATCGTAGTCTGCTAACAATTTTTTGCACAATGCTGTATGGGCAGGACTAGCTATTTCCTCAGCACACTTGGCCGGCGACATACTCGTCGCCTTTAATTGAAAAATTGTTTGAGTTGACGGAATAAATTTATCTAGTACAGTTTTTATTTTACCATGTAAAATGGCATCTATTCCCCCATCTCTAACGTTTTCGTTAGAACAGACCTCAAAATCCCAAGGCTTGAACCCCTCTGCAAACAACAGCTGTTTTGTGAGCCTAGTCAGTTCCACGTCATTTAAATTCTTAATAGTATCAATATCTATTTCATAGCAGCTCATATAATCTCCCAAAAAACGACTCTTATTGAGTAAGTATATATAATATAATGTTCTAAAATCAAGCTATTAACATTCAACTTGATTTAATTTGTTTCTCGCGGTACACTTTCCTTGAATCCAATGGGAATTGGGTTCGGGGCTGTGGTGGCCCGCAGACGCGGCATTTGTCGTTAAAATCCCCCGACTTTGGTCGGGGAGCCGTTTGCTATAAAACAGGGCTTGCCCGAAGGCTGCGGAGCATTCGTTTGCTGACACCAACTCCCCGACCGTCAATTCCGTTGGCGGTCATTAATTTATAAAAAGGGAGAAGCCAATGGCAAAATCCGCAGGTGTATTACACTCTACTATTGAGATTTCTGACAACATTCTGATTCAAGAAAGTACTTATTCATATATTGACGGTATAGACGCCAAAAGACCAAACGAAAAAACAGGCGTATCCAAACGCGGTTGGAGATGGCTTGGCTCCACAGAAGAAAGCAAAAAAGTCATTAATGGTGCTTTATGGATTGTGCGTGATATTTATATTAAGAACAGCAAAAAATATAAGCTACCAAAATAAGGACGGATAAAATGAAGAAGTTTAATCTATCTTTTTTAGCACTAGCTTTAACTGGGTGTATGGTACCAGATTACCCCGATGTCCCAAAATTGCAACCAGATTATACTGCCGACAATATAGAGGTATTGCAGGTTATTGATAACGATGAAATTCTTGCGTATTACAGGAATAACTTAGGGCACTTTACAATAGACAACATGAAGTCAGATATTGTAGATGGTGGGGTGTATTCTGTAGACGGTGTAAAACAAGTTGGAGTATATCGCTATACGTCCGCATGGGGAACTGTAAAAACAGTTCCAGATTATACAATTCATAATGATATGGGACTAGAGGCAAAGTATAAGGAAGCGTTAGAAAAATACGACACAGACTTTCCAAAAGAAGAAAGAAAATATTACCAATCATTTTTTTGTGGCGGCGGTGCAACAATTGTTTATACACCACTTTCCGTATTATTTAGTCCAATATGTTTGTTAGATAAAAATTGTTATTTTAAATTAAACTGTTTGTCTGATAGAGATAAGCGCGTTCCGTACAAAGACAGAAAAAGATAAAAAGTGGAAATAACAATGAAAAAATTATCGCCCGTTCTAACAATAATATTATTTGGTTGCGGATTGACTCAATCCCCTATATCCGACAATACAAAACCGAACATCCCCATAGAAAAACCATTGGCTAAATATCAAGAATGTATGGGATATTCTGATAAAACAATTATACACACAGAAGAAAGTCCAGGTAGATACATTGTCCTTGTTAGTGAAAAATCTGTTGACCAACCCTGGACCAACAAGAAAGAGCAAGGACAAGTTTTCTATACCAGTTTGTTAGAATGTTCCGCAGGAAATTCTATAGATGAGTGCATGGACCAACAACATCTTAGAGTTCGTAATATTGGCACAATGGATAAGTGGACGGTTGGGAGCATAAAACAGTTCAAAAATGCAGATTTTATGTTTGATAAAACCATACGCACCGAAAGACTAAACGATGGCAGGTTTGTTGACATAACAAACTATTGTTATACAGATAGAAAAGATATAACCAAAAGTTATTGCGGTCACTTTGTTTATACGGCCAACTGGCATTCTGAATGCAAGAACAAATTGATGGCGCCCGCCGACAACAAATAATCAATGGGGCGAACACCCCATTGATTCATGAATGTTGTACCACATAATTTATACATTGTGTTAAGGCGTCAACTTGGTCTTTGTATTTACCATTAGGGAATCCTAATAGTTCTTTCTTGAAATCTGACAACCAAGGCGCCTCTTGTGGAAATCGTAATGTACCGTTTTCTATATAAGCACTAGCCCCCATTAATCTTGATGTTTTATCCGTATCAGGTTTTATTGGTTCAATTGCAAAATTGTATCCATGAGGGTCTCTTTGTGCCATTAGCATTTGTATCAATTGCGTTCCACTTGCCTTGTCTTCTATTAACAATCTTACCAAATGTCGTCCACCCATTTCATACTTCCAATAGCAATACACTTTTTCCACTTGTCTGATAAGGTCGGGCATTTCCCATTTGCCACGAACAACATCTAGCAGGTAGTATTTATACATATTGGATTCGCATGTCATCAATATAACACAGCAAGCGGAATATGCATTATTTGGCCCAGTTTTATTGGCGGTATCCCAGCTAAGGAAAATTCTGCGATACTTGACAGGGTCTATGGATTCGCCCTGTGCCTTGGTATAGTAGTGCAGCCATGACTCTTTAATAATTCCGCCTTCTGGTGGACATGGATCTTGTTGATATTGAGCAACAAATGCATTTTCACCCATAGAGTTCTTTATGCTTGTTACAACATCCATATTTTCACGTTCTGCGTGCAGCAATTCGCCCTTGGCACGCGTAATTACTCGCACTTTACCAGAAATGCGATTCTTGACCATCCAGTTTTCATCCTCGATTGCAATAATGGGCAGCTTAATGATATTGAACTGTTCACCCAACTCCAACAAATGTCCAGTTAAATCATCCTGATGCAGACGTTGCATTACCAGTATAATTTTGCCATTTGCCTTGTCATTAAGACGCGAATACAACGTAGAGCCATACCATTCATTCAATTTGGCACGCTGGGTTTCAGATGTTGCATCCACAGATTTCTGGGGATCGTCTATGATTATCCAATCTGCGCCACGACCGGTCAATGTTCCGCCAACAGATGTGGCTATGCGTCCGCCACCACGTGTGGTTGCAAAATCGTTTACAGCCTGCCTGGATTGATGCAGACGTGTCATTGGGAAAAGTTCACGATACCAATCCGATTGCATAACGTCACGACAACTGATCGCGAATTTTTCTGCCAGTTCATCATTATAACTGACACAAAGGATTTGAGCCTTTGGGTTATGTCCCAGTATCCATGCCGGTAATGCGATTGAACATATCATACTTTTCATATACCGCGGTGGCATATTTATAATCTGGCGATTATGTCGCCCTTCGTACATATCCATAATTGCGTCACAAATGACATCAATATGCCAATTGTTCAGGTAATATGAACCAGGAGATACCTCGTTAAACACCTTTACCACAAAAGATTTAAAATCTGTGCGTAATATCGCATTCATAATTTCTTTATTCATTGTTGTTCTCCTTTAAATATTGTTTTAATATTTCTATGTCGTCCTGCCTAATAGCTGTGGCTGCTTTGGCAAGTTCTTCGTTTTTATTATCTGCTTCTGCCATCACAGGCAACAAAGTCTGCAACGCTTTTAAATCGCCTTGCACAGCCTTGTTTGTCGCCTGTAATAGCATGGCTTGCTTTTTGCTTATTTTTACTGGCTTGCCATTTTTGGTCATTGGAATCTTTTCATTTACAATGTCATCCAGTAATTTATAAATATTTTTGCTGCCACTTGGTCGCCCCTTTGGGTTACCAGATTGGCCGGGTTTGAACTGTCCTGATTTAGGCGGTTTCATATAGCCCAATTCATAATCTGCCATTACGATACCTCTCGCTTTGCGGTTAATAATTCCGAATACGTTTTGCCAGACACTTGATGTACGGCATCGATATGAAACATTTCTAAAAACCTGCGGATAGCAGTATCCACGTACAGTGGTTCCAGTTCAATGCCATAACAAATGCGTTTGGATTGGTGGGCGGCAATCAATGTACTGCCCGATCCAAGAAACGTATCCAACACAACATCGCCACGCCGTGTGACGTCGAGCATCGCATCTTTCAGCATTTCAACCGGCTTTACAGTCGGATGCATTTGAATGTCTGACCTGTGCCTGCCGAACGCATTTACGCCCGCATACTGCCAAACATTTGTGCGATAACGCCCATTTTTACCAAGCTGAACATTATTGGTGTGTGATTCCTTGCCGTTTTTGAAAATAAAGCAGAGTTCGTGTTGACTACGATACAGACTGCCCATACCGCCCGAAGTCTTGCACCAAACACACATGTTTATCAGGCCTGAAAACGCGTCGGTTCCTGCGGACAATATTTCGCCCATGTGGCGCCAATCCATGAAATTGTACTGTAATGCCCCAGGGCGAGAATATTTCGCACACAATTCAAAGTTCTTGTGCAAAAACTGCGCGAACTCATCTGTACTCATCTCGCCAGATGCCATTTTAAACTCTTTATGCCGGATATTGCCCGAACTGCATACATGCCCTGATATTTTTACATTGTATGGCGGATCTTGCAGAACCATATCTGCCTGACGCGTGCCAAGCAGCGTTTCAAAGGTCACAGCATCCAGACTGTTCCCGCAAATAATTCTATGGTCGCCAATACACCACACATCACCGGGGCGTGTTACAATTTCGTTTTCTGGGATGTACGGCACATTATTTGCCTTGGAGTCCGCTGTCGTCCTATTATCCATAGTCAATATATCCAGTTCAACATCTGAAAATCCCGTAATAGATACGTCCATATCGCCACAGATTTGTTCCAGTTCGGATATTTCTAACCGCAACAAATCCGCATTCCAACCACCGTTTTCGGCGATTTTGTTATCAGCCAGGCGATAGGCACGCTTTTGTGCATCTGATAAATGTGCCAGACGGATAACTGGCACGGTATCCAGCCCCAAAACTTGGGCGGCAGCCATACGACCGTGCCCGGCAATGATTTCCAGATTTTCGTCCACTAGTATCGGATTATTGAACCCAAACTGCTGAATAGATGCTGCTATCTGCTGGATTTGGCTTTCTGGATGATTTTTTGCGTTTTTCGCATAGGCGCGTATTTGATTTAGCGCCACGTTTTCTATTGTTAAAGTTTTCATAAAAAAACTCCTTGGTTGTTGTTTAGATTGCAATACGGAGATTTTTTACTCGAATTGCTATATAATATACAGTGATTGCCAACTAGATTTTTTACAAACACACAATATTTTTATAAAAACTTGATTTTCTGCTTGATTTAAGAAGCTTTGTAAGCAGTAATTGCACAACCCTAGAAGGAGGCATTTATGGCAAAAATAGAACTTCCAACTACACTGGATGCTCTGCGAGCAATGCCGTTTGCAGATCGGGCGACTCTTTGGGCTAAATACAGCCCACACCCATTCAAACGACAAATGCGGGCATTGTGGTACTATATTCAATGCGACCGCTTCAAACTGCGGATTGAACCAAAGTTCCTGACCAAGATAAAGAAATACAAAGACAATCCCACAGAATGTGTCACCCATGCGTATCATAATCGGTACTATATCCGTCCCGGCACGGTTATAACACGAACATTCCGCAGAATCATGCATGAAGTCATCGTCAATGACGACAATACGTTCACGTATAATGGCGAAAAATATCGCACTTTATCCGCAATAGCCAAAGATATATCAGGCATCAAGATTTCGGGACCGGATTTCTTTGGCTTGTCAAAAAATTACAAACCAATCTTAATCAATAAAAACAATATGCATAGTAGAGCTGAAAAAAAATATACTTCTGCCCAATTTGCAAAATGATCCGCTTTTCTATCTGCCATGGCTATAGCAATACTCATTTCAATCCTATCTTGGACATCGGAAGACTTTTCATTATAGGTTGCAACGATATCTGCAATATTATTGTCCTGCTGTCTTGCCAACTTATTATTTTTGGCAGCAAACATAAAACCAGCAATAATACCTACAACCAAGAACAAATTAGAAATCATGTATATCTCCTTTATTTATATAACCTATTCTATAAGAACACAAAACTAGTATCAATTATAAAACCATAGGACTTAAAATGACAATTAAATGTGCGATTTACACACGAAAGTCAACCGAGCATGGACTTGATATGGAGTTCAATTCCCTGCAGAACCAAGAAGAGGCATGCAAGGCATATATTGCATCCCAATCATTCAATGGATGGCAATATTGTAAAACATACAGCGATGCGGCGATTTCAGGCGGAACTATGGAACGACCGGCATTAAAGCGAATGCTGGATGATATGGCACATGGGTTAGTAAATACTGTGGTAGTGTATAAGGTTGACCGATTATCGCGTTCCATATTGGATTTTCATAAGATGATGCAGTATTTCAACAAGTATAATGCGAACTTTGTATCTATAACACAATCTTTTGATACCAGTACATCTATGGGTAAATTGACGCTGAATATGCTGTTATCATTTGCCCAGTTTGAACGCGAAGTTTCCAGCGAACGAGTACGAGATAAAATACGTGCCAGTAAAGCCAAAGGCATATGGATGGGCGGCAATCCGCCGTTGGGTTATGATGTGATAAATAAAAAATTGATTCCGAATGAGGCTGAGGCCATGACTGTTCGGACACTATTTGAAAAGTATCTAGAACTGCAATCTGTAAATGCACTGACCGAATATGCCGTGATGCATAATATATTCGCAAAACAATGGACGACAGCCAAAGGCATCACAAAGGGAGGCCGACCCATTGCCAAAATGAGTATGCATCGATTATTGCGTGACAGGATTTATATCGGCCAAATTGTAAACAAGACGAATAATACTACTGCCCCGGGCGAGCATCAGGCGATATTACCCACAGAACTGTTTAATCGTGTACAAGCGGCCTTGCAAAACAACGCGAATAACAAGTCTGAAACACACGGTTCACCCAATTTGTTGACCGGCAAACTGTTTAATCACAACGGCGTACGCTTTACCAATCAACGAACATGTGGCAAAGGCAAAACCAACACCCATTATTATGCAACCCGTGGCTTTTATCTGCCAGCACCCCAGGTGGACGAAATCGCAATAAAAACCATAACGCGGTTCTCAGATGCAGATTTATCAGCGCTACCGTCCGCGACCGCAGATGCACTAAAATGCATTAACATCCAAAACGCGCCATACGCAGAAAAGAAAGCCTTTATTCAATCACTGATTGATAAGGTTATATACTCGCAGGATAAACTGATATTTTATCTGATACTAGACGTGGCAAAATTACAGTTGTTCGCGAAGGCCAACTTCATCAACCAGAAATCCGACCCGATGGAGTTCACGATCAGCGATAGACACATTGTAATAACCGTCCCAATCATCCTGCGTAAATACGTAAACACAGTGTTTGATAAAACCAAGAACGGTGTCCTGACCATCACTGATAACAACCATCTAATCCTGAAAGCCTTCGCCACCGCTTGGCGATATCGTGAGATATACGAAGAATGCAGCGATGCAGACAAAATCATCGCATCCGAACACACATCACCACGTCAGTTTTATAGATACCTTGACCTTGCATACATGAATCCAGAAACCGTCAACCGCATCCTATCCGGCGAACATAAAGTTAATGTTAAAGAATTGTTCCTGATTGCTAAAACTTCCAAAATGTAGCTATTGAGCGTTTTCGATAACCGATAACATAAACTCAGAAAACACCGCTGATGCACCTACAGCTAACCGCGCATGCCTATCCAACATTGGCACACGCCTAGTTCCAAGTCCATGAGAGTCGCTAGCAATATTCCGTATATTAGAAATCGCATCAACAATTTTGTTTAATCCAGATATCAGATTATTAATTTGCCTGTCGACATCTCCATCCTGATGCATATTGTAAAGATCTTTAACTTGCCTGTATAATCTCGTAATATCCCCTCTATCAGAAGGCGTTTCCCCTTTCTGCTCTATCGCGTAACAAAAAATTTCTTCTGTAACCGTTCTGGCCTTTGTTATGGCACTATCGTTATTACCATTTGATATATCTTCAAACGCTCTATCAATTAATTGCCGTACATATTCTCTATCTATTCTATCCAAAGAAGGGGTTTCAACTGGAATTTCAACATGTTGTGATTTTACATGATAGACACTACCTATTAATACCATTTCATTACCACTACACGATAAATACCCATTAATCTTTGATATAATGGTTGAAATTATTTGATTGTATATGAAATCTATTTCATCAGGAGAATACCCACTAAATACATCCGTAAATCTTTCTTTTGAAAACATATATGTCAACAAATCTGAAATACGGTTATTTTCGATACACCAATCTACTATCTTTTCCATATAAGCCCATCGACTTAAAGCCCCGCCGTAGGTATACGATAAAGCATACCCAAATCGACTGGCAATGTTACATATTGCAGAGCCCGTTAAATACGGCAATGCACACCTTACAGACCTACAATCGCTTTCTGATAATTTTATGTTATCAAAGTATGTATCCCCAATAAAAATATCCAGAATAAACCTGGCTTTTAATAAATCATACCGTTCATCCATCTTACTTCACACCTATGTTTATTATTCTGTTGGTTATATAATGTCAACCTGATGTTAATTCAATCCCCGAAGTGGCATCCATGTTTTGGGCAAGGTATGCAATGCGGGTGATTTTGGTAGGATTGTGCGCGATGCCGAGCATACACCAGTACCATCGCGCAGAAAAACCCCCGGATTCTGGGGAAAAAGAAACATCCCGTGGGATTACCACGGGATGTTCAATATTCCTGGCGGAGACGAAGGGATTCGAACCCTTGATACCCTTGCGAGTATACTACATTTCCAATGTAGCGCACTAGACCAACTATGCGACGTCTCCGTATCCGTTTATTCTTCGTCAATGGACGCGTCGTCAGCCATTACTTCGTCCATAACGTCCGCGGCATCCGCAATCGGCGCATCGTCCGCCAAGGCATTTTCCAATTCCGCATCAATTTCACGCAGTAATGGATCCTCGGTTCCGATTTCCAATGATTCTTCGCCATCTGCCAATGCAGGTGTTTCTTTGTAAGACTGAACAAATTCGTGACGTACGGCATTCACATCCAATTTACCACTGGCAATTTCGCGCAGGGCAACAACCGTCAACTTGTCATTTTCTTTGTCCACAACTGCTTCCGCACCACCGTTCAAATCACGAACACGCTGAGACGCCAACATCCCCAGTTCATAACGGCTTTCTACATATGGTAATGTATCAGAATTTGTTGTACGGGCCATTTTAAATCCTTTGTTGAAATCATTTTTAGCCTGGTTATAATGCCTTATAGATAGTAAAAATGCAAGCAGAAAAATAAAAAAATGAGTATTAAAACATTATCTTTTGGTTGTAGGCTGAACGCATTGGAATCTGAAAAGATTCAAAGTATGCTGAAAAATGTCCTGGAAACCGCGATTGTCGTGAATACTTGCGCCGTCACAGGCGAAGCCGAACGGCAATCGGGACAATCCGTCCGACGCATCGCACGCGAGAATAAAAACACCCCAATATTCGTTACCGGGTGTGCGGCAACCCGTAACCCGGAAATGTTTTGCGACATACCAAATGTCATCGTTGTTGATAATTTTCAAAAAAGAAATCTGAACGCATATATTGATGCAATGACGCGCACCCCGTGCAATATTGTTGGGGGCCCGACCATCGACAATTTTCGTGATACAGACGAGAAATTATCAAAAAAGTTTGTACAAATTCAAAACGGATGCAATCACGATTGCACATATTGTGTGACACGCCTGTTGCGGGGGCGCGCGGTATCATTTGAATACGACGAAATCTTGGCCGATGTGCGTGCGGCGGTGGACGCCGGGTTTGGCGAAATCGTCCTGACGGGGGTCGACATTGCATCATATGCACGGGTGTATGATGGGCGGGCGTTTTTAATTTCTGATTTGTGCAAAAAATTACTGGCGGATGTGCCGGGGATACAGCGATTACGTTTGTCGTCAATGGATCCGGCGGTGCCGGAGGTTGGAAAAATTATAGACCTGATTAAATCCGATACACGTATGATGCCACATATGCATTTTTCAATGCAGTCAGGTTCGGACACAATTTTAAAATCTATGCGTCGCCGTCATACCGCGGACACGGTTAGAAAATGGGTACAAATGGCCGGCGACAAAATAACTTTTAGTTGGGATATTATTTGCGGATTCCCCGGGGAAAGCGAAGAATTGTTTAACGAGACATTGGCACTGGTTCGCGAATTAAAGCCGATTAAGATTCACGCGTTTCCGTTCTCGCCCCGGCCCGATACGGTTGCAGCGACTATGCCAAACCAGGTTAATCGGGCAAATTCCAAACAACGTGTTAAAATAATAAATGAAGTGGCAAATGAAAATCGTGCCAATTTTATGCAATCACAAGCGCGGCAAATCGTTCAAGTACTGGTAGAAGAGAACAACATCGCGCGCTGTCCACACGACATTTCCGTTAAAATTGTTGGCACACCTATTCCGCCACGGACAATTTGCAACACTGTTATAACCGAAATTCAGGGCGATGCATTTGTTGGAAAAATTCAATAAAAAATATATTTGAAATGGCGTTTGATGTTGCTATTATCAGATCTATGAAAAAGAAATTATTTACACTATTTTTGTTGTTAGCGTGTGGGGTGGCGAACGCCGCCGAATTTAAGACCAAAGCAAAGTCTGCATTCCTTATTGACTATGATTCCGGTGTCGAGATTGTGGCAAAAAATGCCGACAAACTGATGCCGCCATCATCAATGATTAAACTGATGACGTTGGCCGTATTGTTTGACGAGATAAAGGCCGGAAATCTGTCACTGGATGACCGGATTACAGTTGGGGAAAATGCAGATTACAATCGCCCAGAATGGTACCCAGCAAGCAAAATTTGCCTTAGTGCCGGTCAGACAATTACCGTACGTGATTTGATATTGGGCCTGATTGTGTTGTCGGGGGGCGACGCATCCGTTGTGGTGGCGGAAAAATTAGCCGGGTCCGAGGATGCATTCACACAGTTAATGGAGCAAAAGGCACGCAGTATTGGTATGGAACGGTCTATGTTCGGAAACGCCAGCGGTTTACCAAATCCAAACAATTTAATGACCAGTCGTGAATTGGCAACATTGGCGTTGCATTTGATTGGGGACTACCCGGACCTGTATCCGATGTTTGCGACCAAGCGATTTGAATTTAATGAACACCAGACGGACTGGTGTCGTGAATGGGGGCGTACACATACGGTAAACTATAACAAATTGCTGTTTATTATGCCGGGGGCGGATGGCCTTAAAACCGGGCATACAAATGACGGTGGATACGGTATGGTTGCCAGTGCAAAGGTTGGTGGACGACGCCTGGTTGGGGTAATAAATGGATTTAATGGCAAGGGGCACGATGCATTAGCGAACGAGATGAAAAAGTTATTAAACCACGGTTATTCGACCACAATGAACAAGGTTTTTTATCGTCCCGGGGACAAGGTTGTTGATATTCCGGTATGGTATGGAAAACAAGACACCATTGCCGCAACGGTCGCCAAGCCATTCGCAATCACGGTTGATAAAAAAGACGGATTAAAAGATGTACGTGTATTGGCCCGATTTGATGAACCCATTGCCGCACCAATTGATGCAGGCGCGCAAGTCGGCGAAATAATCGCGGAACAAGACGGTCGTGTTATTGCACGGGCACCACTGGTTGCAAAGGAACGCGTACGCAAGATTCAATTTATGGGGCGCGTTATCAAGAATATTCGGGTAATGTTTGGGATTTAAAAATGGCACCAAGAAAAAAGAAAACTTCTGAATATGTGTTTCCCCATCCAATGGAAAACGAATCCCTGGTGGGGCACGGGGATACACTGCGCACGTTTATGAATGCGTGGGAAAATCGTGATACGCATCCCATTCACCCGGTATGGATGTTAACCGGTCCGCGCGGAATTGGTAAAGCGACACTGGCATACAAAATCGCAAAAATGGTTTATGGAAATGTCGGGGATTTCTTTATCGTGGACCAAGACAGAAATATTGATAAAAACGGAAACATAAAATCCGACGGCAAGGTTATTTCTGTATACACCGTACGCGCGATGATTGATAAAATGCAGATGTCGTCTATGTCGGGCGGATGGCGGGTTGTACTGATTGATTCTGTGGATGAATTAAATACAGCGGCATCGAATGCAATATTGAAGTTACTGGAAGAGCCACCGGCCCAGACATTATTCCTGTTGGTGGTGCACCAATTATCAAACGTATTACCGACGGTGCGTTCACGTGCGCGTGTGGAAAAAATGCGACCACTAACCATATCCCAGATGCGGGAACTGTGCGCGCGGTTTATGCCCGAAGATGATATCAGCACCGATACATTACGCCTGGCGAATGGTTGTTTTGGTAAAATTGCGAATCTTAAATCATCGGGCGGGGATGAAATTTACGAACACCTGATTGATATACTTAATAACCCACGGGCAAACGCGGGCGATATGATGGCCATTGCAAAAAAGATTGCACCAAATCCGGAAATATATCAAATTCTGTTAGATGCGGTGGCGCATTTTGGCCTGGCGGATTTATATCCGATGGTTACGCACGCAATCGCGGATGTTAATCGAATCTATCTGGAACCAGAAATTGCAATATTTAAAATAATAAGCGAAATAAAAAAATGTTTATAGATACACACTGTCATTTAACCGACCGACATTGCGCTGATGGGGATGCAGACCGCGCAATCACAAATGCGATGGCCGCGGGCGTTGGCGTTATGATTTGTCCCACCGCCGACCCGAATGATATTCCGGGCGCGTTGCATATTGCGCATATGCACGATAATGTTTTTTGCACAATTGGAATTCACCCAGAATATATTAACGCAAATCCCGACGATTTGTTAACAGATGACATATTAAACGACCCGCGCGTTGTTGGGGTTGGGGAAATCGGTCTGGATTACCACTATAACGCGGACACACGTATGCAACAAATTGAATTATTCGAACGGCAATTGGCAATCGCAAAGAAATGCGCCCTGCCCGTCGCAATCCACACGCGCGAGGCCGAGGCCGACACCGCACAAATTTTAACCGGTGATGTGTGTGGGGTTATGCATTGCTATACCAGTTCGTGGGATTTGGCAAAAAAAATGCTGGACCGTGGTTTTATGTTTTCAGCCAGTGGTATTTTGACATTTAAAAATTCGGGCGATATTCGTGAAACTTTTTCTAAAATTCCAATCGACCGGATTGTTATCGAAACCGACAGCCCATATTGCGCCCCGGTGCCATATCGTGGCAAACCGTGCGAACCCGCAATGGTAATCGAGACCGCACGCGTATTGGCCGATATAAAGGGTGTAAATTTGTCAGAACTGGAATATATTCTGGAACAAAACACAAAAAAGTTATATCCAAAGATTCAACTTTAAATTCAACCTATGCATCTATTAAATTTGCAATCGGGTAATTATTGGTGTAAAATACGCGCATTATGGCACGTCAGATTATAAAATTTGGTCAGGTTTCTGAAAATCGCAAGGCGCGGTTTAATTATTCTATTGAAGATACGATAGAGGCCGGCATTTCATTAACCGGCGCGGAAATAAAATCCATTCGATATGGTTTGGTGACCATTGTTGATGGATTTGTGCAACGGCGTGGCGATAATTTATTCCTGGCGGGGGTGGAAATTCAAAAATTACCAACCGCGGCACGCATTGTAAACTTTGACGAACGGCGCAGTCGCCAATTATTATTACACCGCAATCAAATCAACCGCTTAATCGGAAAATTACAAGAAAAAGGTGCAACGATTGTGCCCCTGAAGTTGTATTTTAATAATCGCGGAAAATTAAAGGTCTTGTTGGGCATTGGATACGGAAAAAACAAGGTCGACAAGCGTGAAACAATAAAACAGCGCGAATGGGATAAAAACAAAGCCCGCATTTTAAAAGGGAATTAAAAAACCGCCAATCGGCGGATTTTTTTAATTCTGTTTACAAGTGGGCTAGCCCCGGCCCTTGTATTTTACGGTCCCAGAAGTTATTGGCAGGGTAAAACTAAAACCGCTGTCATTGAATTTGGTCATCTTACTGACATAGCAATCGGTTATGGCACCGTCAACATCCTCGCTTCCTCCGGTACTGGTTGTGCCAGTGGGACACGGACTTGGTTCCACAGAATCCGCAGGACAGTAATAGCCGCCATCGCACGGGATTGGTTCTGAACTTTTTTCCGGGCAATAGAATCCAGCTGGACATTTTTCCTGGGCAGCACTGCCGGCGGGACAGTAATAGCCGCCATCGCACGGGATTGGTTCTGAACTTTTTTCCGGACAATAGTGCCCCGCGGGACACTGTGTTTGGGATGCGCTTTTGGCGGGACAATAATATCCGCCATCGCACGGGATTGGGGTTGTGGTCTTGACTGGGCAATAGTGGCCCGCATCACATTCGGTTTGAACATTATTTTTACAATAATAGCCGGCCGGACAGTCCGTATAACTGGGGCTTAGGCTAACTTGATTACTGCTAAATTCACCAGATTGCGATTGTTCAATGGTCTTGAAATTATCGCCAACGTTTATCACACGACCGGAATATGTCCAGTTTTTAAACAACTGACCACCGGGAACAGTGGTTGTCGGTGTATAATTAATCTCACAATTTGAATTATATGTACACGTTTCCGTTTTATTGGAACCATCGGCATATTTTACCGTATAGTTTTTCCAAGAATATTGTCTGTATAAGTTTATTGTATCATATTCGTCTATACTGCACTGCATAATACCGTTACAAGCGGTAATGATATCATCACTGTTGCTAAACGAATTTGTTGACCACATTGGTGCCCCACAAGCACTAGCACCGATCCCATCAAGCATTGGGCAAAAATACCAACCAGTAAAATTTTGCTTGGGCACTGTAACGGTTACGACAGAATTCAAACTGGTCCCATCGTCACCGTATACACCATCTAAATCCAAATCGTATCCCGTGCCGGGCAGATATTTTATGTACCGACTGGATGTGGATGCAGAGGTACCAGTGTTCAAATAGATTTTATATGTTCGTTGCACACAGTTACGTTCCCCAATATTTGTGGTGTTCACCCGACCGGCAGTATCATAGTATCCGTATCCATCGTCACAGTCACAATTATTACCCGCGGCATTTGTGTGGGCGTTGGTACCACACGTGCCACAACCGTACATTTGACTGTCAACCATACCCGTATCTAGTATAAAAGTACTGGTTCCATCAGTATAATCACGCTGATTAAGAACGTAAAACAGCCCATAATCCGAAGAGGTACTGGCCGCATACAGACGCACCAATCGGGTTTCACGATCAAATGTTCCCATAGAACACTTTTCGCAACTAATCTGATAACGACAGTCTGATGTAGCATTTAACGCATTACATTTTGAGTTTATATAGAGTTTTAATCCATAGTCGGCGGGACACGAAACCAAAATTGGGCAAAAACCATCCGTATTACCATATGCACGATAAGTGCCAGAGGAGTCAAGGTATTCTGTTGTAGCGGTTAGCCAAGAAATTGTAGGTTGAGTCTCTGTATAACTGGATACAAGAACACTATCAGTCAATGAATTGGTACACTCATAACACTTGTACGACAGCGGTCCATTGGTAAAATCGCGCGTATATCCCCAATAGCACGTATAGGCATCCGATGCGCTGTTGCAATTCAACATAGTGTCATATCTCGTACATCCAGAGCCGGTTGTTCCCGTACCATCACCACCAACAACCGCGAGCGCGCCGGATGTCACAAGGCAAAGAAAAGTCAGTAAAACTATCTTGTTCATACAATCCCCCCGAATGCCATCAATATGGATTCTTATACTGGAATCTTAGAACAACGGCCGATTAAATACAAGGGGAAAACACGAGCGTTTTTTATTATTGAATATTCGGGGATTTTTCACTAAATTTATATTGTATGAAACGTGAACTGATTGATTTTTTAAATACAGACCTGCAATTCATCAAGGGGGTGGGACCGGTTCTGGCGGCGCGCTTTGACGATGTGTTGGGGGGACGACGTGTGTTGGATTTTTTATTGCATCGTCCGGCATATGTGCGTGCGCGCGATATAACCGACAATGTTATGGATGCAACCCCGGGGGATGTGATAACAATCCCATTGTTGGTTAAAAGCCACAAGTCCGGCGGTGTCTTTCGTGGTCGCCGTCGTCCGACCCAGATACTGTGCAACGATAAAATGGGTAACGCGGTTGTGATTCAGTTCTTTAATGTGAACTATCTGGATTATTGGTTAAAGAAATTACCAATCGGTGATTGGCGTATGATTTCGGGCAAACTGGAACGTGGGGCGCGCCCAACAATCAGTCATCCAGACTTTATCGAAGAAATGCAAAATGCGTCCAAGATACCGTCTATTCAGGCGATTTATCCCGCGGGCGAGGGATTAACCCAGAAAGTGTTCGCCAACGTCCGTGACAAGATATTTGAAATATTGCCCGACAAATTACGTGGCGAGGACGAAGAACGCGTCTTGGAATTTTTTGATGCGTTGCAACATATTCATTTCCCCACGTCCGCCGATGATTTAATGCCAAATGCGACCTATATGGCGAAATTGGCGTATTGTGAATTATTCGCGCACCAGTCTGCGATTGTAATCAGTCGTCGTAATCGTGCCGACGTCAAGAATCGTCGCGTTGTGCGTCCAAAAAAATATGATTTGATGGAAAAGTTTTATGACGCATTACCCTTTGAAATGACGGGCGCGCAAAGTCGTACGTGCGATGAAATTTTCGATGACTTGCAAAAGAATGTGCCGATGATGCGCCTGGTCCAGGGGGATGTGGGATCGGGAAAAACGATTGTTGCCTTGGCGGCGGCGGTTAAAATGGCGGAAACGGGCGCGGCCACGGCTTTGTTGGCACCAACCGATACCCTGGCCCAGCAGCACTTTGCCAAATTAAAGCCAATGTGTGATAAAATTGGGATTGTGTGTGATATTCTAACGGGGCGCGACAAAGGTGTGGCCCGTCGTGAAAAGTTAATATCGTTAAAGTCGGGGCGGACACGTTTGGTTGTTGGGACGCACGCATTATTTTCGGCGGACGTTGAATACCGCGATTTGGGCCTGGTTATTATTGATGAACAGCATCGCTTTGGCGTGGCCCAGCGCGAAGCCCTGAGACAAAAAGGAAACAATCCAGATTTGTTGGCGTTATCTGCGACGCCGATTCCGCGAACACTGTCTATGACGATGTATGGCGATATGGATGTATCGATTATTAACGAGAAACCCGCCGGACGTAAACCGATTAAAACAACCAAGTTACCAATGATGCGTATAAACGAACTGGTGGGGCGGTTGCAGATGCAAATTGCCACCGGGGCCAAGGTTTTCTGGGTATGCCCCCTGGTCGAAGAATCAGAAAATGGTGATGCCAATATGACGGCGGTGGTCGAACGGCACAAGATGTTGTGCCAATATTTTCCGACGGCGGGCCTGGTTCATGGGCAAATGGACAAGAAACAGCGCGACACAGTTATGGAAAAATTTGCCGATAATGATTCTGATATGCGTATCCTGGTTGCGACCACGGTCATAGAGGTTGGAATTGACGTACCCCGTGCATCTATCATCGTTATTGAGAATGCCGAACGGTTCGGTTTGGCGGCCTTGCACCAGCTGCGTGGGCGTGTCGGACGCGGCAACACGCAATCGTATTGTGTTTTAATCTTTGGCAATAACCTGTCTGATGACGGAATAAAGCGTCTGGACGTCCTGTGCGAGACAGATGATGGCTTTGTTATCGCGGAACAGGATTTAATGATGCGTGGCGTTGGTGAATTGATGGGCACCCGTCAAAGCGGTTGGATACAATATCATTTTGTAGATTATCGTGAACATCGTGATTTATTTAAACTGGCGGCGAATGCGGCACGCGATAATGATGCCGACGAATGGACGCGCGATTTAATGTACATATTTGACCGTGGGGTGATTCAGGGTGCGTAAAATATTTGCATTTTTGTTATCTGTTTTTATGGTGATGCCGACATTTGGGGCAACACTTATTAACGATACAGAGACCGAGCATTTTTTATCAGAACTGGTTACGCCACTGGGGACGGCGGCCGATATTGGGGCGGGACGCTTGAATGTTCATATCATAGACGATGATGATTTTAACGCGTTTGTGCGCGGTGGCGAAGATGTCTATGTGTACACGGGCCTGCTTAAACAAATAAAAAATCCAGATGCATTGTTGGCGGTGATTGCGCACGAATTGGGGCACACCATTGGTGGACATATGGCGCAATTATCGGCACGGTCGGACGCAGAAATGAAACGCACAATGCTGATTCAGGCATTGGGGGTCGGCTTAATGGTTGCCGGGGGTAATCCATCACTGGGGGCGGGGGTGCTGGCGGGTTCGTCCGGGGTTGCAACCCAGTCTTTGTTGGCATTTTCCCGGGACGAAGAACGTATTGCGGATAACCTGGGGATTGATTTGATGATACACGCCGGGCAAAACCCAAATGGATTTATAACCGTCTTTGAACAGATGAACGATTTAACCGGTGCGATGGAAAATACAATAAATCCAAATCGAATAAATCACCCACTTACACGTGAACGGTTAAAGAACGCACGCGAATATATTGCCGAACACGCACCAAATTATCACGCGCCCGATACCACCACCCGTGATGCACAATATGAATTGGTGCGGGCCAAGTTGGTTGGATATTTGGACGATGCTAAAAACGTTCTGGCAAAATATCCATATGCAGATAAATCAGATGCGGCCCTTTATGCACGTGCAATCGCGAATATGCGCGGGGGAAATCTGGATGGGGCACGAATGGGAACCCAGACACTGATTTCCCGCAACCCCGACAATGGATATTTCTATGAATTATTGGGGGACATTGAATTTCAGTTTGGACACTATGATGACAGTGTGCGCGCATATGAAAAATCATTGGCGTTGGTAAAAGACGCCCCCCAGATTGAAACGGCGTTGGCGTTGGTGCTGGCGGAACGGGGCAAGCCGGGTGACAACACACGTGCGATTGAATTATCCAAGCGTGTAATTTTAACCCAGGCAACCCCATTGGCGTATTGGGTTCTGGCGCGATGCTATGGCGATGCGGATGCGGGGCGTCACGCGTGGGCAATGGCGGAATATTATGCGATGCGTGGTGATGATGAACAGGCGTCCGAATATGCACGCCGCGCGCAAAAATATTTAAAGAAAACCGATGCCGAATACATAAAATCTGGGGATTTAATAAAATAAAAAACCCGCCGGGTGGCGGGATTTTTTTATTGAACCTCTATTACAACCATTGCGGCGCAATAATCCCCCTGGTCCGTAAGGGAAAGGTGTATGCGCGCATCCGTGCCGGCAATTTGCTTTAATATCGCACGGGCACCACCGGATATAACCAATTCGGGACGACCTGCATCGTTATGGGCAACCGATACATCTGAAAAAGAAATATCATCGCCAAAGCCCGTGCCAAGCGCTTTTAAGAAAGCCTCGCGCGCGGCCCAGAAATTCGCCAAGTGTTTTTCCGAATTTGCATTGTCGTTGTCGGCGTATTCTAATTCCTTCTTTGTGAATATGCGCTGTTTCTTGAATGCAGACCAATCCAGAAAACGGTCGCATTCAACCAAGTCAATTCCGATGCCAACTATCATAACGATTTCTCCCTTCGTTGTGTGATTTAAGTTAAACTTGATATGCGCATACTAGTAATATTTATCCGATTCGTGCAAGCATAAAATATATAAAAATACCGGCAAAAAATTGCCGGTATGATTTATTTATCACATTTCTTTTTGTCGCCCCCAGATTTCTTGTCTTCGTGGCCAGAATTTAAACCACTGCAATTCTTGCATTTACACTGTTTATCATCATTTTTTGACATTTTATATCCTTTTTGTTTTGTTGTTATTTAATTAAAGTCCGGACAGATAAATAATACAACACCCCGCCCCACCCCACAATATGCAAGAATTCCAAAATAAATAGTTTGTGTTTTATTAAAAACTGTTATATGATGCGCGTTATGTCGGGGTGTAGCTCAGCCTGGTAGAGTACTTGCATGGGGTGCAAGGGGTCGCAGGTTCGAATCCTGTCACCCCGACCATATAAATTTAAACGGGTCTTGTACCCGTTTTAATTTATATCAGTGAGTATGTCGGTTCGATACATCGCAACGCAGTTGCCAGGTTCGACAATGAGTAAGCGAGAACGAACGCAGTGAAGTTCGAGTGCTAACGAATGCCCCGCAGGGCACAAGCCCGAGGGAATCCTGTCACCCCGACCATACTTCGCCAAGGCTTCGTATGACAAGCCATATAAATTTAAACGGGGCTTGGGCCCGTTTTATTTTTTATAAATATCATATCCGCAATTGCTGCGAATCATATCGGCAATATGCATTTCCATTGCGTGGTGGCGACCGGTCTGGATTGCACACGGATCACAGGTGCGACGCAATTGGCCCGCGCGACACATAAATGGAACACCATCACAATATCCGGTTATTCGCGTTAAAACCGCATCATTGGAATATGCATCTGCAATCGTTTTATAGCGTGTGGGGATAAGTTCCTGGTTAAATGACCACATACGTGATACCGCGTCACGGGTTTGTTTCACACACGGATCATTATTCATAATGTACGTTATATTTGTACTGTTGAATTTTTGGGTGTTGTATCGATCAAGAATAAGCCAGGTGACAATACTGGCACAGGTAACCGTTACCATAAACAATAAAATATAGTGTGCAATTGTAAAGACATTGGTTTGATATTCCATATTCTTGGCCATTTTGTCCCCCCTGTTGTGGTAAAGCATAGCACGGGAAAAATAAACATTATACGGGTTTATATTCCGCGGGAAAGTCTTGCAATTTAAAATTTAAAGGGTAAAATATGACGACAATCATAAACAAAGGGGGTGCGGATGTTTGTAACAGAAAAACTGGAAAATTTTTCGTGGGTAAATGTTGGCAATCCCGATCATAAAGATTTTGAAAAATTACAAAACGAATACAAAATTGACGAAGATACTATTTCCGACATTCTGGACCCGGATGAACAGCCACGCTTTGAAATCGAAGATGATTACAAGGTTATAATTGTGCGTTTCCCAATTATTAACCGTGAAAATGACACCCTGTGGCATACAGAGCCGTTGTCTATTATCTACACGTCTAATCGTGTTATAACCGTTTGCCGCAAGCGGTGTGATTTGTTGGATAAAATTAAAAAATCTGAAAAAACATCACGCGAAGAATTTATATTAAACATCATATACTATATCGCGGAATCATATTTGCGTATGTTAAAGGAATTGAACAAGCGTGTTCTGGCGTCAAAACGCGTGTTATTGGAACGCATCCGCAAAAAAGAATTGATGGATTTATTAGAGGTTGAAAACAGTTATACCCTTTATATGGCCGGAATCAAGGGGAATGTAGCGGTGCTGGACAAGTTGGAAAAGGTTCGTGGTTTTGTTAAAACGGATGAGGCCAAAGAACTGGCCGAGGATGCACGCATTGAATTGGCCCAGGCGACCGAGGTTGTGACATCATATAGCAAAATGTTGAAAGCAATCAAAGAAACATTCGAAAGTGTTATCAATATGGATTCTAATACCAACATTAACCGTTTAACGATGTGGAATATTGTGTTGGTGATTCCGACGGTGATTGTTGGATACTATGGAATGAATATGCAATTACCATTCGCAGAAAACCCCAAAATGGCGGTTTCTATATTTATTGCAATTATGGTGTTACTGGTTGGATTTGCATTATTTGGCGCAATCAAAAGAAGAATTATATAAAAATGATACAAGATTTTACGCTGCATACACATACAGTTGGTTTTGACGGGCGAAACACCCCCGAACAAATGATTGTCGCGGCACGAGATGCCGGGTTCAAGGCAATCGGAATATCAAATCACTTTATCGTACATCCCGAAATTCGACATACAAAATTATACGGCGCGGCCGTGGCACGTGGGTATGAAACGATGTATAACGCCAGTTTTGATGAGGCCTTGACCAAGTTTCAGCCACACTATGATGAATTGGCACGCCTGCAAGATAAAAACCCAGACATACGTATTTTACGTGGGATGGAGGTTGATCGTTTCCCAACAGATGCCTGGGCGGATGGCTTTGCACGTGCGTGCGAAATATTAAAGCCAGACTATCTTATCGGGGCCGCGCATTTTGTTGAATATGGTGGTACGGTCTGTAATGTACACGATATGGCGGCGGTGGATGCGAAAACACGCGACGAAATGCTGAATATTTATTGGAAAAACATCCAAGAACTGGTAAAAAGCGGTATGTTTAATTGGATTGCGCACCTGGATTTACCAAAGAAGAAAAACCTGGGGGAACATAAAAAATGGGATGGGGTAAAACGCGAAACGGTTAAATTAATCGCCAAATCCGGCGTACCCGTCGAAATTAACACCAGCGGATATAAAATCGGAACCCATCAGCCATATCCGGGAACAAATATAATGAAAATGATTGCAGAATATAATATCCCGGTATTGATATCTGATGATGCACACGACATCAATCGCATCGGGCGCGATTTTGGTCAGGCATCCGTTCAGGCACACAACAGTGGCATTAAAAACTTTATTAATTTAGAGAAATTACTTGATTTTCGCAAAAAAACACTATAAACTGTGCGCGCTGGGTAATCAGAACTGATTAAACGGTGGTGCGTTTTTGGTCCCATTCGTGATAAGGATTCTGTTAAAATATTCGGCACAAGTAAAAACCAAAAAAAGGATATAAACAATGGCAAGAGCAGGCGCAAAGCGCAATACTCGTAAATTAAAGATTGGACGTTCATTGGGCGTTAATCTGTGGGGCCAGGCTAAATCCCCATTTAACAAACGTAAATACAAACCGGGCCAGCACGGTCCAACATCACGTGGTGGAAATTCGTCTGATTACGCAAAACAGATGCGTGCAAAACAGACTTTGAAGGGATACTATGGCAATATTGGCGAAAAGAAGTTCCGTGCGTATTATTTGGAAGCAAATAATATGAAGGGCGACACACCAGAAAACTTAATCGGTTTGCTGGAACGCCGTTTGGATGCGGTTGTATATCGTGCAAAATTGGCACCAACTGTATTTAGTTCCCGTCAGTTAATCAGCCACGGTCACATCTATGTAAACGGTCAGCGCGTTAAGATTGCATCATATCGCGTTAAACCGGGTGACGTTATCACAGTCAGCGAAAAAGCAAAACAGATGCCATTGGTTGTTTTGGCATTGGAATCTGCGGAACGCAATTTTGCAGACTATGTTTCTGTGGACAGTGCGAACTTTACAGCGACATTCGTACGCGTACCAGCGTTCGAAGATGTTCCATATCCGGTTCAGATGTTCCCAGAATTGGTTGTCGAATTCTATTCTCGTTAATAGAGAAAGGAAAAGTAAAAAATCCCCCGTTTGGGGGATTTTTTATGACATTGGACACACGTTGGTATATTCATACGTCCCGGATTCATCCGTAAAAGACATACCCGCCGGCGCATACAGCCAACAATCATACGTTGCATTATTCAGGCAGGAATTTAACTTTCTTGCCGCCACATATCCCGTTGGACACGCAGTCGCCATAATAAAATTAGAACGCGTAACGGTTATATACCCTGTGGGGCAACTGGTGGATGGGGCGACGGAATATGCACACATCGGCATAAACGCAATTATAAATGCTATTTTTTTCATTTTTCCCCCCAACTAGTCAGAGATTAAATTTGGTAAATAGTAATCATTTACAAGATCTTTGCTGTAAAAAAGCCCCAAATCGGTGTCACCCCAAGAACAACGTTGGGAACACGTATAAAATCCACCAAAACCCGGCGTATACCCAACCGAAACCCATTTTGATTCCACCGGATATGTCATTTTACACCAACAGCCATCATCCACCCTATGTGAGTCATCTGCAACACCCGTTTCCAGACTATCTGCGGTGCTGCCCTCAGGTTGATATTCACCAAGGAAAATGACCCCTCTGTATCTTTGCCCGCCACACTGAATTATCCAATCCGAATTTCCATTGGTTAAATTCGTACAGGGGGTATTTGCATCAACCTGCTTAACGCATTGGGTTGCGGCGATTGCCGGCGTGGCAAGAATCGTACCAAGCGCGGTTAAGGTTAAAAGTTTTTTCATTTGTCTACTCCTTTTCTTTTGTTTTATTCGCGAAAAAACAAAAACCACCGAATAAATTCAAGTGGTCAGGAGGTTAGAAACAATCTTACGAATTGTGTGCTTATTCAATATATTCGCAACCCTCCTGACCAATAAAGTTCAGGAGTTTTATTTCATCAAAACACAACCGTCCGGCATATTGCCGCTTATTTATGTTTCGACGCGTAAGTCGGGTTTCTACACCCCATTATGGCAAAGTCACCATAACAATCACATTATAACCAAATGTTTCCCCTTACGCAATCGCTTAGATAAACTTTTATTTAATAACTGCGCCTTTTATCAGGTTCAGGTCTTCTTTGATATCGTCTATTTTTATTTGAATCTGGCCGATACCCGTTTCCAAGACCGTTGTGCGATTTTCAAGCGATGTTATACGGGCATCAACACGTTCCAGTTCCGCAACGGACGAATCCTGGCGCGCAACCCAGTAGACACACCCCGCAATAAAGGCGATTAAAAACCAACTGTCGCGTAAAAAATCTAGGATGCCAATGGCACTGGGTTGCGTCGTCATTTTTATTTCCCCCGTTCTATCATATTTTCAATTTGGTGAACAAGGGCACGTTGGGCCTCAACCCCGCGCAATTCTGCGTCCGTCGCGTTCGCCCCCAGTACCCGTTCAATAGTTATTTTGCGTAAATGCGCAATCACACGCGCACCCGATGGGGTGCAAAATGTGCGCGCAAAATCTTGTGCGATATTTTCTGACATTTATTACACCCCCGCAATTGATTCCAGCGCAACCATTTGTGCAATTGGTGCAATGTATTTTAATTCTGCATCCCCGTGCAGGGTTATTGGTTCAATCACACCACGACGTGATAAAATCTGCAAGCCGCGTTCGCATAGTGGCCTTATAAATTCGTGCAGTAATCGACCATACGTCGCACCCAAGATTCGCATCATATCGGAATTACGGGCCATAATCTCGGTTGCGGTCATTTCTTTTTCACTTAACAGTCCCAACCGGTCCGCCAACAATGCGTGACGGATGCGTTCCCGCAGGTCTTTTAAAATAATCTGGGAAACGTCAAAGTTTGCACCACTGGTCAATGGTGTCAAGCCCGATGAACCAACCGCCTTTGGTATAATCGCACCCGGCGTCAGGCTGATGTTATTCAAATTTATCACACCGTCATCGTCCGCCATCCAGATACCAGATACGGATATCGTCGCGTTTTTCAAGACCAATTCTACAACCTTGTTCGCGGTTTTAATATCTGGCAACGCACGCAAGACCGGCCCACGCCCGTAAATTTCGCCGGACGTCACCGACCAACGGAAAATTAAATACGGATTTGTTTCAAATGTTCCCGTTGCAACAATGTTATTTTCAATATCGCCACCAGCATCCAACCACGCTGTAAATTCAGTTCCAACCAAACTCTGTACCAGTTTAATTGGGGTGTCGGGGTCTTGTTTTATTGTATCACGCAGGTTTGCCGGCACCGTCCAGGTTGGATATTTTTCCATCGCATCACGCGCGGACATTGATGTGGTGTGAAATACCGCGTTTGGTAAAATTGCGATATCTGACATTGGAATCGCGGTGAACGAAAATGCAGACGATGCACCAATCGGATTTTCCGCCATAAACAAGCACGCCGTTCCCAATGTGACCAGATCCAAATAACACTGGTGCACGGTTGTATAAAAATTAGAGTCATTTAAGTTTGCACGCAGTGCATCCGTCGCGGTGCCTGCGTCGGGTGACAAATCACTTTCCGGGACCAGGTTCAGCCACAATGATTCCGGTGGGGTCAATAATGTATAAAGTGATGCCGCCAGATTATCAACCGCATCCATTGCGGTTGCATCAAACAGCGTTGCCGTGTCGTCATCGGTTTCCGGCATTGTATACCGGCGTGCATCCGCCCAACGACGCAACCACGGATCGCGCATATCCAGCGCACGTTTGTACATTTGCAATAAATTAGATTGCATATTTTATCCTTTTTGTTTGTGTTGTTTTATATTGTGAAATTTGTATTTGCATAAACTGGACGGGACATCCCCCCGGACGGACGCAGGACAATCGGCGTTTGTGCAATCGCACCCGCAATCGCATCCAGGCCGTCATCGTGCCCCACCCCGCCAACAGGTGACCAACCCAGCATTTCCGACAACAGTGGCGTATGTTGCACACGCATATTGGCATACAGGTGCCCCGAGGTCAGCAAGGGTTCAATCGCGTCCAAGATTCTGTCGGATTTATTCCGGTTATTGGTGATTTTGTTTACGTATATGTTTTGACCCCGACGCACCGCCACATCGCGCATTATTTCCGGCAATGCATTGCCCAGTCCATTTGTCTCGATTGTTATTCGGCGCATACCGTATCGGTGCATAAAATCAATCACGCGTTCACACTGGGCATTCAAGGGGTGGGTTTCGGTATCAGAAACCGTCATATACATAACGTCGTGTATAAAAACATTATGATTTTTATCATCACGATATATCAGAACACAAACACTGTGGTCTGATTTATGGCGGCCGGTGGATGGATCCCAATACACAGACGCACCCGTTATCAAATGCGGCCCCAGACGTGCCGAATGCATATCCAGCATATCTTCGTAAAAGTGTATTTGCCCCGGGTCCAGACGAATACGTTCAGGTGGCACAAATTCCAGCATCATTTGTGCCGAAAAATGCCGGGGGCCGACGATTTGTCGCATCTGGGCCACCTTTTCAATCGGGAAAAGTTCCGGCCACGCGGGCGTGCCATTGGCGTCAACTATCGGAATTTTCAATATTTTATATCCCGATAAAAAAGGCATTGAAAAAGCATTTTTTTCATATACCATTGGCGTTAAGGAAAAGGATTTTGACATGGATTTTACCCCTAAGACTTTGCCAACCAATCTGGAAGCAGAACAGGCCGTACTGGCCGCGGTGTTGATGAATAATCGCGCGTTGGAACGTGTGTCAGAATTCTTGAATGCGGAACACTTTTCACATCCCGCACACCAGGAAATTTATAAACTGGCGGAACGTCAATTTGCCGCCGGTATCCCGTTCGATATTATTACCGCTAAAAACTATCTGGACCAACAGGGGGTCTTGGAATCGGTGGGTGGTGTGGATTACCTGACCCAATTATCGGGTGCGGGGGCAACCGTTGTTAATGTTGAACAATATGGTCGCATCGTATACGAACACGCACAAAGACGTCAATTAATTAACCTGGCCCAGGATATTATGGATGGCGCGTTTGTCGAAGACCTGGACAACCCAGTTAATCGACAAATAGAGGTTGCCGAACAGAAATTATTCGATATGGCAACCACGGGTTCGTCCGAACGTGACGTTGTTTCAATCGCAACCGCATTACAGGCCGCATTAAGGGAAGCCGAAACCGCGTACAAGGCCGACGGACAATTATCGGGTCTGACAACGGGATTGACGGCACTGGACAAATCAATCAGTGGTCTGCACCATTCGGATTTAATTATCGTAGCGGGTCGTCCGGCGATGGGTAAAACCACGTTGGCGATGAATATCGCATTTAATGCGGCAAATGCAATACACTATGGCACGGCCAATAAAAATTACAAGGGCGCCGTCGTATTTTTCAGTCTTGAAATGTCGCATTCCCAATTGGCGGCACGTGTTTTATCATCCCAGTCCAAGGTTCCCGCATCCGCAATGCGCGAGGGAAACCTGACGGATGAAGATATGCTTAAAATGACACAATACGCCGACGCAATCAGCAAGATTCCACTGTGCATTGATGATACGCCGGGTATGTCGGTACCAATGATGCGTACACGTGCAAGACGCCTGGCACGGAAATACGGCGGACTTGCGTTGATTGTGGTGGATTACCTGCAATTGATGACGTCCCCCGGTGGCAAGCGCAATGACAACCGCGTCCAAGAAATTTCCGAAATTACACGAGGGCTAAAAATGTTGGCCAAGGAATTGGATGTGCCGGTAATTGCCCTGTCACAGTTGTCGCGTAGTGTTGAACAGCGCGATGACAAACGTCCACAACTGGCGGACTTGCGTGAATCTGGGTCCATTGAACAAGACGCCGACATTGTTATGTTTACGTACCGCGAAGAATACTATCTGGCGAACCGTAATCCATCAGAAAGAATTTCAAACACAACAAATTCCGCAATGGTAGAATCGTGGCAAAAACGTTATGAACAATCCCGTGGCAAGGCCGATATTATCATCGGAAAAAACCGTCACGGACGTCCGGAAACCGTACGCACCGCATTCTTTGGCGATTACAGTTTGTTCGACAATCTGCCGGATGAATTTGACACACGCGGTGAAAACGTCACATCACAACCAACCGCCAGCATACCATTGGATGGATCTGAATTTTCACCAACGCCCATTGATATCGACGCAATCCCGGATGATATGCCACTGTAAGTGATTATTTACTTGCGCAAGTCTTAAAAATTGACTATTATTTTGTCAAGATTATAGTTTTTAAGGAGTTGCACAATGGCCCAAGAAGAAATTATTTTTCCAAATAATATCAGAAACATCCGCCTGAAAAATGGGATGAAGATGACGGAACTGGCGCGACGCGCGGGTTTGTCATTGTCCGCAGTTTCAAAAATTGAAAAGGGTGTACGCCGCTTGAACCAGAAACAGTTGCTGAATATCTGTAATATCTTGGGGTGCAAACTGTCCGATATTTTCATCAAAGAATCTGACGAGGTTGCAGAACAATGGCAAACCGAAATCAAACGCCGTCTGAACGATAACGAAGATGGTGGCCTGAAAATTTTCGGCAGTGGTCTGCGCAAAATTCGCCAGCAATCTGGAAAAACTATCGCACGTGCCGCCAAAGATGCCGGTATGACATTGTCTGTATATCATAAAATCGAGGTTGGACAACGCGAAATCTATGAAAATGAAATCGAACCATTGGCGCAATCATTCGCGATGACGGTTGAAAGTATGTTTGATAAAATCGCAACCCTGTACAAAAGTGGCGAATTAAACAAACAGATTAACAAGGTCAAAGAACGTGTTAAATCTGTGCTGGAACCGGGCAATCCATTATCTGGCATTGATATGAGTGGCGGTTTGTATGGCGCAAAATTGTATGACAGTGCGCGCAAAAAACTGGTTCCAGTGTTTGGTATGCCATCTGGTAAATCAATCGCGTTTAAAAAATCTGACAAAACGATGATTGTTGCCCCAATGTCATTAGAGGGACGCAGTGGTATTTACGCGGTTATGCCAAACTCAAAGCGTTTGGGCGGATTTATCCCTGAAAAATCATACGTATTTGCCGATGTAGATGCACCAATTGTGCCAGGTGATTTGGCGGTATGCATTGATACGGATTTTGATGCGTTGGATTCAGAAACAACCGTCAATGCGCAAATTGTTAGTGTACGCCAAGATTCCAAAGGGAAAATATACGGTCAAATATCCAGCCCAGAGGAAAAAATTAACGCGCAAACAATGCACAAAGTTGTTATGATTGTGATGGAATAATTCATCAACATAATACCGGAGAGAGAGGCACATTATGAAAGCACGTATCGCCGCCACGGCACAAAGATTGTTAAACCTTTATCGCCAGGAACACGTTATCGTTGGCGGATGGTCTGCGATTAACCCAGTCTTTATAGACGAGGCCACCGATGACGTAATCAAAGAGTTGCGCGAAATGCCAACCGGTAAAATGCTTATCCGGCATATTGAAAATCTGCGCAGTGGCAAAACACCAATGGATTCCATTGAACCAGAATTGATTCCATATGGTGGATTGATGACACAATCCAGTGTGACCGACACCATTTTGTCCCAGAAAGATATCGCCGAATTACAATCTGTGTTAAATTCTTTTACCCCCGATCCAGACGGCCTGAATCGTATACGTGGTCTGAATGTGGTACGCAGATTTGGCGAAGAATGGGCAAACGCAATTCACGATGCACTGGACAAACATCCAGATATGCAAAATCAATGGGCGGTTGTTACAAAAACATATCGCGCGTATCAATTGTGGGATATGGCGAATCAAATTATTAACGCACCACTGGATGAACGTGCACGCGCAGAAATCCAGGCCGATATGCCAGAATATGAAACATACCTGCCGATGTTTGGGGATGCGGGGAATGATTTACTGGGGCGGTTGCGCACATTTATCAGTTCGGTAAAAGCCGAAGATAACGCCTAGTTATCACCGGTACGATAAATCGTATCCATTGTATGTGGTGTGCCGATATAAATCATCGTGCCCGTGGGTGACAAGATAAAATCCAGTTCACGTAACCTTTCACGCAGATTTTCACGCTTTTGCGGGGTATTCGATGTGTTTGGCACCTCTACATCATCGCAGATTATTAAATCTGCGCGCATCCCGGTGATGTTGCCGTGGATGCCCTGGCATATTACAGACGGTTCGCGTATGCCTATTGGTCGGTTGATAGTAATGTGTCCCGACGACCAATCGCGACGCGATGTGGGCAGCAAATCCGTACACCAGGGATGATTTTCCAAGATATGTCTGATATGCCCGACCATTCGCGATGCCAATGTCGTGTGCGCCGATAAAATCAATATTCGTGTGCACGGGAACAGGTACAATGTACACGCTGCAAAAATCCCGACAACGGTCGATTTGCCCGAATGTCGAAACGCCATCAGCAGCCCCCTGTGCATATCGTCCCCAAAAACATCCACCAAAAATTCCATTATTTTGCGGTGGTGTGTGGGGGTTGTCTGCCCCAGGGTGTGGTTCCACGTATCCATAAAATTACAATAATCCGTAATCGTCGCACGTGGCGTCGTCGGCCGAATCCGTAATGTATCCATAGTCGTTAATAAGATTTGGTAATGCGTTATCCAGCACCGCTATTAAATTGCGATAAATCCCCAGCACACCACCACCGGTTAGTTTATCTTGGATTAAACTGTTCGTGTATTCCAAGAAATTCACCACGTTTGTGTGCGTGTTACGCCAGGCCTCGATATCAACATCGGGTGCGTGAAGGTCTTTTAGGGCCTCGATTAAAAAATTAAAGTCCGAATTTAGATGCTCTGGGTCTATTTTTGCGGTTGGCTGATAATCTATGACGCGCGACAATGCGACAACGCGATAGATATCAATACGTGTGTCCGCGGTGGGCGCGACATTAAACACAATGCGTCCACCATCAAAAGACACGTTTTCAACAACCGAATATTCATCAGCGGTTAAAACAACCTCGTCCTTGGCGACGCGGATATCTGCCGCCTGAAAAAACGGAAAAGCAAATTCAAATTCGGTCGTGACACCATCTGCTATATAAGAGATTTTATGCATAATTATCCCCCCTATTCCTAGCCGACTAAGTCATCAAAGCGCGACAATATTGTTTTTAATAAATTAGGTTTCTTGGCACGTGTTGATTTTAATTTTTTCAAATTCGCATTGCGTTTTTCAGTGTATGGTTTTTCGGTTTCTGATTTCAACCGCGCAAGGACCGCCCCCTGGCTTAGCCCACGCGACGACACGCCCGATGCGCCATATTTTGCACGCTGGGTCGCCAACACCTTTTTGACCAGGTTTGTTTTTTCGGCATCGTCTGCGGCCATCTGTTTCAAGATTTCCTGACGGGCAGATTTTGCCTGTTTCTTTTCATCTTTGTAATCCAAGATTTCACTAACATCTGATACAAGTTGTCCCATAGTAAATTCCTTTTGTTGTATTGATTAAACGCTGTATCCGCCGGACACACAAACAGATAAAACCGTTATTGGCTGGGGCTCGTTCCCGTGTATGGTCCAATATGGCGACAAGCACGATTGGCACCCACCCAGCAAACTTACAGATACATCCCCGGAATAGCCCGGATGATTTTCTGAATAAATTTCATTTGGCAATGTGGCACGCGCGCCATTTATAAATACTGATTTAGTATTCAGCAGGCGCAGTGACACCCGGCGAATGCGCAAACGCGACACATTGTGATGCGACACACGAAACGGCAAAGACGCCGCCCGGTATGCAAAATCATATTTATCTGCATCTTGCATCACAGAATCTGAAAAACATTCAATGTTATACGCATCATCACGCAGCGATACGACATATGTTTTCCCGTCTACAACCGTTACAGATATAAATTTGCCATATGTTTTGTATTCGGCCCACGCCGATATCCCCAATGCCCCATTCTGGTTCAAGACAGCCATATTACCGTCTGATTGGACCACGAATAATTGCCGGGTGGCATCGTTGTACGCCATATCCACCGGTGATGTCATTAAATGCTTGGCAAAAGCACACAAATCAGTTGCGTTATAATTTTCACCCAAAGCATCCAATGATAATTCGCGAATATCACGCATTGTCTTGGACACGAATATGGTTGCACCCTCTATCTTCTGGGGTGGTAAATATCGCGATGCACAAGATCCGACGGATGTGTGTTGCTTAATATCAATGACCGATGGCGTTAATGGTTTACTGGAAATCGCCCATTCGCCATCTGTGGTCAGAATTTGAAGATTATCGCCACTGACCACGGTACAAATTTGTTGTCGCTGCTGGGACAGCAGGGTTATAAAAATGGCTTCATCATCCAGACCGGTGCCAATGTTAAAGTTTTTATGTTGACCAACACGGGACATCCATACGCCCGCCGGATAGGAACGCGAACCACCGAAAACCAATCGATCTTGGTGAAATGTTATACTGCACGGCCAGCCACGCGGGGTACTGAACGCGGATTCAAACCAGTCGCTTACCGGCGCACCGGGCGCGGTGTAAGTACCGTTGACATATGCGATAACCTCGGTTGGACTGATGTATTCATCAATTATCCACTGACGGTCCAACAACATAAAGCGCGTTCGCACATATTCAGGTGTCCAGAAATCTGAACTGGTCGTGAATTTAGCATAGTTGTTGCCGCGGTCACTGGTGCTGACTGAAATTTTTATATCAGACGTATCTTCGAACCGCATAAATGGAATATTCATTGACATATCATCGTCATTGCGCGCAAATATAAAGTCAACCAATTCAAAGCCCGTTTCGGTTTTTTTCAAAATTTGCGGACGATAATCTGGGTGCACAAATATCATTGTGTCAAAACGCTGGGCGTATTGCAGGCGCGATAAATCGTCCGCCCCCCAGGGTGCAAACAAATCACCCATCATTTGCGTACCAGAATAAATAATTATATGCCCCGATGTTATTGCCAGGACATAGTTTTCTGTTTCCGATACAGAAAATGGCACCAGGCGCGCAACACCTGGCAATTCCGCAATATGCGTCAAACCGCGCCGACGTGTCAGACCGCCCCCCGGCAAAACATCCATATTTTCAAGGCACGACAATCCGTTAATATCATCACGCGTAAAAAACTCAGATGACACCACACCGTGGGCAAAAGAATTCTGTGTTTTAATAAAATTTGCCATTTTGCCCCCCATTAAAATCGTGCATTTATTAACGAAAAATTGTCTATTTTTGCACCGGGTGCGGTTGTGCTGTCGATGAATTTTGCTGACTGTAATTCTGATTCATAAAGTGCCGCCAGCATTCTGAACACGGTCTGGTCACCAGAAAGCGGGATACAAAATTCCATCGCCAATTTTGTCGCCACCAATGACACAAAATAGCCCGGAAACATATCAACCCCAACACGTGTACAGGCCGTTATTGTCAGGTTATCTGTTGGTGCAACAATCTTGTTGCCAACAATATCACCGCCCGATTTCAGTACCCGTAAAACGTCTGATGGAATCAAGAAATCACCATCTGAATTTTTGGTCAATGTTAATTGACGGGTTGCAAAACGCCACGGATGCGACGCAATCAATGCATCTGTTATTGGATCAAATAATGTTCGTGCCAACTGTGCGGTGGCGGTATCGTCACTGAAAGACTGAATTGGTTGTTCCCCCAGTTTTAATAGTGCCATTGAACATAAATCTATTTTTGTAAGCATAATTGCCCCCACTGTTGTTAATAAAAAATATTGGTGGTGCAAAATTGCACCACCATTTGACGATAATAAATAATTATGCCAATGCACCGGTTGTGACGTTGCTGGCCGTGATGTTTATTTTCTTGATTGCGGTGTTATCAGATGCGTTGATAATTACAACATCACCAATATTCATCAATGTTTTAACATCATTAAAAAAGCCGGTCGCAGAAATCGTCGCAATGGTTTCTGTTGCAGATGCATAATGCCACAATGTAAATCCATTTGCATACGCAATCACCGACAGATTTTTATTTTGAAATGCCATAAGATTTATCCTTTGGTTAAAGTGGTTGTTTTTTACACCTAGGCAGCGGGCGCATCAGAACATTTGACACGAACGATACCGTCATTGTCGATTAAAACGGCACCCTGGGACATACTGTTGCTGATGAAATGCGCCGCACGTTCACCGTGCCAAGAAATGTCTGTTTTTACTTCCTGGCCACAGGCGTGCCCAACGCTGGACGCGTGATAGATAAAGCAATCTCGGTTCGTTTGGGATACCGGCAATGCGTTATGCAGAACCCATGTAATACCCAACCATTTTTTTGCCTCAAAACCATTTACCAATGGGTTTGCATCGCCAACATAATCGGCCGATACAAATTCATCCATCGACAACAGTTCATTCCACTGGTGTACGCCAATAACCGCAAAGCGACGACCATCGTCTGGGACATCGTTTGTGTTTAAAATTTCAACCGCTGATAAAATCAAATCTTTGGTCAAGCCGGTTGTATAATCACCAACAGACAATGTTGATGTGTTCATTGCATCGATAATCAATTCGTCTGTCTTGCGCCCCAGAGCATACGCACCAGCAGACGCAACAACACGGCGTTCATCAATATTTACCTTTAATTCATCCAATGCATCAACCCAATCACCCGCATAGTAATCAGTTAACATACATTCCACAGGTTCGTGGTTCAAATTCATTACCGGTACAATACCGTGACGTGATTTTGTGCTGGCGGTGCCACGACCAACCTTTTGGAATGTGGTAGATGCGCCAACAACACCTGATTTGCTGCGAACGGTTGAACGCAGTTTTGTGCCCATCTGTTGATAGGCTAAATGAACATCGGCCTCGAATTGCTTTACGAAGACCTGATCAATTGAAACGGACATATTTATTTCCTTTGTTTGGTTAAATGAAAGATGCGCAATTTGCGCGACAATTTTATGAAACGGTTATGCAATAAATGCGCCGTGAACATAAAATAAATGCGGGGTGGCAAGACTTGTCCGCAATAAAAAATTCAGTCAGACTGTATATTTCATCTGACTGAAATTTTCAAAAGAAAAACCCGAACGATTGTTCGGGTTAATAGTGTAAAGAAATTATATTATTTCTTTTTTGCACATTTTTTTGCGCACGCTTTTTTTGCAACTGGTTTTGCAGCAACTTTTTTAACTGCAACTTTTTTCGCCGCTGGTTTTGCAGCAACTTTCTTCGCAGGTGCTTTTTTCGCAACCGGTTTTTTAACCGCTACTTTTTTCGCTGGTGCTTTCTTTGCAACCGGTTTTGCGGCTGGTTTCTTTGCAGGTGCTTTTTTTGCAACTGGTTTTTTAACCGCTACTTTTTTTGCAGGCGCTTTTTTCGCAACTGGCTTTTTTGCAGCAACTTTCTTTGCTGGTGCTTTCTTTGCAACCGGTTTTGCAGCAGCAACTTTTTTCGCAGGTGCTTTTTTTGCAACTGGCTTTTTTGCAGCAACTTTCTTTGCTGGCGCTTTCTTTGCAGGTTCTTTTTTTGCAACCGGTTTTGCGGCTGGTTTCACAACTGCTTTCTTTGCAGATTTTTTGAACAGGCCAAAGACCATATTTCTCTCCTTCTCTTCTATTTTTTGGATAGAACAAATTTGTTTTGTTCTTACTTGGTATTTTATATGAATATCAAAAATTAGTAAAGAAGAAAGTGAATTTTTTTTCTTATGAATATAATTTTTTAAAACCATTTTCTATTTTGCGTATGTATTCAGCATCACCATCACGCCAATATTTTGGATCACGCATCATACGTCGCAAATCTGAATCCGTTAAATTTTTTATTTCATTTTTTTCGGTTTCAACATTTGGTTCCATTGATTGCATCATACGATAAATGCCTTGGATTCCCTGGGGTGAAGAGCACAGCTCATCAAATGCATCGGCGGGTAAAAACTTTTTTCCAAACGCATCAACCGCACGCAATGCATCATTCATTTTTTCCGTTCCACCGAAAAAGTTTTTTAATTCTGCAAGTGCATTTTTTTCATTTTGCGTGTTGTATAAATCTGATATCACAGGCGCAAGAAATTCATTTGCAATATCATAAATTTTTTCAACCTGGGTTGATGTTAATCCAATTTCGTGAAATTTATTTTTTAAATTTTCATCATCAAATATTTCATTTGTTGGATATTCATCAGATGTTTCCGGCACACCAATCGCACGATTAAAACGCGCACGCACGTTTTCATCACATCCATCGGTTGGCACCGTTATCATTGTTCCAATTTTGCGTTCAAGTTCTGAATAAGATTTCATCAATGCATCTGCGTTTAATGTGCCGTCTTCGTTTAAAAATTTTTCTGGAACTTTATCCATTTGATTTATCCTTTGGTTCATTCGATTTACGTAAAAAGAAAATTCCACCCAATGTAAAAATACTTTGCAGTGTTATGAAAATATCACTGTCTCCGACCGCATAGGCTGCAATCGCCGACAAGATTCCAACAGATGACATAATATATGTTCGATAGCCGCTTAGGAATCCGCCCTTGTAAAACTTGTTCATTTTTTATTTCCACTTATAAATAAAACAGCAATTCATCAATATCCAATATATACCCACGCGAACGTGCCCAATCTGGATTTACATCACCGTGATGAAAGCGTGTTGCCCCACGACACATATCCGGCAATCCACCCATCAACATTCGACCAACAACCCGCAAGCACATTTGAAATCCGCGTGAAAGTGGGGGGGCCGATAACATTTCGTGACGAACGGATGTTTCATTTAACGATTCAAACATATCGGTATCAGATATTATTTGTGCGAAACTTCTGCCGCTGGCACGTGATGCATTGTTTATCATTGATACCAGTGCCTCGACCGCGGTCAGTGATGATGCGGATGTTTCCGCATAAACAACACGCGCAATTTGATATGATAACTTTTTCGTTTCGTCTGGATTTTTTATCAGTCTTAGATTCATTTCTGAAAATCCCCCCATATGATTTGTGACAAATAAAAAAACCGCACAAAAATGTGCGGCTAAAAAACAGACAAAAAAAATCCCCAACAAATGTTGTGGGCATAATTTATGTCTTTGATGGTGCAAAGTATATCATATTTTTAAATAAAAGTCAAGCACATATTTACAAAACCGCAGAAATCCGCCACTTACAGCATTGTTATTTCATCACCATACACCAATAAGTACCGTGTATCACGACGCAAAATCAATGCGCCGTTTTCATTTATTCCGATCAATTCGGCGGGCGCCCCCTGGTACAGAACATCTTTGTTTAAATGTTCAACCAACTGCATCCAACGGGCGCGTACAAGCGAAAATTCTGTGCGACGCCATTTATCCAAATTGCGCATCAACACCCCCAGCAATTCATTTGGTGACAAATCCGGGATATAATTATCCAACTTGGTCGTTTTGTATTCGCGTACCGTTGGGTTGGTCTGAATATTTATACCGATGCCCACAATGACATAGGGGCCAGAATATTCGATTAAAATTCCACAAACCTTTTTACCATCAATCAAGATATCATTTGGCCATTTAATTGTTGGCGCAATGCCATATGTTGCCAACGTTTCCGCCACCGCCACCGCCACCGCATACGCCAGGCGCCCATCACGCACATCGCAATCGTAAATAAAACTGACGTACAAATTACCGTGATGTGATACCCATTTACGACGATGACGCCCCCGCCCCGCACTTTGCGCCTGGGCAACAACCGCCGTACGATTTGCACCGTGTCCGGTGGCAATTAATTCGTGCGCGGCGTCCTGGGTGCTGGGGATTTTATCAAAAGAAAATACCTTATATCCGGCCAAGTTTATACACCCCATTATTTGTAGTAATAAAATCGCGACCAAATTTTCGGCGCAACTGATAAATCGCAGTATCCACCGTATGCGTAGATGTGTCCGCCGCATATCCCAACGCACGTTTCAAATCTGATGATGACATACCGCCACTTTTATAAAGTGCGATTACCAATTTCCCCTGAATATACGGCAATGTTGTTGGCGTGCCAAAAATCTGGCCCAGCAAACGCGAATTATCCGTCGCCGACAGTATTCGCGCCTTTAATTCCATTGGATGAACCGGGTCTGAGATGTCCAGATTCGCCATATCGACATCCGTTACCGTTGGCGCATCCAATACAGTGGCGTTTAATTCGGACAAAATTTGCCGCCAAATTGGATCATCTGCAAATATTCTTATTCCCGATAGCATATAGATACAATACCCCATAGCACCCCGATTGTCCAACAAAAAACCACGTGCATAGTGCGCGTGGTTTTTGGGGTGTCGAAACCGTGCATAAAAAGTGTGCTTAGTCGCGTCCAGAATCCTGGGGCGAATCAATATACTTGGTAAAGTCTTGGATTCGCGCCCCGGTCGACGACAAAATCTTGGAAATACTGTTTGTCGACGGCCATCTGGGCTGTCCTTCTTTGGACCAACGCTTGCTTTTATTAAAGGTTGTTGGGTCCAAACCACTGCACTTTGCCAACCCCGAACAAGACATACCGTGTTCGGTTGCAAAGCGTTCTATTGCCCGCCATACATCTTCGTGGGTCATTTTTCTCTCTCCTTCTTCGATATTCGCCAGAATCCATCAGAACGTTCCAGCACACCACAAATTTTATGCCCCGGCACCAATTCATACAACAAGTACCATTTCCTAGGTTTTTAGGGATATTTCGGGCTTTTTTTAGGAATTTTTAGAAAAAAATGACAATACTAAAAATTTTTTTGACAAAACACTTGACAAAAGCAAATATCTGTATTATATTTCGATTCGTCAAAGGAAGCAAAGCCGATGACCAGGTGCGAAAGCATCTGTGGGGTCCAGGGATTCAGACTCCCTCCTACATTCTCTCTCCTCTGGACCGTGGACCCCAGAACATTTTTTTAGAATGCCCAATTTCTTTTTCTCCTTTCCTTCCTTTCGGGGCATTCGGAAATACCGCCGGCAACGGCGGTATTTTTTTATTCATCACACCCCAATGTCGCACGAACATCTGGATTGGAACTTACCACACTTTTACACGCAGTTAGGCAACCACTACTACACGCCGCATTTTGCCCACCAAAGGTACTAATAAACAAGTATTTGTCATTAACGTGGCACCAACAATTTGACCCCTGCGCAATAACTGGTTCGCCAATGGTATACGCTGCATCGGCGGTAGTACTGCTGCATACGCGTGTTATTTCTTCGCAAACGCCGACACCCGAATGCGGACAATATGTATCCATTACAAATGTTCCGACCAAGTCCTCATACGTTCTGTATGCAACGGGAATAGAGGAAGAAGCGGGACCAATTTTACAATTCGCCAATGTGGTGCTGGGGGTCTTGGTATTGTCGTTTAAAGAATAATAACCATTTGCCGTCCAACCACATAATTTTGTGTTGGTGTTTTGACCGTATGTATCCGGCAAGCAGGGACATTTTGTACAGTCCCCCGATGCAGACGCGGATAATGTTTTACGTTCACCATAATACTGACTATCACAAAAACAGTACGAATTAGAGCATGTAAATGTAAGAATTTCACCATCGCCCTCACCAACAGACTTAACTGTGTATGCAATCCCGGCCACAGAGTCACTTGATTTATCTTGAATTGTCAACTGGTTAGGATCGGAACACTTACAGTTATATATTATGTCTGTTGCCGCCTTGTTTACACAACAATACAGATATTGCGTATCCTCTATGCCAATAATATCGCACCGTGTTGCCGCGACCGCGGTACCGTAATATGTTGAACCATACTGATTTTGACACCATGTATTACACGCCGGCGCCAGTGACGCATCTGAATTTCCGGTCAGTAGACAAGGCTGCGCCCAACCAGTATTTGATATATATTCACCTGCAAATGCACTTGACGAAACCAATCCTAATAATATTGCCGCAAACAAACCGACTTTTGGATTCGGCACAAAAACGGAGGATAAAATATGCAGAAATCAGGGATTTTTAATTATGAATTTATGCCGAGGAAAAACGTCCCATTGGATTCGGCATATGTTTTTCGTCTCTATGCCACGTATTATAACGATTTGCGCGATTTTAGGCAAGGCTATTTTTCAAATACTGAAAAGATTTCCCAGTGCGTACTGCCCACGAATTGGTCGACCGGAATTAAAGTACACAGTTTATATCCGCCGCGTGTTAATATTTCCATATCACGACGAAATGTTTGCGGATTGCACGAAACATAAATCACACGCCCGACATTACTTTTTATCAATTCCCGACACTGGGCATCGGCACCGGCACGTGGCGGATCCATTACCACACAATCATATGTATTCAGCATTCCGACCGTTAAGGGGCGCTTGAACAAATCCCGCTTTGCCCCCGTACCAACAACATCAAAACCATCCGCATTCAGCGCGAATGTAAAATTCCCCAGTCCACAAAATAAATCCGCCACACGCCCCGCACCGTGCGCCGCGTGCACAACCATATTACGCAACGCATCCGCACCACTGATTGTGGGCTGTAAAAATGCGTGTGATGGATATTCAATGGTTTTATCACCAAAACTTATTACGGGTTTAGATTTTTCAAAAATAATTTTATCGTTCCAGGTTACACGTAAAACGGGTAAATCTAGAATCGCGTTCCTTAATTCTGGGCCGACATACGGGACAGACGATGTTATATTCACATCCACCCCATTATCACACACCGTCACCAGGCACGCCCCCGCACCCGTCCACGGTAATCCCGCCAATGCCGGCAAGACCGCGTTAATTTCCGGTGCCATATTTGGACAATGCGTTATTGGGATAATATTTTTTGTGCCGCCCTCAAACAAACCAAAGACACCCGGCGCAAAACAAAAGTCCCCACGACGGCGCAATCCCGCATCAATCCACACCGGTGCATCCGTCATTGGCAATTTTGGCAGTGTCGAAATCTTAGCATCGTGATAATCTGGGGCGGTAAAATCAAACTTGCACCCGCCACAGCGACCAAAAAAAGGACAGGTCTTCATCCCGCGCCCCTTAGAAGTTTATACGCACACCCGCACGAAACTGGTGCGCGATGGGACTAAAATCAGCAATCGCGTCCAATCCCGGTTCAAACATATACATATAACGGTATCCAAAATCCAATGTAAAGTGTTCACCAAATTCAACCGCAATCCCCGCCAGGGCCGCCGCCGCCGGACTAATCTTTTTATCCAGGTGTGCGCCATCTGCACTGTTCCAAGACAACCCCGCACCAAATCCAACGTATGGTACAATCATCTGGGACCGGAAAAGACGATACATACTGTCGATTCTGGCATCAAATATGGCGTTTATAAATGCCATATCACCCGTTATCTTGAACGCATCCCATTCGGCGTTGTTGCGGATATAGTTTGCCTCTAATCTAAAAGTGTCGTAAATACGGATACCGGCACTGACGTCAAATGACGAAGTATTTTTGCCGTTGACTGCAATTTGACCGTCATTATCATCAGACCACATTGAAAAATTATATGATGCGCCAATATAAAAACGATGTTCGCGCGCAAAAGATTCCGGATCGTTACCAGATTCCGGGATTATAACCGGCATTTCAACCATTTCCACACGGTATGGAATTGCGGCATTTGCCACCACTGGCATTAACGCAAATACTGAAAATAAAACCTTTTTATTCATATCCCATACCCCCATTTAGAAATTCACCCGGAAGGATGCCATAATGTTACTTATGCTGTCCACACCACCACGTGGTGCATCCCAACCAAAACCGTTGCCAATCATCATCTGGTACTGATAATAAACGTCCAGACCGATTAGGTCATTAAACATTACATTGAAACCCAATACCGCACGTGGCACCGCCAAAATTGCACCATCCGCACCGTTTGCACCATTAAACCGATATGCACCAAACGCCGCACCAACACCCATAAATGGAACAAATGTACGACGATGTGTTATATCCCCCATTTGGACATAGCGACGCGCCAAATCAAAGTACAACATTCCGCCAAGAGTCTGATAATTAGCGTCCATATTTTCAACGTCTGAAAATTTAAGTGTCGTTGTTTGAAAATCCAATTCTGTGCGAACAAAAGACGATAAATTCCACCCCAGGCCGATTTGTGTAGAATACGACCCCGAGGATTCATACCGAGCGCCATCATACGTTGCGCGCGACGTCGCAAACCCCAGGTTTAATCCACCCCCCATACGCACATACATTGACGTTGGGATAAACATACGCATATCACCATTTTCGATTATGCCGGCGGTTTCATAAACCTCTGCCCCAAGGGCACCGGGCGCATCGTCAACAACATTTGGCGCAACACGTGGGGCGGCGACAACGTCAACACCGCGTGAAACCTCATCAATAAACATATCTGCATCAATTTTTGCATATGACGGCGACGCCAGCATTGCAGACAGCAAAACATAAGATACTTTTTTCATTACAATAACCCAGGTTTTATTTATATAGAATTTTAACATAAATTGAAACTTGATTCCAGTGCCTTTTATGCGTACCATTGGAATTATGAAGAAAAACACAGATAAAAAAATAGCACTGGTTGCGGGGGCGTTGGACCTGCCGTTTTTTACGCGGGATGCACTGAAACGCGCGGGATGGGACGTGTTTGTTGTTGGGTTAAAGAATTTTGTTAACCCGGAACTAAACCCCGATTTGACCGTACGCCTGGGGGGCAGCGGGCGCGCCATACGCGAATTTAAACGCCGCGGCATCAAAAAAATTACGATGGTTGGGGCGCTGGGGCATCCGAATTTTTCGGACATTCGACCGGACTGGTGGACATTTTGGACATTGTTAAAAATATTAAAAAATCAACGGGGGTATGATTCTATGGCGGTTGCATTAAATAGCGTTCTGGAAAAACAGGGATTTGAAATTGTCGCGGCCCAAGATTTGGCCCCAGAATTGGCCTTTGAAACGGCGGGTGTACAAACCAAGACCAAACCAACCAGCGCCGACAAAAAGAACATTGAACGCGCAATAGAGGTTTCACACACCATTGGCGCCGCCGATATTGGCGCATCCGTCGTTGTTGATAAACAAGTTATCGCGGTCGAGGCCGCCGAGGGAACGGCACGTATGCTGAACCGTGTGGTTGAAATGCGCACAAATCACAAGCGTAAAAGCGGTGTCTTTGCAAAAATGACGAAACCCGGCCAGGACTTACGCATTGACATTCCGGCGATTGGCGTTGACACGGTGAATGCGGTGGCGGACGCAAACCTGCGTGGGATTGTGGTAAATACCAAGACGTGCTTTGTCGTCAACAAACCCGCCGTTATAAAACAGGCCGACAAGCGTGGAATATTTATCGTCGCATTGGACGAATAAAAAATCCCGCGAAATGCGGGATATTTTAATCCATTGTGCATACGTCGGTAAATTCATATGTTCCAGAATTGTCTGTGAAAGACATTCCCACCGGCGCATACATCCAGCAATCAATTGATGGATTCTGGGCCAGGCACGAATCTGCACTGCCCAAAGAAACTGCTCCTGATGGGCATGTTGTGGCGATTGTAATTTCTGGGGTGTCAATCGTGATGTATTCCGATGGACATGACGTTGATGGGGCCTCGGCAAATGCAGGCCAAGGCATCAATATAAATAATGCAATAATTTTGTGTTTCATGTTTTTACTCTTTTATGTCTAAAATCAGATTACGAAAAGTTTCGTCTTGCATGAACGATTGTGCACAATTTCGCGCGCAATACGCCTCACCTGTATTGACACCTACCTTAGGATGCGGTACAACGAAATATTTTCCTGTATATGGCTGTGTCATTTTGCAGACGCATATTGCCTGGTCGGTCATTCCTTGATAACTCTGATCGTAAATATATTCGTTGGGTAATGCGTTATATAACCCTTCCATGCTGTAATTTGTAGTCATAACAGCAACACCACCTACAACAGATGGGCAATTATCAACGTCCGATGCCACATTCCATAGCATCCCAGTATAATTGTTACCGTCTTCATAATAAAAATTACAATGGTCCCAATTGTTATTTATGCACCGTTGTGCCGCCGTAACTGGCGTGGCTAATAATGCGCCCGTCATTGATAGAATAAATATTTTTTTCATTGTTTTTTCTCCTGTTCTTTTACAAGTAAAAAACCACGCGCAAAAACGAGTGGTCAGGAGGTTAGTAACAATCAAGAAGAATTGTGTGCTTATTCGATATATTCGCAACCCTCCTGACACCATATGTGTTTTCAGGAGTTTTTCTTATCTTTCGTCTGGGAATCATATGAAAAAACACGCCAATGGCGCGCCGGATTTCGATTCCAAACGCTTCTTGCACGGGTTACTACACCCCGTTATGGCAAACCGCCATAACACACCTATTATATCCGATTGTTTTTTTATATGCAAACAGTAAGATAAATAAAAGTTTAGTGTTAGTGGATAGTGTTTGTGTGGCACTTCATAGTGCTTCTACTCTCCACTTACGGCTCACCACTAATCACTAACATAAACTTTTATTTTGCGAAGTAATTAATATTAAAATTATAAAAAAATGGGAACCTTGTTTTTATAAACAATCCATTGAAAATACGAAATAAAATCCTAAAAAACACTGCCGAATCCAAACGGTCCTTTGTTTTCAACATTTCTTAGGCTTATTTTACCCCAGTTTTGCGCCACCAGTCAACCAGATTTTATGCCGAATCCAAAGGACCGTTTTCCTGGGATTAAAGGAGGAAAGAAAATGAAAAAATTGTTTTTAATCGCATTAGGACTGGCAATCTGGCCACCAGACACGTCCGCCACAACCGTCTATTGCAGTACGGTTACCTGTGGTGATTATGATGAAATAAACAGCGCAGGCTTCTGTGGCAGTTCATTCAAATGGTGCAAGCCCAGTTTTCAAAGCACATTTGGCAACACCACATATTACAGCGAATATAAGTACTGTATGCCATATGGAGGGTATTATTTATACAACGGCGAGAATTACAAAGCTTCACACAACATTGTTTGTTATAGCGACCAAGAAATATGCGAAACAGTAGCCCAACTCCAAGTCCCGTGGACTGACTATGGAGACTATTCGCATCCTGCGAAAGGCTACTTTATCGGCGGCAAGGGTTGTACCAGTGGCACAACAAAAACATCAGACTATTCTGTTGACACTTATGGATGTCCCGCCGGCGAATACAATAGATATGGCGTCCGCGCAATTGAAAGCGATGGCTCATCAGGCTTGGGTTGCAGCAGCTGTTCCCAAGGATATTATTCTGGTCCTGCATCTATTTCATCAGATTGCGTACAATGCCCATTGGCAGAAGATATTTATACAGACTCTGCACTTAGCGAACTGCCACGTGGCACAACAGGCACAAAACAAACAGCTAAAACCGATTGTTATTTACCAATTGGTACATATTATGATGAAACAGGCAAAATTAATATAAATACTACAGCGTGCACATATTAAAAAACGCCGACCGTCACCCCGCGTAAACATTTGTTTGCGCGGGGCACAGATGGCGGGATTTTTAATTATCAAGATTCTTTAACAAAATATCTTTCATTTCATTTGGCATCATACCGGTTGTGGAATAACCACAGTCGACGTGATGAACCTCGCCGGTGACGGCCGATGACAGGTCACTGAACAAATACATTGCCGCACCCGAAACATCGTCCAGCGTCATATTGCGACGCAATGGTGTTTGTTCCGCATTCAGGCGCAACATCGCCTTGAACCCGCCAACCCCACTGGACGCCAGGGTCATAATCGGACCCGCACTGATTGCATTGACGCGAATACCGTCGCGCCCCAAATCAGATGCCAGGTAACGAACACTGCTGTCCAGGGCGGATTTTGCCACACCCATTACGTTATAATTTGGCACGGATTTTTCCCCACCATAATATGTCAAGGTGACAATAGAACCACCATTGTCCATCAATTTAGATGCGCGACGCGTTAAGTCAACCAATGAATAGACAGAAATATCCATCGTATTCTTGAAATTATCACGTGTTGTATCGGCATAGCGGCCGGTTAATTCATTTTTATCCGAAAATGCAATCGCGTGCAACATCCCGTCCAGGTGCCCCCATTCGGCCCCAATCTTATTAAACAAATCATCCAGTTGTTCATCGTTTTGAACGTTGCATTCCTGAACAAATTTAGCCCCAATCGATTCTGCCAATGGACGAACACGTTTTTCCAATGCCGGCATCGCATATGGCATCGCGATTTCAGCCCCCATTTCCGACGCACGTTTGGCAATCGCCCACGCCATAGACCAATCGTTTGCAACGCCCGTGATTAAAATCTTTTTACCCTTTAATAACATCAAATATTCCTTTTTGTTATTTTTTATTGGACAGGTAAAAATATATCACTAAAATAATCGTCCCGCAACAGGTAAAAAAGACTTGACATTTATTGTAATTTGTCTATACTAAATATGCGAAAGATTTAACAACGGAGATACAAAAATGGAAGATTTAGGATCTGTACCAGTAAACGAACAAATCGTAACGGAACAGCCGGTAAAAATCACGTTTACACCACGTTTTACCGCCGCAGACAAACGTTATAACTTTTATGTCTTGACAGACGCGCTGATTATCGCCCCTGCCAAAGATCGTAAATTTGCGAATAAGGTTATTGCCGTTATTAACAACACAACAAAAATCACACATCGCAAGGATTTAGAATCCAAGAAGCGTGCAATGCCAACAGATATTTACGATGTTGATGATTTCAGACTGGAAATCGAAAACAAACAAGATCCAGAAAATAAACATAATTACGCGCAACCGCGCATTGTAACGGTCATTGACCGTAAATCTGGCAAGATTATTGAACGCATAACCAAACCTTTCTTGGTTTCTCGCGTGACATCGGCGTTGTTTAAACGCGAAGATATGCTAGCAAAATCACAAGAAGCACTGGCATCCGCAAAAGAAACATTTAAAAAGATAACCGATGCTCAACAACAAAACCAGAAATAATAAATAAGGCGTCGTTATAACCCGACGCTTTATTTTTTTATGGACAGGTGTAATAAATTCGTTAAAATACCTGTCCCAAGATAAAAAAAGTAAGTAAAAGGAAAAATATATGAAAGATCAGTTCTTAGCATTGATTAATAACGTCGCCGTTCATCGTGTTGATGTATTCTTGGATGGGACAAAAAACACACGTGATTATGCATACGGCAAGGCACACTATTCCGTTGGCGATAAATTCAAAGCGGAAATCACATTCGCCGACAAAGAAGAAACAATTGTTAAAAATATTGTTATTAAAAACAAAACATTTAACACAATCGTTGCAACATATAGCGATGCAGATTCAATGGCCGCGTTTAAACACGCATTGGACAATCGCGCAATGGTTACACGCTTTAATTCCACACGTGGCGCAGTAATGCAAAGCGAACTGGGGAAAATGGCAAATCGGTTGCACTAAGATTTAAAAAATCCCCCCGACCGGGGGGATTTTTTTATGCATTTATTACATTTTCAAAATCATCTTCGCCCCAAATTGTTATCCCCAATTCGGTTGCCTTGGATAATTTAGACCCCGCATCCGCCCCAGCCAAGACAATATCTGTTTTGTTTGAAACACTGCCCGTTACGGTCGCCCCCAGGCGTTCTAAAATCTCGCGCGCCGCATCCCGGGTATATTTCGACAGCGTTCCCGTTAATACAACACGCTTGCCCGCCAATGGCCCGGTCGTATCCGACGGCGACATCGCATTATTACGTACACGAATTTGTGCCAACAACGCATCTATTGCCGCGATATTGTTTGGATTGGCAAAGAACGATACAATTTCATCCGCCATAACATCGCCAATGCCATCAATGGTCTTTAATTTCCACGCCCCTGCCCCGCGCAAGGCATCAAAATCACCAAACGCACGTGCCAACACCTTGGCCGTGACGGCGCCAATTTCCGGAATGCCAATTGCGTATATCAATTTATGCAGTTCTATGTCACGCGCACGTTCAATCGCGTTGTTCAAATTATCCACGGATTTATCGCCAAAGCCATCCAGTCGGCGCAAATCATCACCGTGGCGCGCAATTAACGTAAATATGTCCGCCGGCGTTTCAATCCAGCCACGTGATATAAATAATTCCAGTTGACGTGTTCCTAAGCCCTCTATGTCAAAACCGGCACGCGACACAAAGTGTTCCAATTCGCCCAATCTTTGCGCCGGACACCCCAAAGTATTTACGCATCGACGTGCGACCATACCCGCATCTTGGACAACAGCGGCGCCACACACCGGACAAACATCCGGAAAGACAAAGTCTGTGGCGTTGGGTCCAGATTCCGCGACATCAACAATTTGCGGAATAACATCACCGGCACGTTGAACAATAACACGGTCCCCAATTTTTACATTCAGACGCGCGATTTCATCGGCGTTATGCAGTGTTGCCCGCGATACAACCACACCACCAATGTTTATTGGTTCTAATTCCGCCACCGGCGTCAAGACACCGGTACGTCCGACCTGGATTGTAATATCATTCAGGGTTGTTATGGCACGCGCGGCGGGGAATTTGTATGCAACCTCCCACCGGGGGGAATTGGCACGTGCGCCCATTTTTTCTTGTAAATCTATATCATTTACCTTTATCACCAGGCCGTCTATGTCAAACGGAATATCGGGCCGCATCAGCATCAGTTTATTATACACCTCCTGAATTTCATCCATACTGGATGCGTGATGTGCCCAGGCGCGTGTGGTCTTGAACCCCCAGGATTGTAATTTTTCAAAATATTCAGATTGGGTTGCAAAGTTACGGGATGATATTTCGCCATAGGTATATGCAAACGCACTTAGCCGGCGCGACGCCGTTACCGCGGGATTCAGTTGTCGCAGCGAACCCGCCGCCGCATTACGCGGATTGGCGAACGTTTTTCCACCGTCGGAATTTAACGCAAAGAAATCATTACGGGTCATATATACTTCGCCCCGGATTTCAATAACATCTGGGAAATCACCGGTCAAGGTATGCGGAATATCAGGTATGGTTTTAAGATTTTCGGTAATATCTTCGCCGTGGGTACCACTGCCCCGGGTCAGGCCACGCACCAATTTTCCCCCCTCATATCGCGCCGAATATGACACACCGTCAACCTTTAATTCAATAAAGACATTTTTATCGGCCAACTTGTTATACCAATCCGCCACATCTGATTCATTAAACACATCGGATATGGACAACATCGGCACACTGTGCGATACAGATGTAAATTTATCAGACACCGCCGCCCCAACGTGCGTGGATGCCCCCGCCACCGCCAGGGACGGGTATTCACGTTCAATATCCAGGGCGCGATGTTTGGCCGCATCATACGTTGCATCATCAACAATTGGCGCATCGTTTTGATGGTACGCAATATCCCATTCGTTCAGTTTTTTAAGCAAATCTGAATGCTCGGCAATAATAAATAAATCTGGTACTTTTTCCATATGTTGATTATAAAAAAATCCCGCGCGCAATACAATTGGAAAAAACAGATATACCACGCCAAACTTTTATTTATCGAATTATTTGCAATATGGTTTTTTGTGGGGTATAATTGACGGGTACTGAATGTTTTTGTTCAGTATGGGGTGTAAAGGCCCGCTCAAGAACGTCATTGATGACGAAAAAAATCTCCAACCGTCGGTTGGAGGGCTGTGAATATCCAATAAACAGCACTATCTATTCTTGAATAGTCTTTACCCTCCAACCGCTTTTGATTTTCAGATGCGGTTTTTATTTTTATAAACAATGGGGGTAAACGATATGGATATTACAGAAGACACACTGGCGGATTTAGAGGCAGATTTCAAGGTTGCCGAAATGTATCGCCCGAAACAATCTGATTTATTAAGCGAAATTTTTTTGGCATATTCACAAATGGAACAAATATTTTATAGCCTGAAACGCACGTACGAACGCGAGGCCCGATATCAGGAAACAAAAATAAGGTTAACAATTGCGCGTGATGAAATCTTTCGGCATTCGGATGCAAATCCCCTGAAACCAATGAAAATACGAAGTAACGAATAAAAAATCCCCCGATTGGGGGATTTTTATCAGATATTGACTTTATTCTTCGATAATATCAACAACCGTCACCTTGAACACGACATCTTTGCCCGCCAATTCTGGGACATATTCTGTTGGGAATGTGATGTTAACATCGCGTTCTTCGCCCTTTACCGCGCCAACCAGTTGTTCTTCGAAGCCAGGAACGAATTGACCGCTGCCCAATTTTAATGGAAAGCCCTCTGCGGTGCCGCCTGGGAACTGAACCCCGTCCAGATAGCCCGCAAAATTAATTACAACCGTGTCGCCATTTTGTGCGCCGGCATTACTGTCACAGGCACCCAATACACCACACAAACCCAATGCAATCATCAATTTTTTCATTTGCTTTCCTTTTGTTGTTTTGTTGTTCTTGTTTAGTTGTTATAGACACAGCGGAACCCATATTCGCGCATCGTGGATCCCTCGGCCTCTATCCGGTAATCAAAGTAAGGTGTTGGACGCATAACATCAAACGACGGTTTGTCATAGACCATAACAATGCTGGACGCATTGCGGCCACAAACACGCTTCATTTCATAATCCGCAACCGCGGCCAATATGGTACGCGTGTCGCCATTGATATCCATACCGTCCGCATTCTGCATCAGGCGCAAACGCATTTCGCGCAGGTCCGAATTACCCAACAAAATCTGGACGCGGACCATTGTGCCACGATATTCCTGCCAACGGGTTTCCATACGGGATGTATTCCAGCGGTTTGCGGTTTGTTCTTTTTCCGCGGCCGTTTTTGGTTTATACGAATCAATGTTTGCAAACTGATTATCCGCCTGCATAAATGTACTGGTCCGTTCGTTATACAATGGCGCATCCGCACCACCGGTTGCAAAATCGTCAACGTTGTATGGCGTATCGCCCGTTGTACACGCACCCAACGACAACACAGAACACAGTGCAAAAAGAATTGTTTTTTTCATCGTCCTTTCTCTCTTTTTTTTAATTTTAGCAAATAAACCTTTTTGATTCAAGTCACGATTTATGGTAAAATATACATAAATGTCAAATGTAGTATTGGAATCTTTGTTGCGTCCACTGGAAGAATTCTATAAACCATCGTTTGTAGAAGAAATCGCAATCAACCACGCGGGCGAGGTTTGGATGCGCCTGCACGGGGCGCGCGTACCCTGGGTATCGTACCAGGCAGAGGTTTTATCTAAACAGTATTTAATCGACCTTATTCACACGGTTGCAAATATTTACGAACGTCCGTTTGACCCAATTCACGGAATGCCGGTGGTGTACGCGACATTGCCCGGCAACCATCGATTTACCGCCATTGCGGGACCAAACGTTCAATACGATGAAAATGACGTCACCGGCGGGGTGGCAATGAATATTCGCGGTGGTGGCGCACCGGAAACCAGTTTTGAAAACTATCACCTGGAACGGGGGCGTCCGTTGTTAAAGGTTAAACCACGCGAAAACGTTCGCCCAGACGACCCGTACGAAAGACTGATGAGCGCAATCAATGACGGCAGTCCGATTTTGATTAGCGGCGCGACCGCAACCGGAAAGACAACGTTTTTGAACCATATGCTGACACTGATAGATAAAAACAGTCGCGTTATCACCGTCGAAGACGCGCGCGAAATACGTGTACCACAACAAAATCGCGTACACTTTGTATTATCGCGTACCGAACAGACAAATGATATGAACTATGCACGATTATTGGATTTGGTTGTACGTATGACCCCGGACGTTATTATTGGCGGGGAAATTTCAACCGACAATGCATCTATTTTGTGGGAAATGTTGGGAACGGGACACGATCATTTCTATACCACAATTCACGCCGAAAGCGCCGAGGCCGCATACGCCGCATTCGCAGACCGCATCTTGCACACCCAACCGGCATACGACCGCACAGATTTAATCGCGGAAATGAAAAAGAAAATCCGCGTTGTTCAATTATCACGCGACGGGGCCCTGCGCGCCGTTACAGAGGTGGTTTAATTTGATAAAGGAGAATCTTATGGACGAAGATAACATCACAATCACAGACGCAAACTATCGCGAACCAATGGACGATAAAATGAGTCGCGAAATGAAAGAATACAGCGCAGAAAAACTGCGTCGCGCCGAAGAAAAAGAAAACGAAATGCTGGAACGCGCCTGGGAAAAGTCTGCAAAACGCGCCGAAAAGCGCAAGAAATTCTTTGCGGCGATAAAAAAGATATTCGTTAAAACAAATACACAAACCGATCAAAAAGAACGCTAAACAATCCCCAGTTTGGGGATTTTTATTTTTTTGAAAAAAAGTACTTGCATTTATTCCACCGACAATATATCATACGTAACGCTTTAAGGGGTTGTAGCTCAGCTGGTTAGAGCGTCTGCCTGTCACGCAGAAGGTCGCGGGTTCGAGCCCCGTCAATCCCGCCAGTATTTACACCGTCATTCGACGGTGTTTTTTCTTATTTATTATTCTGATTTTTGGTCTATAATGATTCTATACGAAGCAAAAGGAGCAATATATGAAATTTAAGTTATTCGCAATTGGCGCGTGCGCGATGGCATTGGCGGCCTGTGATATGAATACACAAAACCCAGATATGTTAAAGGGGAAACACTTTGTCGCGAACCAGCCGGGCGCGACGGTCGTCCTGTCTTTTGCGCCGGATGAAATGCGCGTTAATGGCAAGGTTGTAAACCTTTATAACGGCGCATACACCGCCGACGGCGACAATATCAAATTTGATGGATTCGCATCCACGATGATGATGGGTGAACCGGGCGCAATGCAGACCGAAACCGAATACTTTCAATTTATGCCAACGGTCACAACATATGAATTGCGTGATGGGACGCTGGTCTTGACGTCTGACAACGGCACCGAAATCGTGTTCACAATGGTTGAATCCGACCCACTGGCAGCCGACGCGGCGCCGGCGGAATAAAAACTTGACACGGGGCAAAAATATATGTATAATTTGCCGGCGTTCATATGAACACGGCAGTTTTGGCCCCATCGTCTAGAGGCCTAGGACACCGCCCTTTCAAGGCGAGAACACCGGTTCGAATCCGGTTGGGGCTGCCAAAATAAAAGACCACCTTTTGGGTGGTTTTTATTTTTGTTAAAGCAGACCCAACCGGATACGCCAGAGTGCCGATATTGGTGCGTATGCACCATATGAAAACGCAGTTTTCGTGGGCAACGCCCACAGGCACGCAGGGCGAATACGCAGACGAACAATTAGCAAACCTGCAAAAACGGATATGGTTAATAGAGTTTTTGCGTCTAGGTTTGATTATTGGTTGGCAAGGGGCGATGTTGGGGCTGCCAAAAATTCAAACCGACCTTTTGGTCGGTTTTTTTATCTTGTGATGTATTTTCTAAACTTTATTAAATTTGTAATTGTTGGATTGCGACCGGATATTGGCACATTGTATTTTATGTCTTCAACCACATAATTGTTGCGATTCAACATAGCCTTTGATTTTTCGTTCGTATGAACAACACTGGCGTATAATGATTGTAAATTTAATTGGTTCAGTGAATAATCTTCTATTTTTTTAATCGATTGTGTGGCGACACAAAGCCCCTCGTTTTCTTGGGAAACCCAAAACCAAATCTCAGCATCGTGCGATATTGGGCTAATATTATCAAGACCAATCATCCCCGCAACTGAATCATCGCGCATAATAATAAAAGGTATATCGTATGCATCGTTTGTTATTTTATATTTTATACGCTTAAACGATACCGTACAAACATATGCCACCATAAACAAAACCGTACTTGAAAGGTTTGGGGTTACACCCTTGCCCGCCCAGAAAAAATATGGGGCCAGGCGTTCACGATTCTTGTCAACAATACGATAAAAATCGTGCGCGCATCGCATAATCATTGCAAAATTTAATTTTTTCAGTTCAATTTTCATAGTCCAGACTGTAGCACATATATACAGTTTGTCAATTTTTATATTCCTGCAAAATTTCTTTCCTTGTTCACAAAAATTGTGCCAGTTGGCGGTTTGTAGGTTGAGCAAAAAAACCATTGACAAAAATAGTTTTTAGGATTATTATTTTGCTCAAAACGAGGCACAAATATGCAAAAAACATACAGAATTTCACAAATTTACGATATCGCAACCGCTTTTATTACAGATGCAGGGTCTTTCGTAGAGATTTCACATAAGGAAAATCATATTCAATACAAATTCACGCAAAATCTGTTGAATATGGGAAAATATACATTGACCATTACACAACCAATCGGGGCCGCCGTTAAACCAAGCAAATATGTGCACGATTGGGAGGTTGACTATAAACAAGGCTTTATCACACTGGATGGAAACGGCGAAAGATTGCTGTTGGCACAGACAAGACATAGTGTTGGCAAAGAAGCAGATAAAAAATCATCTGATGTAGAAAAATGGTTGGCACGTGCAAAATCACGCAAGTTCTTTAAGTTGATTAATATGGTTAAACAAAGAACATATGGCAATTTACCACTGCAACACAATTCCAAGGAAATATTCAACATTATATATCGATTAAAAGAATTACAGAAATAAACGCCGCCCATTTGGGCGGTTTTTTATTTACCTTTCTTGAAATACGGCAACATTTGCATTGCAAGCCCAGCCGCCAACATAATCGAAAGTGTAATAACAACCAAATACCAACGTAACCACGCATATCCCCCAAAAACGCCGATATACATCAGGCCCATATACCCAATCCAGCGCCCGATAAACAATGCAAAATCACGAAATACAAAGTATTCTATTTTATGGTTTGCGGTTACGCATTTCGAATTGGATAATTTAAACATATTAACAGAACACACCTGGTCCAGTGCCACAATTGCTGTCGCATAAACCAGATTATACCCCAGAAATGTTATCGGTATCGTACGCCACACAAATAATGAAATTCCAAGTGCGCTTATCAACATCGCAACAAATATTATATACGCATAATACCGCGGACGCCCAAAACGCCCCATCAGCCAAGATGTAAGTATCGAAAACACAGAAAACAGTGTTGTAAATATTCCAAGGTTCAAATCTGTCTTGAACATAAATACCGTATACATCGTTATCACAGACGCCAGTAGCCCCATCCCAAAGCCACGCATTATTTCCATCGCAAAAAGGGTGCGAATAACCGGGAATCGCATCATACAACGGAAAAAACCACCAAAATCCAATGGCCGGCGTGTGCGATGACGCGACGGCGATAAAAACGCCATCAAAAACAATTCCAGAACAGACAGCCCCAACAAAACATATGCAACCGATGTGTATGAGCCGGTATCAATAAAGAAGCCCAAGACAACAGGAACAACAACCTTGACCGCGTAATTGGTGGCGTTTTTTATCCCCATAAAAAGACCAACTGTTTCACGTGTACTTTTTTCACCGACCATCAAATTCATTGGCAAATGATACATCGCCGCACCAATCCCATACAACAACCCCAGCGGAATAACATATTTAGCAACATCATCACCCAACAAGATAATCGCAAGCAACAGTGCAATTTTTGGCACCTGGTTCAATGCAAATACAGAAACCTTGTTATAGCGTTTGCACCAATGCGCAAACATAAAAAATCCCGCAGACGTTGCCGCGTATTCAAACAACTTGTACATTGAAACAGACAAAATCTCGTTCGGGGAAAGACGCATAATGAACGAGATTAAAAAAGTCCCCAAAAACAGGTCTGTAACATTGCGCAGTGCGGAAAAAACAAGCAACAATCGCAAATCACGCGACAGTTTTGGTGACGACATTTATATTCTCTCTCTGGATGGGCTTAGTGTATTATATCATAAAATTCCCAAGAATTTAATCACATATATAAAAAATTGACACCCCTGCCCCGGAGATATATAATTTAAGGTATGAAGAAAACAATGCTTATCTTGTTTGTGGTTTCTGTGATGATCGCCGGATGTGGGGTAAAATCCACCCTGCAACACCCAAATCCCGATTATCCACGTGAATATCCGGTTTATTAAAAAATCCCGCAAACGCGGGATTCTTTTTATTTTCCAAATTTACCACTGCGTGGGAAGCCGACCGGGATTGTTCGACCCTGGGACGCGCGACGCGCAACCCACGGTTTCCAATCTTCGAGCCGTGTTGTACCGCGACCCGTTGTCCAGCCAAAGCCATCAGAGGCATCAAAGAACATAACGTCCAACACATAGGTGCGTTCGGCATTATATTTCTGCAAGATTACCCCCTTGCCACGGGACATTTCTGGGATTTCAGATGTTGCAAATATCAGCAATTTATCATTCGAACCCGACATTGCGACCATATCACCCGAAACCGGCACGCACATAATCGCCGGATTTTTCGTATCGACGTTCATAACCTGTTTTCCATTGCGGGTCTGGGCCAGGCAATTTTCACCCGACACAACAAAGCCAACACCGTGACGACCCACAACCAGGTATTTCGCCTTGGTATCCAGTACAAATGCACGCACAATTGTTTCATCCGCACCAATATCCGCCATCATTCGCACAGATTCACCAAAACCACGCGCGGATGGCAATTCATTCGCCGGCAACGTAAACATTTTACCGCCGGACGCAAACAAATTAATCTTATCCGTTGACATTGCGTGGAACGCAAACTGTAATTCATCGCCCTCTTTGAATTTCATATCCAGCGCATTCAAATCCAGGTGCCCCTTGGCCGCGCGAATCCAACCCATTGTCGACAAAATTATTGTTAATGGTTCTTTTTCAATAAATTCGTCCGCGTCAACGACAACCTCTTCGGTTTGTTCCGCCCAGGTCGTACGACGACGCCCCAATGCGGTCTTTTTATCATAACGCTTTTTAATATCTGTGAACCAGGCCTTTAATTGTTCGTTTTGCATATCTGGACTGGCCATCAATTCTTGTAATTGACGCTGTTCTTCGCGCAGGGCGGCGTCTTCGCGTTTGATTTCCATTTCTTCCAGTTTGCGCAATGAACGCAGGCGCGTGTTTAAAATCGCCTCTACCTGAATATCGGTCAGGTTGAATTCTGCAACTAAAACCGCCTTGGCATCGTCTTCGGTTCGGATAATCTCAATAACGCGGTCCAGATTCAAATACACAACCAGCAATCCGCCCAAGATTTCCAGACGGCGCGCAATATTGTTCAGTCGCCACGTTGTACGACGCAAAAGAACACTTTTCTGGTGTGCGATAAATTCACGCAACACGTCACCAATTGGCATAACACGGGGCGCACCATTGGAATCAATCACGTTAAAGTTCATGTTAAAGCGTGATTCCAAATCCGTCATCGCAAACAAATGCGCCATCATTTTATCCGCCGGGATATTCTTGGACTTTGGCGTGATAACAATACGAACATCGGTCGTTGATTCATCAATAATATCATCAACCAATGGTAATTTTTTACCATCAATCAATGCCCCGATTTGTTCAACCAATTTAGATTTCACAATACCGTATGGTATTTCGGTAATTACAACCTGGTATGTGCCACGTTCCAATTCTTCGACCGCCCAACGCGCACGAACACGAAATGCACCACGACCAGTATCATAATTCTTTACAATCGTTTCAAAAGAATCAATCAGGATACCACCAGTTGGAAAATCGGGACCAATCATTTTCTTCATAATTTGGGCGGTGGTGGCATCTGGCCGATCCACAACCAGGTTCAAGGCATCGCAAACCTCGGCCACGTTGTGGGTTGGAATATTCGTCGCCATACCAACCGCAATCCCCATACCACCGTTTGCCAGCAAATTCGGAAACGCCCCCGGCATAACAACCGGTTCCATTGTTGTGCCATCAAAATTCGGCATCATATCAACGCTGTCTTCGTCCAGTCCCTCCATAATCAACATCGCGGCATCGGTCATCTTGGATTCAGTGTATCGATATGCCGCCTGGGGGTCGCCGTCAATGTTACCAAAGTTACCCTGGCCGTCAATTAATGGATAGCGTACAGAGAAATCCTGGGCCAGGCGAACCATCGCATCATAAACCGAACTGTCCCCGTGGGGATGGTAATGCCCCAACACGTCACCAACGACCGTCGCACATTTACGAAATGCGGCCGATGGAGATAATTTCTGGCGCAACATAGAATACAAAATACGGCGGTGTACCGGCTTTAACCCGTCACGAACATCGGGTAATGCACGGGATACAATCGTACTGACCGCGTATGACAAGTAACGTTCAGACAGTGCGTCTGACAGTTGTTGAGAATCAATTCTTTCGATAATTTCTTTTACCATAGTACCCAAAATTTAGAACATTTGAAAAAAAATAACAACAGAAAAAATGCCCGATTTTTTTACGGGCAATTATTTTTTACTGGGCTATTTTATGTTTGATTTCACGAATGCGTGCCAAGATTTCTTTAAGGTCTGCATCGGTCACACTTGGGGAGGTTGCCGTCTTGGACCGCAACTCATCCGCCATAACGATACACAACGTCGCCAACAGCGCACTTTCCGGCAAGGGGCCGATTTTATCCAAAATCTGGCGGGCACGCGCATCAACCATTTTACCTAAATCGATAAGACGTGCCTCTTGCCCGTCTTCACAGCCCATAGGATAGTTCTTGTTAACGATTGGAATGGTAACTACACTCATACTAACTTCTTTAATATATCTATGGATTTATCAATCATATCGGTGGCACGGGCGTTTTTGTCGCGCAGGTTTTTTACCTGTTCGGTTAAAATTGCCACCTCTAGATCCGTTTGCTTGCCGGCCGCAACCGCGGTGCCACGCAGGCGGGCCGCAGCCTCTTCCAATGAGGCCAGCTCTTGAAAAATCTGTTGTTTTATATCAGCCATAGTATCAGTTTAAGATATTTTTTATATGCGTTCAACCCTAAAATGTGATATAATGAACGGGTAATTTGTGGGGGATTGAATTCGATGAAAACAAAAATAATCTATATCTCTGGTAATGAAGTGTTTGAAATGGCCCAGATTCGTGCCGCTTTTGAAGAAGTGCGCGGTGCATTGGGACTGGGGGCGGATACCGTGTTATTTGGCGTTCCGGTTGATGCTGACGATGCATTGACAAATGTCGCAACAAACACGACACAGGTAATAACAGAAACACAAATAATCGAAACAGTCAAAGAACCCACCCCTGAAATAATTGACACCGTTGAACCCGAGACAGATGCGGTACAAGAGCCAGAATCAATCCCAGAAATTATTCCAGAAGAAACAGTTGTTGAACCGGTTGTTGAAACGGTCCCCGAAATCACGGAAGAAGCGGAATCCGACAAAATAATTCCAATATTATCTATATTGTCCGCAAATGACAAAGCCGACACATCCGTCAACGAACCAGAGGTCGCCCCGACAATGGATGCAACTGAACCCGCATCCGAACCAGATGTTGCGGAAAGCATTGACACATTAACCGTATCAATTGACGATGTTGTCACAGACGATGCGCCCGTCGTAGAGCACGAAAAAACACTGGAAGAATTGCTGGAATCTATGACGCCATTGGGCGAAGATATTATATCGGATGTGGAACCAGACACAAACCCCACCCCCGAGGAAGCGAAAGACGATGTAGATAATGACGATTTTTCCATTTCTATGACCGATGATATGGCGGACACCGATGCAACGTTGGCGCAACTGGCCAATGAATTTGCCCAGACCCAGGATAAAATCCCGGAATCTCCGAAGCCATCAGGGAATGGAAAAATTGGAAAATTAAAAAATATATTGCCGTTTAAAAAGGCAAAACGCGATGACAATGGCATTATGGGCGACCTGTTTGGGTGGGCCGGAATTGCCGCAAACGACGAAGACTTTTCAATACCGGGATTTTTTACCGGTGTGGCGGGACAAAAATAAAAACGCATGCACGTGAATGGACAACGAAACGATACTTAGGTTGCTTAACAATTCGGGTTTTCGTAACCTGGCGGTGGATAATGTCAATATCTATATGGAAGATCCCGGCTGTGTTGTTCGCAGTTTCCAGACTTTTTTTGAATATGCGTGGGCAATTCTGATTTTTATTGTTGGGATACTTTTGGCGGGCTGGGCGTGGGCGATGATACGCGGATCAAAAAATGCACAGACGATGTCCATAGTAAACAATGTTAAGAATTTAATATTAATATTGGGGACAATATGCGCAGTTCCGGTTTTTGTTAATACAATATATGGCGGGGATTTAATTGGCCGGGGGTGCAAGACGATTGCGGTGCCGTTGGATACGGTAAATGCGCTGTTGGACCTGCGCAAGAAGCAGATGAAAAAATACGATGGATTCCAACTGTACGAGGAAATAGACATCTATGATTCCGGTGTAAATATCATCGCAACACCATATTCAGAAGCGCCGTTGGCATCGGCGGGCGTGCCGGGCGATATTGACGTCCCCACAACAAAACCAGATAATATTGAACACTATGCAACACCTATTCAAAATGCGACCGCGCAAAATATGACGCCGGTACGCGCAATACAATCCGGCAAGGACGTTATATTTGTGGCCGCCGACAACACCCAATACAAACACGTTGGTGGCACACGCGCGTGGCGAAATAATAACCCGGGCAACATCCGTATGTCTGATTTTTCACGTCGCGCCGGCGCCATTGGCGAGGCCGGCGGATTCGCCGTATTCCCAGATGAACAAACGGGGCAACGCGCGGTAAAACAGTTGTTGCGTGGCAAAAACTATAACAACCTGACAATAGCAAACGCAGTCAGTCGATATGCACCCCCATCGGAAAACAACACCGTCGCATATCAGCGCAGTATTGAACGTCTGACGGGATTGTCTATAAATCGACGCATTTCGGATTTAAGTGATGCGGAACTGGACAAAGTAGTTGGCGCCATTCGACAAATCGAAGGCTGGAGGCCGGGACGTGTAGAACAGATATAAAGGAATAAAAAATGAAATCTCAGCGTGGTGGAACACTGGTTAATGTATTATTGATTTTAATGCTGGCGGCGATATGTGCACTGATGTTTATGATGTTAAAGGGTGATTTTAGCAAATCTGGTACAACAACCGCCCATGAAACGCCAACTATATCAAAACCCGCACCAAGCGCCATCAAACCCAGTGGTGAATTTTCAGATGGTTTGGGGGCGCCCGATGCCGTAATACGTGGCACATTGGATGAATTTGGCGCAGGCATCGAAAGCGTCGCCGAATTTAATCGTGACATTAACAATGATGGACATATGGACAGAATTACACGTACACACGTAGCAACCGGGAATGCGCACGATTACGACGAATACAAAATTGAAATGAATGACAACGGAATATTTAGCGATATCACCCCAAAGGGTTTCAGAACAACGCACGGTGCCGATTGTGCATTGCGATTGATTCAGTTTCATTTCACCCCGGCGTTTGGCGCAACAATAATCTCGCGCCCATTTGTTGATACGTGGGACACACCGTCGGTCGCAACAAAAACCGAATACACGCTAAACACCAATAAAATGATTCAGGGCGGCACAACAAAACTGAGCCAGGTGTGCGACGTATCAGATTTGTTTTAGGGCCATTCTGGCCTCTTCCAAATCCAGTTCCAACATATGCGCAGCCGTGCGCATACTATATATCTGTCCAAAATTATCAATAATCAGATGATCGTAAATACGTATTTTATGCTGTAACAACATTTTTCCCAGATCCAGTGTCATATCTCTGTCTGCTTCTGATGCGTCACAGGTGCCAACCGGATGATTATGAAATAATACAACACTGGCCGCACCGGTAAGCAATGCACGCGCCAAGATTTTATCTGGATAAACATTAGATTGATTTGCCGTACCGATATCATTTATTTCTTCGCATAGAACACGCCCCTTGGTATCAAGATACATAACACGCATTTCTTCGGTGGGTTTATTTGCCAGGTGCATACGGCAATAGTCTTTTAAACTGTCCATCGTCATAAAAACAGATTCTTTCTTGTCCCGTTCGTAATATCCCCGTGCCACAATACTGTGCAATAATTTAAAGAATGTCGCAACCGCATCACCCACACCGGGCACAGATTTAATATCATCTGGATTTGCAATCATTGCATTATATGCGGTATCAAACTTTTCCGTCAGTAATCGTGATGGAATACGAACATCGCGACGTTGAATAACATATGTCAAAAGCAATTCCATCTCTTCGGCGTCACTGGTTTTGCCGGCCTCGAATTTCTTGCGCAGGCGTTCGCGGTGTCCCGCACGCATCAATGGATCAGACTTTGGCATTATGTATCCCTAGACCATTTTTTCAGTAAATATTATTGCGCCATCTTCGGTAATACCGATTGTGTGTTCCCATTGGGCCGATAAACCGCCATCAACCGTACGCGCGGTCCAGCCATCATCGTCAATCTTGCATTCGGGACGGCCCGTGTTAATCATTGGCTCTATCGTAAATACCAAGCCCGGCACCATCTTTACTTTATCCCAGCGCTTATCATAAAAGTGATATATTTGTGGGTCATCGTGCATAACCTTGCCGATGCCGTGACCAACAAAATCACGCGATATTGAAAAGCCGTGTGGGGTTACAACCTCTTCTATTACGCGACCAATTTCAGACAGCGGAACACCAGGGCCGCAGATTGAAATTGCCGCATTCAAAGCATCTTGGCATACATTAACCAATTTGCGCGCCGTGGGCGACACATTTCCAATCATAAACATACGCGATGCATCACCGTGAAACCCCTTGAATTCAGCCGTCAAGTCAACATTGACAATATCACCATCTTTTAAAATTACATCGTCACTGGGGATGCCGTGCACAATAACATCGTTAACAGATGTACAAATATGCTTTGGATACCCCTGGTACCCCAAATCAGATGAACGCGCACCATTTTCTTTTAAAAATTCGGCAACCATACGATCAATTTCACCAGTGGAAATGCCCGCCCGAATATGTGGTGAAATAAAATCAAAACAACGCGCGACCAGATCACCAACCACGCGCAGGCGTTTAAAATCCTTTGGGGCATAAACAGATGCTAACATTTTAATTAATTCCTTCTTTTTATTGCAAGTCGTGCCGCACGCACAGACAATTTCAAGGCAAAGTCACGTAATAAAACCTCGCCCGGCATACCGGTGGTACGTAATTGCTTTTCCAGTTCATTTAGACGTATCAAAACATTTGTAATCTCGGCCGCGGGCCAAATTTTTACCGCATTATTAAACTTTTCCGCCACCTTCCAGAACAAACGTGGCAACTGGCCATCAACGACCGCGGTCAATAATTTCTTGAAATGACCGTCCAACATACGAACCAGCATATTTGGTTCCGCGTTATCGTACAGCAATCGGTCCAATGCCGTCATCGTCTGGGCAATATGTCCCGCCGTCAGCGAATATAAAAAATCGTCCATATCCGCCGCCGCAGAATCCGGCAAACACTTTTCCACATCATCTAAGTCAACGGTCTTTTTATCATTTACATAAAGGGCGATTTTGGTTAAAAAGCCACGTGTGATTCCTCGATCCCCCCCCAGGTGCGCCGTCATATACGCCATCGCGTCGGGGTGAATACGCCCAATACCCGCCGCCGCCAATTCATTTCGAATTAACGGTTCCAGGGTTCGCGCATCATCGGTATAGCACGCCAAAGCACCCAGATTTTCGCCCCCTTCGAATAACGACCGCAGGCCACCACCACTGCGCAGGTCGCCCCCCGTCACGATTACCGTCGCACACAGGCCGGGGTGCGACCTGCGCAGTGGTGG
>SUUO01000010.1:0-43327 GCA_015062485.1 Alphaproteobacteria bacterium
ACCCCGCCCCCAGATACTTTTCAATTGTTTTGGCTTTTGATGGTGATTCCACAATAAGCAGTTTCATATCTCTAACTCCCCTTGGCCGATAATTGTTGGTCTTTGTGAATGTGTGCGTTTTGGGCCAAACCGAATCCAAACATCAGGGAAAGCAAACTGCTGCCACCAAAAGACATCAACGGCAACGGCACCCCAACGGTTGGCATTAACCCTAAAACCATTGCGATATTTATAAAATAATAAATGAAAAAGTTCAACATAAAACCAAAACAGATTAACTGACCAAATCGATTTCGGCACGTTTTTGCGGCCCAAAACAACACGATAATAATCCAAGAATATATAAATAATAATCCAAATGCCCCGACAAAACCAAATTCTTCGCCCAGCATTGTGAATATAAAGTCTGTATGTTTTTCCGGCAAAAAAGATTGTTGTGATTGTGTGCCGGACATATACCCCTTGCCCAGCATACCACCCGAACCAAACGCAATCTTTGCCTGGTTAATTTGGTACCCTGCCCCTTGGACATCACTGTCGGGGTTTAAAAAGGTTATAATGCGCCCACGCTGATAATCGTGCAGGCCCCCATACCAAACAACCGGTGCCGCCATTAACCCCAAGATAGCCGCAATAATAAACCATTTTTTATTTGCACCAACGATATAAAACACCCCAACCGTAATCATCCCCAGGGATAACGCCGTACCCAAATCCGGCTGTGCAACAATCAATCCAAATGGTACCAATAACATCAATGCGGGTATTAAATAGTTTTTAAATTGTCCCAATTCCACCGAATTCATCCACGCAAAATATCGCGCCAGCGCCAACACCAACGCGATTTTAATTAACTCTGACGGTTGAATATGAAAGAACCCCAGGTTTAACCAACGCTGGGCCCCCATTCCGGTATGCCCAACAAATGTCACCAATACAATCATAATCAACGCAATAGCATAGATAACATATGCGGACTTAATCCAGGTTTTTATATTTGTAAACGCAACAAAAAAGAAAACCGCAAACCCCGCAATAATTTTTAATAATTGCGATAATGCAAATGGGCGCCACGCCCCACCGCCCGCTGAATACAAAACAACAATAGATATCGCCAACACAATACACATCGGCACAAACATACCCCACGAAAAACGGGACAGTTTTTCATTAAAACTCATCATAGATGCATTTGAAACGCGTGTCTGTTTGGCCATTTTTTATATTCCCCTTTTTAACAGTTCACGCATAACGGTGGCGGCGGTTCGTGCGGCGGGCGAACTGGAACCCGAATGCTCGGTAACAACACATACGGCATATTTTGGATTTTCCAATGGTGCATACCCAACAAACAGTCCGTGGTTACGCATAGACCATTTTAATTGTTCGTTGGTCAATACACCACTTTCACGTTCTTTTTTTGAAATACTGCGCACCTGGGATGTACCGGTTTTACCGCCCATTTTCATTCCATTGACATTAACGGCACTGCCACTGGCGGTACCGCCACGCTGTAATACCTGTTCCAGGCCCTTTAAAACGTGCTTTATATTTTTGTCTTTTAATCGCAGTGGTGAAAACCTTGGGCCACGCCCGTTGTTGATAATTTTTGGCACCACCACACGATTAGATGCCACACGTGCCATCATTGTCGCCAGTTGCAGGCAGTTAGACAATATAAAACCCTGGCCGATACCGGAAATAATCGTATCCCCGTGTACCCATTTTACACCGATTTGTTTTTCTTTCCATTTTCTGTCTGGGATAACACCACCCATTTCACGTGCCAGAATATCATCCATAAACTTTTCCGTAAAGCCCAGACGTAATGCCATAGATTTAATTGCATCGATACCGATACGCAACGCCATTTGATAAAAATAAATGTCGCAAGAATGCTTTAATGCGCCATACAGGTCGACCTTGCCGTGTCCTTCTTCTTCCCAACAGTGATAACGTCTGTCACCATAGTCCCAATGTCCCGGACAATATATTTTTTCCTTTGGATTGATTGCACCCGATTCCAGACCCGCCAACGCCACAACAATTTTAAAGGTAGATCCCGGTGGATACAATCCCTCAATCGCTTTGTTCATAAATGGTTTTGCAAAATCTTCGCGCAGTGTGTTTATATATTCATCGCCATCGGCGGTGCGGAAAATATTTGGATCAAAACTGGGGGTGGAAACCATCGCCAGAATATTGCCCGTATTAATATCCATTGCCACACCACAACCGGCGCGATGCTGGGTCAATGCGTCATACAATTTACGTTGAATATTATCATCAATGGTTGTCTTTATATCACCGCCCGGAATAGATGGAATAAATTGTGTTTTATCTTCGCCGGTAACGCGCCCCACCGCATTTGTAATCATAACGGTTTGCCCCGGTGTTCCCGCCAAATCATCATCGTATTTTTTTTCAAGTCCCGTAATCCCCGTTGTAAAAAACGGCGCGTTTGGAACGGTTTTGTTTGGTGCGCCAACATATCCAAAAATTTGTGCCCCCGCCGGCCCCAGTTCGTATACACGCCCATAACCACTTTCCACGTGCAACCCCGGCAGGTTTTTTGCCTGTAATCGTGCCAGTGTTCCCCACTTTGTATTTTCACTGACCAGAACCGGTTGAAATTTTGGTTGTTTTTGTATTTTCTTGTGTATATTTTTAACAGATTTTTCCCGCAACCCCAAATCGGTGGCAACCGTTTTAACCAGTGTTTCAATATCATCTGATTCTTCGGGAATTATATAGATTCTATAAATTGGCGCATCGCGTGAAATTGGATTTCCATTTGCGGATAAAATCTGGCCACGTATTGCCATATCTAATTGCATACGATAAGAATTATTTTGGCTTTTCTTTGTGTATTCACGATAGTTAAAAAGTTGCATTTGCAACATACGCATAACCAACACAGACGTCAATACCACCCCACCTGTTAAAAACAGTGCGCTGCGTCTATCGAATGTGCGTGCAACCTCTTTATCTATCATTTTGTGCCCATTTTATAATTCGTACCATCGGGATATAAAGCAGGCCCGCCCACAATATAATCCACAATGTTTCAAGCATAACAATAAAACTAAAATTAGCAAATAACAATACCAGCATTCCAACACCAAAAAATGCAATGAAAATATGAATTGCCGCGCGGTCGATTTTTGTTAAATCAAAGAATGTCTGAAATCCGTTAATCGCATAAAACAGGCAATACCACGCCGTCCAAAACGCCAGTGTTTCAAATTTGTAATCAATTAGAAAACAAAACAGTATGGCATACGCTGTAAAATATGGCACAGGCCGTACAAAAGAACAATAAAATATCGGAATCAGTGCCAATATTCCCGCCGGATTCCAAAACGCATTTGATAATCGCCACAGTATTATTACCGCCAACCAAGGCGTTGCATCGCGCAAAAATTTAATAATATTGTCTTTCATTTATCTATATTCGCCCAGATTATCAAATTGTAAAACCATAACCCGTGATAATTCACGTGGTGTGATTGTTTTAACATCTGTGTCATTGATTATTTCACCAACAAATATTCCGTTTGGTAAAACACCGCTGATGTTACTGGTGATTAACTTTAATCCATTAGACGGTTGAAACTGTGGGTCACTAAAAAAACCAATGGATGTTGTACCACTGCCATTGCCGGCCAAAAATCCATAGACGGGCGTTCCCGCCACGCGTACCGCAATATTAGAATCCGTATCCGTCAGTGCGCGCACACGTGCAAAGTTGCCCCCCGCATCAATAACAATCCCGGCTAATTTATTATCCATAGACACAACCACATTGCCACGCACAACCCCGTTGTCGGTACCACGATTTATTACAAACGTTGCGTTGTGAAATGCGCTGTTGTCATAAAGAACATCTGCAATTATCGTTTTATGTGGCTGGGCCGATACCATATTTAATTCGTGATTCAGTTTTTTGTTTTCCGCCAACGCGACATCACACGCGTATTTATTGGCCAGTGCCACATCCAGACGCGCCCGTAATTCTTCGTTTTCATCGCGTAAATTGGATAATTCGCGAATCCCATCCACAGAATTTCCAACCGCACGAATGGGCCACGTAACAATATCCCCAATGGTATTTGCAACCGGCAACACAATATGCGCCAAACCGTTTAAAATTGCATAATCTGGCTTTGCGACCATAATGTATATAAATAAAATGGGCAATACCGCGGCGGTGGCCGCAGATTTTATAATCGTATATACCCTGGAAGATAGTTTATTCTGGTTCATCACGGATACTTTATACGTAAAAAATCCGATATTCAATAAAAACTTGATTTTTCCATAAAATATGCCACAATACCCCTAGCCAAAGTGGCAGGCATTGCCACCAGGCATCAAAAACCTAGAAAAAATAAAAGGATAGAAAATGCCAAAATTAAAGACAAAGTCATACTTGAAAAAGCGTGCGTCTATGACTGCAACCGGTAAAATCCGTGTTGCCCGTAACGCCCATAAAAAACTGTTGCGTAAAAAGTCCGCTCGTGCAAACAACGCGGGTTCTAAACCACAGTATTTGAACGATAACATGGTGGGTCAGGCTAAAATCCTGGCGCCATATGGTTTGAAATAATAGGGGGCGATTATGGCAAGAGTTAAACGCGGAACAACCGTAAAACAAAAACATAACAAGATTTTGGCGCGTGCCAAGGGTTACTTGGGCCGTCATCATTCAACATATCGTGCCGCCCGTGAAAAAACGGAAAAGGCGGGTCAGTATGCATATCGCGATCGTCGTGTGAAAAAACGCGAATTTCGTGGTTTGTGGATTGTCCGTATTAATGCTGCGGTACGTCAAAATGGTATGACATACAGCCAATTTATGAACGGCTTGAAAAAGGCTGGTATCGCCCTGGACCGCAAGGTTTTGGCCGAAATGGCATATGCAGGCGATGCAAACTTTGTTAAATTGGTTGATACTGCAAAACGATTTAGCGCCGGGGAATCTAAATAATCCCTTGTCGGCGGGGTATTTGTTTTGTAATATAAAGGTCGTCAATTGACGACCTTTATTCGTATTAAATAGAATTTTTAAGGTAACAGTTATGCAGGAACAAATTAAAAACATAAACACACTTGAAGAATTACAGGCTTTATATACCGCAACGTTCGGTAAAAATGGCACAATGACCGCACGGTTAAAGGAAATGAAGAATCTGGATAATGATGCACGTGCGGCATTAAATCTGGAAAACCAAACCTTGCGTGAATTGTTTAAAACACGCCAGGCGGAAATTGAAAACGCGGTATTGATGGCGGGCCTGCAAAAACAGAAGTTAGATATGTCGTTAAATGCGGCGCCCGAAAATCGTGGCACACTGCATCCAATGACGCAAAGTTTAATTGAAATCTCAGAAATTTTACAATCTTTTGGTTATACGCCCCACACCGGACCAGAAATCGAAGATGATTGGCATAACTTTACCGCTTTAAATACACCGGACTATCATCCGGCACGTGATATGCAGGATTCCTTCTTTTTAGAAAATGGAAATGTTATGCGTACCCAGACATCTGCGATTCAAATTCGCACTATGGAAAAAACGGGTGCACCTGTAAAAATGTTTGGTATTGGCGCCACATACAGAAAGGAAATGGACGCAACACACGCGCCTATGTTCGGCCAGATTGAAGGGTTATATGTTAATAAAAACATCACAATGTCGGATTTAATTGGTGATATTCGTGCATTTTTAAAACGTTTCTTTGAAATGGATGATGTTGAATTGCGTATTCGTCCATCATATTTCCCGTTTACCGACCCATCAATAGAGGTTGATATGAAATGGAAAAACGGACGTTGGTTGGAAATTATGGGGGCGGGTATGGTTCACCCAAATGTTCTGCGTAATTGTGGTATTAACCCAGACCAATACCAGGGATTTGCATTCGGCTTTGGTTGGGACAGATTGGCAATGTTGAAATATGATTTGCCGGACTTGCGCGATTTTCGTGGTAATGACGTCAGATGGTTAAAAAGTGCTGGATTCTAATGTGGGGGCAAAAAAATGAAATGGACATATGATTGGTTACAAGATTATTTAGATACGGATTTAACACCCGAACAAATTTCGGACGAATTAACACGTATTGGCTTAGAGGTCGAAGATGTTTTTGCACCCATCGCACCAATTGCGGCGCGTATTGTTGAATGTAAACCACACGAAAACAGTGACCATTTACACGTGTTGATGGTTGATGATGGGACGGGCGCCCTGCGCCAGGTTGTCTGTGGTGCACCAAATGCACGTGTGGGACTGATATCTGCGCTGGCGGTGCCGGGATGTGTGATTGATGGACACGAAATAATATCTGGTAAATTGCGTGGTGTGCTGTCTGATGGTATGATGTGTTCCGGCAAAGAATTGGGGATAAACGACGACCACAGCGGTATTATAGAATTACCAGATGATACAAAAATTGGTACGCCTGTATTGAATGTAAAAACGGTATTTGATGCCGGCATTACACCAAATCGTCCGGATTATTTATCGGTGCGTGGCATTGCGCGTGATTTATCGGCATCTAATGCGGGTAAATATATCACGCCACGTGACACAGAATTTAAACCGGTTGCGGGAAATCGTCGTGCGGTTATTAAAACAGATAAATGTGCTACATATAAACTGATTGAAATCAGTGGTGTAAAAATCGCCCCCAGTTCGGATAAAATCGCATCGCGTTTGCGTGCGATTGGTATAAATCCTAAAAACGCGGCAATCGATGCGACAAACTATGTCTGTTATGATATGGCCCAGCCTATGCATTGCTTTGATGCGGACCAGATTCACGGCGATATCGTTGTTCGTATGGCAAAATCTGGCGAAAAGTTCACAGACCTGTTTGGTGGCGAACATGAATTGACGGACGCGGATATGGTAATTGCCGACGATATGGGTATTTTGGCATTGGCGGGTGTTATTGGTGGCGCGCGCGGTTCAACAACCGATGATACCAAAAATATTATATTGGAATCTGCATATTTTGACCCGGTCTCTGTTCGTAAATCCGCGAAAAGAATTGGTATGTCAACCGATGCGTCATATCGCTATGAACGTGGTATTGATCCAACAATAACAGGTGCGGCGGCAATGATGGCGGCGAATATAATTATGGACGCTTGTGGTGGTAAAATTACAACGGCATATGTGGCGGGTAATGATAAAACACCAAACGTGCAAATTAAATACAATCCAAATATATTCGCGCAAAAGACTGGCGCCGATATGGATGAAAAAATTCAGCGCGATATCTTAGAAAAATTGGGATATACGCTTGAAATCCGGGGTGACGAATGGTTGGTAACACCACCGTCGCGTCGTGTTGATGTTCAAATTCCCGAAACAATCGTGGCGGATTTACTGCGTATATACGGTTATGAAAAATTGGCGTTGTCTGCCACGCATACGATTGGGGACGTGGATAAAAAATATAATCACGAATTATATTTAAAGCGTCATCTGGCATCACGTGGTTTAAATGAATGTTGTTCATATGCATTTGGTAACAGCGTTGTTGAACAATTATTATCAGATAAACCGATTGTAAAGATTGCAAATCCTATTACAACCGATATGGATACGGCGCGTAATGGATTGCTGGGTGGATTACTAGAAACCGTATCTAATAATGAAAAACGCGGCTTCGCGGATTTAAACCTGTTTGAATTGGGGACGGTATTTGATAGCGATATGCCCGGGGGCCAACATACATCACTGTGTATTGTTCGCACGGGTCGTAACGGGCCCAAGCATTGGCAATCACGCACGCGTGATGTGGATGTCTATGATGTAAAGTCGGATATAGTGTCAATGTTAAACGGTCAAAAATATACCATATCAACCGATGATGCACCACGTTGGGCGCATCCATACAGATATGGAAAAATCGTTCAGGGTAAACGCACCTTGGCCGAATTTGGTGAACTGCATCCATCTATTGCGAAAAAGTTGCGTATTAAAACAAACGTTGTAATTGCGATTGTTGATGATATTAACAATATGCCACAACAACGCGTTGGGAAAAATATCACACCATCTGAATTCCAACCGATAACACGTGACTTTGCGTTTATTGTGGATATGGATATGCCGGCCGAAAAATTAACGGGTGCGGCGCTTGCGGCGGACGTACGTATAACAGACGTGGTTGTATTTGATGCGTTTGATTTATCAGATGGCAAAAAATCAATTGCGTTTACAATTACAATTCAGCCACGGGAAAATATGTCTGATACAGATTTATTAAAAATCCAAGATGCGGTAATTAAATCTGTTGAAAAGAAATGCAATGCACAAATCCGTGACAAATAATGAAAAGGCAAAACAAAAAAAACACCGACAACTGTCGGTGTTTTTTATTATTTACGCAGACCCAATTTCTTAATCAGTTCTTCGTATTCGGCAACATCATTTTTCTTGATGTATGCCAACAATTTTTTACGACGATTAACCATCAACAACAAACCACGTTTTGAATGTTTGTCTTTGTGATTGGCCTTCATATGTTCTGTCAAATTGCGAATACGCAATGTTAAACCGGCAACCTGGGCCGCCGCAGAACCACCATTGTCTTTTTCAGTCGTTTTGAAATTTGCCACTACTTCGGCAATTTGTTCTTTTGTAACGGACATTGTATTTTTCCTTTGTTTTAAATTGTTCTTTTTGGGTGCAATATGCCATCTGCAACCGTACCAATTCCAATGAACGCGTCATCTGAATATACGCGGCGCAGACCGTTCGCACCCCCCGTCGCGACAAAGCCGCCATTTTTATACAAAGTGGCCGCCGTGCCGTCAAGATTCACAACCGGAATGTCCCCCAGTCCCGAATCAATTGGTTCCAAGTATTTCTTGAAATCGCCCCCATTATTAACCAGATTTTCTAAAAAATCAAGTTTTACCGCATTTTTTATCGTAAAACCATTGGTTTGGGTGCGCCTTATCATATCAACCGTTGCAACGCATCCACACATTTTTGCAATATCACGGGCGATACTACGCACGTATGTACCACGACTGCACATCACACGAAAATGCCAGGAATCATTGCGTACACCCAGAAATTCCAGTTCAAAAATTTCAACCTCTCGTGCCGGGATTTCGATTTCCCGGCCGCGACGTGCCGCATCATATGCACGTACCCCGTCAACGTGTACCGCCGAATAAAGCGGGGGCGTCTGCATAATTTTACCAATTAGTTTCGGTACCGCAGACACAACCATATCAACCGTCGGCACAATATCGTCACGCGCAATTTCACGCCCTGTTATATCAAGAGTGTCTGTTTCAAATCCAAACTGACAGGAAAACAAATATTCTTTTTTATTAGAATTTATATCTTCGATAAAAGGAATCATTTTTGTGGCACCACCAATCGCAATCGGCAATACCCCCGACGCCATTGGGTCCAGTGTGCCAATATGCCCAAATTTTTTGGTTTCAAACATACGTGCCACGCGGCCGCCCGCCGTACGGGAAAACAAACCTGATTCTTTGTCCAAGATTATAAATCCATCCGCCATATTTATTCCCCAAACAGATTTAATTGTGCACGTGCCGATGCCTCAATACGCATCGGGTTCAGGTTTACTTTTTTTATTGGTGTGCTTTCTGGGGCCTGCGGTGTGATGGCGGTTGTTGTGTGTGATTCAAGCGATGACAACACACTTTCCGCACGCGCAATAACAGACGCCGGCATACCCGCCATACGCGCAACGTGAATACCATAAGAACGGTTTGCAACACCGGGTACAATCTTGTGCATAAATACAATCTCGTTATTATGTTCACGAACATCAATGGTCAGGCATAATACATTATCCATTTGAATAGATGTTAATTCGTGATAATGTGTTGCAAACAATGTTCGTGGTTGTAAATCATTTAAAAATTCCAGAACCGCCTGGGCAATTGCCATACCATCATACGTTGCCGTCCCGCGTCCAATTTCATCAAATATAATGAAAGATTTTTCTGTTGCGCGATTCAAGATATTTGCCGTTTCCGCCATTTCAACCATAAACGTAGATTGCCCCGCCGCCAGGTTATCAGATGCACCCACACGACTGAACAACTGGTCGCATATCCCAATGGTTGCACGGGTTGCCGGTACAAAAGAACCCAAATGTGCCAACACTACTATAATTGCATTTTGACGCAGATACGTTGATTTACCAGCCATATTTGGTCCCGTTAACAATGCAATCGGATGTACATTTAAATTACAATCGTTTTTAACAAAATTATCCCCACGCGCACGCAAAACAGATTCGATTACCGGATGACGTCCGCCAACAATATCAAATGCACGATCGTTTGTTACATTTGGGCACACCCAATTATACAAGTCTGCAACCTGGGCCAACGAACACCAAACATCCGCATCCGCCAGCAAGTCCGCCGTTGCCAACAAATCATCCGCAATGCTACGAATTTCTTCGATTAAAGACGCGATAATTTGTGCCTCTAATCCGGCGGATTTTTCCGCCGCACTGCGAACATCGTTATCCAGGTCAATAAGACGCGCGGTTGTAAAACGCATATTACCCGCCATTGTTTGACGATGTATAAAACCATTGTCTGGATTCATCATAATTTCGGCACGTGAACTGGGGACCTCTATGAAATACCCCAGGATATTATTATATTTTATCTTTAATGTATTTATTCCGGTCTTTGACACGTATTCAGATTGCAGTGCGGCAATTGTTTCCTTGGCCCCGTTGGCCAGGTTTCGCATACCATCCAACGCCACGTCAAAGCCATCACGAATAACGTTGCCATCCCTGAAAAATGTTGGCAATTCATCCGCCAATGCGTCACGCAATTTTACACACAATTCATCGTGGGTGTTTATTTTACCAAAACGTCCCCCCATCCCGGAATCCAGGCGTACAGACAACGCGCGCGCGCCCGGCAATGATGAAATAAATTCCGAAATATTTCGCATATCGCGCGGTGTTCCCCGTCCCGACAACAGGCGTGACAGACAGCGCCCAACATCCGGCACAGATGACAATATTTTTTGCAAAGACAACATAACATCTGTGTTTGTAATCAGATGCGCAATATGTCCCTGGCGTGTGTGAATCTCGTCTGCGTCCGCCGATAATGCGCGTAAATAAGAACGTAATTTTCGTGCGCCGGCGGCCGTCTTGGTGTTATCCAAAACATCAATCAGACACGTTCCGCCGTCGTTAATTGGCGCGTCTATTTCCAAACTTTTCCACGTGGCCGAATCAATCAATAATTGTGTGCCCGATTTAAATTGATGTGGTGCGCGAAATGTTATTGTGGCATCGCGTTGTGTATTAAATAAATATCCCGCCAACAAACAAATCGCATTATCAATATTTGTTGAAACAGAATCCATACGCACAACACCACCAAATACACGTGATACAATTTGGTCTATGTCGGTACGATGGTACAGTTTTTCAAATACAGCAGTCGCTTTAAAAATATCACGAATCTGCATAATTTTATCGTTTTCGGCGGCGAATGACGGATATATAACCTCGGCCGGGTTCAGACGTACCAGATCATCAATGATATCAGATGTTTTTCCGATAAAAAATTCGCCGGTTGAAATATCACACCCCGCGATATCAAATTCACCATTTGACAACGGCATAATTGATACCAAGAAATTAGAATTTTTTGGTGTTAATAAATTTTCATCGGTCAATGTACCCGGCGTTAATACACGCACCACCTTGCGTTCTATAAATTTGTGACCGCGTGCTTTGGCTTCGGCCGGGGTTTCCATTTGTTCAACCAATGCCACCGAAAATCCGGCCCGCACCAGGCGCCCAAAATAATTATCCGCCGCGTGCCACGGAATGCCACACATTGGGATTGCGTCCCCGTCGCCATCGGTGCCGCGCGCGGTTAATACCAGCCCCAAGGCGGAACTTATTATTTTTGCATCTTCAAAAAAAGATTCATAAAAATCCCCCAGACGAAACATCAATAATGCATCTGGGTTTTCCGCCTTCATATCAACATATTGTTGCATAACAGGGGTCAGTTTACTTTTTTCCGCCACGATAAAATCCGTTTAATAAAAAATTATTATTGATTGGTTACTTTCAGGGTTTCGATTTTCAATTCGGCTTCTTTTAGTAATTGTTCACAGTATGCTTTTAATTTTACACCCTGTTCGTATGCCGCGACCGAATCCGCCAATGGCAATTCGCCGGATTCCATTTTTTTTACCAATTCGGTTAGTTGTTTATATGCTTCTTCAAATGTTGGTTTATTTTCATCCATAATGTACCCCCGTAAATTTTCAGGATAAATGGTACAAAAACAATATTAGATTTGCAAATAAAAATCCGGCATTTGCCGGATTTTTTATTATTCTGTAACGGCTGTTTCGGCCGGTACCTCTGGTGTCGTCTCAACCGGTGTTTCTGGTGTTGGTTCGACCGGTTGTGCGGCATCAATTTCCGACAACAATTTATCCAGTCTTTCAACCGTTTCACCATCACCCAACGCCGCACCAATTGTACGTGCCGATTCCAGGTCCGAACGTGCCGCGTCCATATTGCCCAAATTTACATTCAAGGCCGCGGATTTTTCAAAATAATCCATTGCACGCGTAGACAGGCTTTCGCGTTCCGACATTGTCGGTGCCCCCTGAATTTGTTCAGAAATTACACGAACCGCCGATGAATAATCATTGATTGCATCAACATAGTTGCCGATTGCGGTGTATGCTTCTGCGCGTTCACCATATACGGTTGGGTTAACAACGCCCTCTGGTCTGGCCAGGGAATTTGTATAGTCTGCAATTGCCCCCTCCCAGTTCTTTAACCACAGGTTTAATTGACCGCGTTTTGCATACAAATCACGCAACTGTAACACCGGTGTTGGATTTGTTGTATTTGCCGCCATAGCGTTATTGATGTCATTTAATGCTGCATTATAATCTTCCAGGCGCATATTCAACAATGCACGGTCATAGTATGCAACCGCATTCTGGGAATCTTTTTCAAGTGCTTTGTCAAAGTCTGCCATTGCATTACGATAATCGCCGGCCTGCATATATGCTTCCCCGCGCAGGATGAATGTATCGATTGATGCGGCACCACTATCAATTGCGGTTGTTAAATCTGCCAATGCATCATCGATATTTCCGGCCAACAACTTGGTTTTGCCGTTTTCAAAGTAATCGTTTGCCTGTAATAATTGTTCTTCGCTAATTTGTGCAGTGGACGGTGAATAAATTGCATCGTGACTGCGACCCAAGATATAAAATGTTGCCGCGATAAAGAATAAAATTATAAACCAATACACATAAATAGACAGTGACCACGAACCTGTGCACGCTTTCTTGGCAACTGGTTTGTCTGCTGCTTTTACCTTAGAATTCTGGATTTTTTTTGTTGTTTTTGTGTTTTTAAGTGGTGTTTTTTTCATAAAAATCTCCCTTCCGTTTAATGGAATATTAGAGAGTTTTTATCATTTCGTCAATTGTTTTCTGTGAAATCTTTTTAATTTGTCCGGGGGTTAAATTTCCCAACTCTATTTTTCCGTATGATATGCGATGTAATTTTACAACCGGACATCCGCACGCACGCATTACAATTCTGATTTCGTTCTTCTTTCCTTCTGTAATTTCAATGCGTAGAATACCCGGTTCTGACTCGGTAATTTTCATTGGTGCATAATGAACACCTTCAACCGTTATACCACGCCGCGCCATATCGATTTTTTTTGTATTTCCCGAAACCTTTGCGATATAAACGCGCGGTATTTTTGATGACGGTAACGTCAGGCGTCGCGCCAAATCGCCATCATTGGTTAACAATAATAATCCAGTTGTTTTAAAATCTAAACGCCCAACATATTTTAAATGTCTGTATTTTTCCGGCAATACGTCATAGATTGTTTTTCGGCCCAATGGGTCGCGAACAGTCGTCATTGTGTTAATAGGCTTGTAGAAAGCATACAATTCGGTATTTAATTTAGATTCTATTTTTTTGCCATTAACCGTAACAATATCGCCGTCGTTTACAAAGTTAACCGGACTGTTGATAATATTTCCGTTTATTGCGACCACGCCATCTGTGACAAGTTTTTCCGCCGCGCGTCGTGACGCGACGCCATTGTCTGATAAAAACTTTGCAATCCGTACCGTCATCTTTTACTTTATAATTTTTGCCAGCGCAACAATCGCCGCCGTTTCAGCACGCAGTATTGTTTTCCCCAGCCCCAGACCGCGCGCACCCGCCGCATCCAGCGCATTGAATTCATCATCGGAAAAGCCACCCTCGGGCCCAACCAGGATTTTTGTTGTGTTAAAATCGGTCGACACATCCGCCCCATATGCCGCACGTTCATCTGCAAAAACAATATCAGATAAATCCAGGTCTGAAAATTTTACAGATTCTAAAATTTCCGGCACCGAATTACGATTTGATTGTTCGGCGGCTTCGACCGCTATTTTTTGCATCCGTCCCCAGTTTATATGATGCGCAACCGTACGTGCGGTTATAACGGGCACAAAACGTGCAATACCCATCTGGGTTGCCATATTTATTAAATCATCTGTATGCTTAATCGGTGCAAACATCAGGGTTATATTGTTTGATGGATCAACGTGTGATGTCTTTTCACCAATAATTAAATTTTTTTCATCATCTGATATGGTTGCGTTGTATTCGTATCCATCACCAAACGCCAAACATTCGCGCACACGCATAACGCGTGTCAAATAATGCAAGGTTTCACGCGTCAGTGGTATTTTAATACCGGATTGAATATTGTTGCCGACAAAAATTCTTGGAATATTTTTCATAAATTCATATTTCCTGATTTATCCGAATGCTTTTTTCTGATATAATCATATCACAATGGCCAAGAAGTTCAACTTTTTATCAGCATCCGGCAAGGGCAAAGGCCTGGGGATATTTAAATCGGGTTCATACAAAGAACACGAGAAGACCCCAATGGCGCAAATATTTTGGCGAATCCGATGGGGATGTGGCATATGGATTGCGTGTGCGCTGGCATTTGGTGCCTCTTTTATAATAGAACATATTTGGCGATATGGATGGGGCCCGGCCACAACCGTCTGGACCAAGACGTATTTGATGAACCTGGTGACCAGTGGCGGTTTATCTGCGATTGCGGAATTGCCGGCCTGGGTTTGGCGCTGTGTATTTAGGACGGACTTGGCGTGTATGGTGCCACTGTTTCCGATTATTGCGTACTATTTTCTATCTGATGGTACGTTTACCGATGAATTTAACCCCCACGGCAAGGACAAGTTTGATGAAAAATCATCAAACAAGGCAAGCGAGGCCGATATCAAAAAAATGGGATTGCTTAACGGTTTTATGATGGTCTTGGGGTATTTCAAGAAAAAACCATTGATGATGGATGAATGTTTATCGGCGTTATGTGTTGCGCCCCCCGGAACCGGTAAGTCACAGGGGGTTGTTATACCGACGATATTGGATTGTAACGAAGTTTCAATGATTATTAACGACCCAAAACCAGAACTTAAACAAACAACCAGTGCGTATCGCGCAACGGTTGGGCCGGTGTTTATTATGAATTGGGCGGGCCAGGATGACCCCGCACGCGGTATTTACTATCCATCTTGGAATCCGCTGTCGCCTGAACACGTACCATTTAATACCGAACAGCGCGATTTGTACATTGATTCAATCTGTAATACTTTGATTCCCGATCGTTCGGGGTCGTCCGCCGACCCGCACTGGACAATAACTGGGCGTGCGGCATTGACTGGATTTGTTCAATATATCGTGTCCAAGGTTGAACGTGCCAAGGCCGATGATTATTTCTATTCCCGTATGACAAATGGTACATTTAATGCCGAAGATGCGGCCGTTCTGTCTGATTATTATTTATCAATGATGACCGATCCAAATGCGTATGCCGCGCACGCAATGTTGCAACGTGGCGAATTAAACGCAATGAATTATGTGCACGTTGGAACCTGGGCAAATATTCCGGATGCGTGGCGCGGTAAAGAGGCATCTTTGCCGATGATTCTGGACTGGCTAACCAGCAGTCAGATTGAAATTGCCCGTCAAATGGATGAACGTCGTCGTGCCGGCGATCAAATGGTTATGATGGCCGATCCAATGAAAGAATTATTTCAAAACGCCGTGGACGAGGCGCGTCAATACGCCTATGCACACCGTGCGGTCCAGGAATTAACCCAGTTGGCAAATACCCCGGACAAGGAACGTGGGTCTATTATGTCAACGGCTTTGTCTGGGTTAACAATTTTCCGTAATGCCGCGGTGCGTAATCGTACATCACATTCAGACTTTCATTTTTCAGACCTGCGCGGGATGCGTGACCCACGCGATGGCAAGGTCAAGCCGGTTACGGTCTATTTATCCATAAATATGGTTGATGCCCAGGCATTAAATCCGATTACCGCCATATTTATTGAATTGATGTCAAACTTTCTTTTGGCGAACAAGCCTGACGATGAGCATAATGGTCAAAAAATGGGGCCGTATCCAGTATTGTTTGTATTGGATGAAATGCCAAAAATGCAAAAGATGCAGGCCGTTATTCAGGGACCCGACCTGGGGCGTGGGCAAAAGATTTCATACCTGTTAATCGGACAAGATTTAAACCAGATTTCTGAAAAATACGGTCACGAAGCCGCCGATACAATTATTTCGACCACTGCCGCTAAAATCGTATTGCGACAAAATGATCCAAAAACCGCGGAACGTTTTTCCAGTATGATGGGAATGAAGATGAAGAAGGAAAAGGGTGCCGACGGCAAAGAGGTTACCAAAGAATCATTGCTTTATACCCCAATGGACATTATGAAATTATCAAATGACAAACAATTAGTCATATTCCAGGGATGGTATCATCGCCCGATTGAGGCGGATAAACAAATGGCATTTAAAGATTCACGTTTGTCAAAGTTGATGGCTATGGGCGAGGCACCACCACTGCCGGAATTCTTGGTGCCGTCGCATCATCGTGCGCTGGGGTTTGCGGGTACGCCACGGATTTATTATCCCGCAACCAAGGAAATAAAAATACTGGAATAAAAATACCGCCGTTTGGCGGTTTTTATTTCTTTGCGGGGCACCATTTTGCGACCGGGCATTTTTCGCATTCGGGGTGCAACGCCTTGCACACATATCGACCGTGTAAAACCATCACGTGATTTACAATTGGGTGATATTTGCGTGGAATTTTTTCAAGTAATTTTGCCTCAACCTTTTCTGGGGTGTTGTCTGTGTCATCCACCCAGCCATATCGGTGTGCATTGCGGAAAACGTGCGTATCAACACCGATGTTTGGCGCGCCCCATAAAACATTACAAACGACATTCGCGGTCTTTTGCCCGATGCCCGGTAATTGCATCAACGCATCACGATTGTGATATTTTTCTGGGAAAGTGTCGGTTATGTTTTCAGCCACCAATGTTGAAGCCAACGCAATTATGTTTTTCGCCTTGTTATTAAAGAAAGAAATAACCCGTATATGCTCTTTTAATCCGTCAATTCCCAATGCCAACATTTTATCCGCGGTCGGTGCCACACGAAACAGTTCGGGCGTAACCTCGTTCACCTTTTTATCTGTTGCTTGGGCGGACAGTATCACCGCCACCGCAAAGTTAAATTCATTGGTATGGTACAGTTCCGACCGTATGGTCATATCTACGGTCGTGGGTACCAATTCAAAATATCTTTGCGGTGTCAGTGTCATTTATTTCTTATGCCTTTTTAACGGATATATTCAGGTTATACCCTTCGATATCGGTTGAATATTCGCCGTTGCCTGCAACCATTTCCACAACCAGTGCATCACGCATAATACGTTTTTTATGCTGTTCAATTGCGTTAACAATTGCCGGGTCACCCGAATATGCTAATACGATACGGTCGGATACATCCAGGTTTGCTGCCTTGCGCGTGTCTTGGATAAAGCGCAGCGCGTCATTCGACAACCCTTCGGCCACCAAATCTGCGGTCACATTTGTATCCAGAACAACAACGGCGGTATTGTCTGGCAACGCGGCCCCCGTCACCCCGTCACGAACGGTCAGGCGGTTTTCAAATTCGTCCGCATTCAGTTCGTGTGCACCAACAACCAACTTATCACCATTGATTTCATATTCGCCACGTTTGACCGCTGGGATGATTTCTTTTAATGCCCCGCCCAAACGCGCACCAATCTTTGGTGTAATCAGGTACACGAAAGAATCCGCCACATCACCAATGTTTTCAACAAACTGAACCGATTTAACATTTAATTCATCGCGAATAATATCGGCGTATACGCTTAAATCTGTGCCCGCCACGGTCAGACTGGCCAATGGCAAACGATTGCGCAGTTTGTATTGTTCACGTAATTGTTTGCCGACGGATACAACCGATTGTACACGACGCATATCATCCACAATTTTTGCATCAAACGCGACCGCGGTTGGGAAATCTGTTAAATGCACAGATTCTGCACCCGTCAACGCACGATAGATGTATTCCGACACAAACGGTGCAAATGGTGCAAGTGCGCGACACAGCGTCGTCAGAACAGTGTACAGCGTATCAAATGCCGCCTGTTCTTCGTCCCAGAAACGTGCCCGTCCACGACGTATGTACCAGTTGTTCAGAATATCCAAGAAACGAACAAATTCTTTGACGGCAACATCCGGCTTGTATTCATCCAGTGATTGACGTACAACATCAATCAGCACACTTAATTCCGCCAGGATATATGCATCCAGCGCATTTGTTGGATTCTGAATTTCACGTGCCGTCACATTGCCCGCATTTGCATACAGTGTAAAGAAATGATACGCATTCCACAGTGGCGTTAAAATTGTTTTAGTGGATTCTGCAAACACCTTGCCTTCTTTATCAACTGGGACCGGCTCTGCCTTCATAAAATTAGACCCCAGTATAAACAGACGAATTGCATCTGCGCCATATTGTTCAATCTGTTCGCTTGGGTCGACAAAGTTACGCAATGATTTCGAGAATTTCTTTTTATTTTCATCAACAATCATACCGTTTGCAGATACGGCCCGGAACGCCGGTTTATCAAACAATGCGGTTGCCAATACCATCAACGCATAGAACCAACCACGTGTTTGATCTTGGCCCTCGATAATATAATCTGCGGGGAATGTTGCCTCAAAACGTTCTTTGTTTTCAAACGGATAGTGTAATGATGCCCACGGCATAGAACCCGATTCAACCCAGCAATCCAGAACATCTGGGATGCGTGTCCATCCGTCTTTGGTTAATTTATCCAGTGTTGGGCGATGCAAATCATCGATTTTCGCGCCAAAGAATTCTTCGATTTCTGCGATTGAACCAAAAACCTTATATTCGCCGTCACGTTCCCAGATTGGCAATGGCATCCCCCAGAAGCGGTTTCTGGAAATCGACCACGGACGTGCGTTTTCAATCCACGAACGAAAGCGTTCACCGGCACTTGTCCAATTAACCAGATTGTTATTTGCAATCAATTTATCTTTGATTTTTGGCACGTCAATATACCAAGAATCCGTTGCACGATAGATAAGTTTTTCTTTTGATCGGTCACCAAACGGATATGAATGCTTGTATTGTTCCTTTTTAACCAAGCGTCCATTTGCCTTTAACCAATCCAGAATCTTGGGTGTTGCGGCAAAGATATTTTCGCCCGCAAAATCTGTTACCGTTTCATCAAAGTTACCATATGCATCAACGTTTAATAAAACCGGGAATTTTGCATCAATGTTTTTCGCCGCCCAGAAATCATCTGCCCCATACGCTGGCGCGATATGAACAATGCCCGTACCATCGGAATCGGAAACATAGTCTGCCGGTATTACTTGGAACAATAAATCAGACCCACTCGCATAATATGGGAACAGTGGCGTATAATGCATACCCGCCAAATCAGCGCCGGTGATACGTCCAACCTCGGTCGCGTTGGCGAATTGTTTTTCATATGCCTTTAAACGACTTTCCGCAACGATGTAAACCGCGCCATCTGTGTCCGCCATACGCAGATATGACATATTTGGATTAACCGCCAACACACTGTTTGCGGGCAACGTCCACGGTGTTGTCGTCCAGGCAATGGCACGGTCACCATTTTCCAGTTCAAACCAAACCGTTACCGCATCATCAACAATTTCACGATAGTCCTGGGATGCTTCTGAATTAGACACAACCGTACCATTGACCCAGTCAAATGGATTAACACTGTAATCTTTATACAACAGGCCCCTTTCATACAGCGATTTCAATGTCCAAAGCATCGATTCCATATAGTCTTTGTTCATTGTTTTATAACCGTATCCATCGCCAATATCAACCCAGCGACCCATTCTGGTGATAAAGCGATTCCATTCATTTGTATATGTCATAACGTCTGTCCGGCACATATCACAGAATGCGGCGATACCATTCTCTGCGACGATATCTTTGGCGGATTTCCCGACCTTTTTTTCAACCGAATTTTCCGCCGGCAATCCGTGACAATCCCACCCCAGTTCACGGTTAACATATTTTCCGCACATTGTCTGGTAACGGGAAACCATATCTTTTACAACCGACACCCCCAGATGTCCCCAGTGTGGTTTACCATTGGCAAAGGGCGGCCCATCATAGAAAGAAAACGGATGCCCTAATTTTGTTTTTTCCAAACTTTTGTGAAATGTATTGTTATCACGCCAATAGGACAGTATTCCCTGTTCTTGTTCTGGGAAATTTGCACGTGGGTCGGTTTTTTTGTATGACATAAAATACTCCGTATTTTGTGGTGGTATTACTATTAAAAAAAGGCGCGTACGCGCCCCAGCCACCGCAGAAGCGCAGTTGCCATTTATTTAATAATAATTATTGTTGCCTGTTTCATTTTTTTTTATTTATTTCTGGTGCCGGTGATAGGACTTGAACCTACGACCCCCTCATTACGAATGAGATGCTCTACCAGCTGAGCTACACCGGCGTCGCAACCGACTATAAAACATATTTAAGACAATTTCCAGTGATTTTTTACTTAATCGGTCTGGCAATATATGCGTTAACATATGTTGGTGTGCGCTGCGGATTCTGGGGGTCGTATAAAATACCATTATTATCAACTGTTATTTTTATATCGCCGTATCCAATACCGCTTTGACTGCGCGTGTCGTTTTTATGTAACAGACGCGTTGAATCAATAATTCTTAATTCTATATCGTTACTTGAACGACTGATAATTTTATCTACAATCATCATATGACCATTGCCGTCACCATATACAATTATTAAAATATCGTCTGGGTGCATATCAAAAATATTTTTATGAATTTTCCAGTAACGCAAATTTTCCGGATGGTTATAAATTCGTTCAAAATCCTGGCAATAGAATCGATTTATTTTCAAGAAATCTGTCGCGCGCAAATACCCCTTGATTTCGGCCAGTGCGCGTAAATAACCATTTGTTCCAATATACCATGCGACAAATCCACTGCAATCAAATTGCATAAAATCACGATTGTCTTTGCGCGTTATAATATTTGCGTGATTGTATTCAGATAAAATATCACCACTTAAAATTTTATTCACAATTTCATCGTGTTTCATTTTATGCCTTTGTTTTCCGCAATACAACCATAATCCCCGCCGGGGTCATACCTGGTATACGGGATAAATCCGCAATATTTTCGGGCCGCACCGTGTTCAGTTTTTCGATTAACTCGTTCGTCAGTCCCGGCAAATTGTCATATTTAAAATCAACCGGTATTTTCATATTTGCATCGCGTTTATATGCCGCAATTTCACGTTCGTTACGCGCAATGTATCCGGCATAGAAATTATCGTTTTCGGCAATTATATCGCGTTTTAAATTATATAATTGATTGTATTTTTCTTGGGATAATAATCCCAAATTAACACCGATTTTTCCCAACCGTGTAATTGCATTATCCGCCCGCAGGTTTAATCGATATTCCGCACGTGATGTAAACATACGATATGGTTCATCAACCCCCAACGTTGTTATATCATCAATCAACACGCCAATCATCGCGTTTGTTCGATCTAATTCCAGGTAATCAATTCCCAACGCATACGCGGCCGCGTTTGCCCCCGCAACCAGGCCCTGGGCGGCGGCCTCTTCATATCCACTGGTGCCATTTATTTGTCCCGCCGTGAATATATGCGGCAAATCTTTGCTTTGTAATTTATCGTTCAGGGCCCGCGCATCAATCGCATCATATTCGATTGCATATCCATATCGTGCAATGCGTGCGTTTTCAAGGCCCGGTATGGTGCGAATCCAAATGTCTTGGATATCGCGACCAAAACTGGTCGAAATGCCGTTGGGGTAAATAATATCGCTGTTGTAGCCCTCTGGTTCCAGGAATACGTGATGCGACGTATGTTCTGGGAAACGCATAACTTTGTCTTCCAGACTTGGGCAATAACGCGGGCCGGTACCAACAATGTCGCCGTTGTACATTGGCGCGTTTTTTATATTTTCACGAATAACATTATGTGTGGTTTCGTTTGTATGTGTGATATAGCACGCCAAATGATAATTATTTTTTTCATCCCCCATATCAAACCAGTCGTGTGGGGTATCGGGCTCTTGGATTTCACACACATCCCAATTGATTGAATCACGATAAATTCGTGCCGGGGTCCCCGTTTTTAAGCGTAAAATTTTAAATCCCGCCGCACGCAGAACATCTGAAATATTTTTATCCGCCGCCTGGTATGTGCCATCATCTTGCAGGCGTCCCGATGATATTTTTTCGTCCCCACGCGTGACAACACCGTGCAAAAATGTCCCCGTGGTTAAAACAATTGATTTGGCCGCGTACGCATTGTTTACGGTCTTTTTTTCTATATCTAAATCAACGACCGGTTCATATTTAATATCCAGATTTTCGTATTCCGATAAAATATTAACGATTGCATTATGATATAAATCGCGGTCAATTTGTGCACGCAGGGCCTGGGTTGCCGCCCCGTGCGATGCGTTCAGTGTACGCCAATGAATACCCGCCCGGTCGGCTGCACGCCCCATAACCCCACCCAGTGCGGATATTTCCGCCACCATCTGGGATTTGCCGGGGCCGCCAATGCTGGGGTTACACGACAGGGCACCCAAATCACTTTCCGCCATCGTCATCAGTAATGTTTTTGCACCACGACGGGCGGATGCCGATGCGGCCTCTACCCCGGCGTGTCCACCACCAATAACAATTACATCATAATTTTGCATTGCCTAGAACCGTCCCATACCACCATTTACATGTAATGTTTGTCCGTTGATATAAGATGCTTCGTTTGACGCCAAGAATACGCACGCGTTTGCGATATCATCTGGTTCGCCAAAGCGCCCGGCCGGAATCTGGCTCAGGTACGTTTTCTTTAATTCTTCTGGCAAAACGTCCGTCATCGGTGTTTTGATAAAGCCCGGCGCAATTGCGTTCGCGGTAATGCCACGTGATGCAACCTCGGCGGCGATGGATTTTGTCATTGCAATCATACCACCCTTACTTGCGGCATAGTTTGCCTGGCCGGGGCCACCGATTGTGCCGATGATTGACGCCATATTGATTATGCGGCCAAAGCGATTTTTCATCATTGGCATAATTGCCGCACGACACATTTTAAAGCAAGAACGCAGGTTTGTGTTTATAACCTCGTCAAATTGTTCATCACTCATACGCATCAATAATGTATCACGTGTAATGCCGGCATTGTTAATTAAGATATCGATTTTTCCGGCGGCTTCAATCGTGTTCATAACCAATTCAACCGCGCCACCATCCGCCGCCAGGTCACACGGAATTTTAATGTATTCATCACCAAATTCGGCATCCATTTTTGCAGTGTTGCGACCAGACACAACAACGGTTGCACCGGCTTGTTTCATCTTGCGTGCGATTGCACCACCGATTCCACCGGTTGCGCCCGTGATTAATGCAACTTTACCTGATAAATCAAACATATTATATCTCCAATTTTTTTGCGGTTATTTTATCTGTTATGCGTGAACACAGGCCCGTCAAGACGTTGCCCGGCCCAACCTCTATCTGTTCTGTGATACCAAGCGTCGCCATATTCAAAACACTTTCACGCCAACGAACGCCGTGTGTCATCTGATACACCAACGCATCTTTGATTTCGTCAATATCGGTTGTTGGGGTGCACGTTTTATTCAAAATAATCGGCACAACGGGTGTTTTAAATTCAATCGTTTCCAGTGCGGCCCGCATTGCATCGGCGGCCGGTGTTTGCACACGACAATGAACCGGCACAGACAATGCCAATGGCATTGCACGTTTTGCGCCACGTTCTTTGGCGATTTCAATTGTTTTTTCCACCACATCACGCAGACCGGAAATTACAACCTGGCCTGGACAATTATCATTTGCGACGTCACAGTTTGTTTCCGCGCAAATTTCGCGAACCGCATCAATATCCAGCCCCAGAATAACCGCGGTCAATCCCGCACCCGCCGGTGCCGCACTTTGCATTGCGTTTCCGCGTACACGTAATAATTTCGCCGCATCCCCAACGGATAACGCACCCGCCGCACACAGCGCGGTATATTCCCCCAGTGAATGACCCGCAACATATTCTGGCAATTTTGCGCCCGATGCGCGTAACATTGCAATGGATGTGGCCATAATTGCCGGCTGAACATTTGCGGTCAATGTCAGTGTTTCCGCCGGCCCATTAAATATAATGTCTGATAATTTTTCATCCAATGCCGCATCCACCGCATCAAACACGGCACGTGCGTCTGCGTTGTTTTCATAAAGTTCCTTTCCCATACCAACGCTTTGTGCGCCTTGACCCGGAAAAACAAAAATAGATGACATTCTTTGCCCTTTGTTGAATTATTTTTAAATTATACTTTGCGAATGCTAAATTCGCAACCGCAATAATTCTGGCGATAAAAATCAGACGTACGATTGATTTGCACGCGTAAATTTTCATCCCATTTAATTGGTAAATATTTAATATTGTTACACGCGACCTGTGCCGCACGGTCCACCTGGGTCTGGTCTTTGTGGCGGGAAACACCCAACACACTTGCAATCGCATTATAACCATTTTCGCGTGCAAAACGCACCGCACGACGGAAACGATATTCAAAGCACAGCGAACAGCGCGCGCCGCGTTCGGGCGCATCCTCTAATCCACGCACGGCATCGCGCCACGCGTCGTGGTCGTATTCCAGAACAGCATACTTTGCGCCGATTGATTCACAGTATTTTATTTGTTCTGCCATTCGTTTGGTGTATTCGGATTCCGGGAAAATATTTGGATTAAAAAACAGAACAATAAAATCTTCAACACCATCAATTACACCATCAGCCAGTTGTTTAATTGCACCCGCGCTACACGGTGCACAGCAAGACAATAATACAACACGTAATTTTTCGTTATTCATTTATTTACAATTTCTGTAAATTTGGTGTGTGTGCAATTTTATTGCGCGATTTACAACTTTTTGTGCTGTTTCAATTTCTTCTAATGAATGTGTTTGTACTGTTATTTCAGGGACATTGTTGTCTGATATTTTGTATGATACATTTGGCAGACGTTCTGAAATATAAGTTGCCAATTTGCAAGGGTTTCCACTTTGGCACACGGGTACAAAACGCGGGTTATTAAATTTTTGTGCAGATTGACGACATTGATTACAACGCATATCAACCTGTGTCAAGTATCCCATCGAAGATGGGGTTGTTTTGATATATATTTTTACTTTTTTAAATTGAATCATTTTCTACCTTTTTATTTTATAAACACATTACCGACAACCGCATCGTCGCCCAGTTCGATAATATTTTTATCATCATCACCAATCCCCAGTTCGGCCGCACTGCACATCATACCAAATGATTCCGTTCCGGCCACGGTACGCTGGGTAATAGGCTTTTTCATTGTTGGTAATTGCGCCCCAACCGGTGCCAAGACACCAATCATACCGGCACGTACATTCGGTGCACCGCATACGACCTGAACAGGTTTGTCGGCCCCAAAATCCACCGACAAGATATGTAAATCATCACGCGTTGGATGGTTTTCAACCGACAGCACCTTGGCAATGAGCGGTTTTGGGGTGTTGTCTTCCTTTTTTGGTGCGTATTTTTCTGTTAAACGCACAACCGTCTCATCATCAATACGATTGAACAGGTTTTCAGGCACCACAAAATCCGCACCGTCTGCCACGCGGTGTTCATATTTTTCTGGCCAAGATAAATCGTGGGTTGTTGTAAATACGTTCTGCATTTTTTCCGCCGCCGTCGGGATAAATGGTGCCGACACGCGTGCATATAAATCAATCAACTGAAAGCATTCATTTAACACCGCGCCCGCCGCATCCATATCACCGTTTTTAACCAATGCCCACGGTTCGCGTGCGGTCATATATTCATTACCAATCGCATACAGACCACGCAATGCTGCAATTGAATTTCTAAATTCACACGCATCCAGTGCCGCGGTTAATTCCGCCAATTTTTCATTAATCTGTGATTCTAAACCTGAATCCATCGCACCTGCATTTGGAACATTGTTTCCAAAGTTTTTCGCGGTTAATTTACATACGCGCGAAACAAAGTTCCCCAGCATCCCATTCAGGTCTTTGTTTACAATATCGGCAAAACGTGCGATTGTGAAATCTGTGTCGTCGGTTTCGGGCGCACTTGCCAACAGGGCATAACGCCACGTGTCCGCGGGCGCCTCTGAAATAGCACTGTCCAGGAATATGCCACGCTTTTGCGATTTGGAAAATTTCCCCCCTTCAAAGTTCAGGAAATTCATCCCCTTTAACATATCAACCGTTTTCCAGTTGTCGTTCATCGCCAACTGTTGTTCTGGGAAAAACACAGAATGGAATTTAACGTTATCCTTGCCCATAAATTGTGCATAGTGCGCATCCGGATTTTTCCACCACGATGCCCAGTTTTCATTTGCGTATTGTGATATCGAAACATATCCCCACGGCGCATCAAACCAAACATAGAAAACCTTGTTTTCATATCCGGGTTTGTTAACCGGAATTCCCCACGGCAAATCGCGGGTGATTGATGTGTCACGCAACCCCTCGTTCGCCCAACCACGCGCAATTGCCGCCGCCGATTTAGACCATTTCGGTGCGTGTGTTGACAACCATTCTTTCCATTTATCTTCGATTTTAGATGCCAAGAAGAACAGGTTTTTTGTGGCACGTGCCTCTATTCTATCACTGCCGGAAATTGCACTGCGTGGGTTAATCAGTTCTGTTGCCTCATACGTTGCACTGCATTTATCACATTGATCGCCGCGTGCATTTTCATATCCGCATTTTGGACACGTTCCAACCAACTGACGATCCGCCAGGAACATATCATCATCCACAGAAAATGGCTGAATTGTTTCGCGTTCTTCGATTAATCCCTGTTCGTCCAGGCGTTTAAATAATTCGTGAATTAACTTTTCCTGTTTTTCTGTGTGTGTGCGACCATATAAATCAAACGACAGGTTGAAATCACGAACCGCCCGCAAATGCTTTTCATAATATTTATTGTTGTATTCGATAATGGGCAAACCCTCGGCGGCGGCACCAACAACGGCGGGCGTTCCGTGTTCATCGGCCCCACAGACAAATAAAACATCACGTCCACGCGCGCGACAAAAACGTGCATAAACATCACTTGGTAAATAACAACCAATTAAATGCCCCAGGTGTAATTCACCATTTACATACGGTAATGCAGACGTAATTAAATATTTTTTTGCCATTTTTTTGTGCCCTTTTTATTATCCTGCAAATTATAAAGCATATTTTGCATAAATCAATATTTATAAAAAATCTTGCAAAACCATACAGTTGGTATATTTTTATAGCAAGAGGTATAAAATGAAAAAAATCTTACACAAATTACCATTATCTGTTGTTGCGGGGCTGTGCCTGATGGGGTGTGGCGGAAATCATACAAATAACACAGATAATTTATATTCAGAATCCAATTATTATAAAATTGATACGGTTTACGTCTTAAACACACACCCCGCCACACACGTAACCTCTATGCGTCTGTGGGCGACTGATAAATCGGGAACTGATTTTCAGGGCACATTTGAATTGATGGATGACGTTGTTATGCCCCAGACCGGTGATATTATTGTTTTGGCATCCAAACCAAATGCTATATTAGATTACTACAAAGTTATAAAAAATCTTACGGCTGAAAAAAGAAAATCAGAGTATATGAATTCTAAGTAAAAACACCGGCATTTGCCGGTGTTTTTGTGTAATTATTTATTTGGAATAATTTTAATTTCCACACGACGGTTTTGTGCACGTCCCGCCGCATCTGCATTGGATGCGATTGGATTGGACGAGCCCATACCCAATACCTCAAATCGTGATGATTTTACCCCCTGCCCTTGCAGGTATGCCGCAACCGATTGTGCACGTGATTTTGATAGGGCCAGATTATAATCTGCGGATCCGGTGCTGTCGGTGTGACCGGAAACCATAACCGTTGAATTTGAATATTTATTTAAAACCTTGGCAACGGAATTCAGCACCGGATAGAACGACGAATTTATATCGGCGGAATCTGTTCTAAATGTGATATTGCCCGGCATAATCAGGCGGATACTGTCATCGGATTCAACAACCTGAACACCGGTTGATGCCAATTCTTGACGTAATTCTGCGGCCTGGACGTCCAGATAGTACCCAACGCCACCACCAACGGCCGCGCCCGCCAATGCCCCGACCAGGGCGCCTTCGCTGCTGTTGCGGCTGCCGATAAGTGCGCCGGCGGTTGTTCCGATTGCGGTACCCCACGTTGATTTAGAAATCTGGCTTTGCCCCGTATATGGATTAACGGTTGTGCACGCTGTTAATGCAACGATTGCACATACTGAAACTAACTTTTTCATCTTTTCTCCTTTGTTGTTATACCCAGATATTAAAACATAAAATCTAGAACGTCAATCGCATACCGGCCGACACAAATGGTGTTTTTGATGTTATGCCCAATGATATCCAACCATCAACATTTGCGCTGTATTTGTATCTGAATGAACCGATAAGCATATGATCCATAAAATCATCCACATCACGATTCCAAATACCTGTGTCTGAAAACATATAAGTCAAAGATACACTGTATTGCAATAAATCGTAACTGACCCCGGTTCCGGCAACGATTCCATCGGATATTGGGCCAACCGGATTATTATCATAAATCAAACGCGCGGTTGTGCCCCAAATCCAGCTGTTGTATTGAATATTCATACCCGCGGTAAATTGTGTGCGTGAATCTGCGGTAACCGGTGGGGCATAGACATCGGTACTGAATCCGTGTGGATTATCCATAAAAGACGCACCCAATGAAAACGCACGTTTAACCTTGCCGTCTGATTTTCGGATTTTTAATCCGCCGTCCACCGCAAAATCATAGTCGTCTGTTATTCCCGACAAAGACAATCCATATTGTGCGCCATTTATCTGGCTTGTTGCAATATTAACCCGCAATGCGCCCCGCCCCGTGGTCAGTGTTGTGTCGGAAATAACCGGCCCATCTGGTACGATTTTTTTATGAAAAATTGGTCGGTCGTTTATCCGCAGGCCACCAACATCCGGCAATCCAACACCTAATTTGCGTGCGATTGAATCGGTAAAACCAACCTCTATACGCCCAAAGTCGCGCATTTGATAAAAGCCAAAGGCTTCTCGAAATGCTTTGCCGTCATCTGATGCGGCGGCATCCAACGAATAGACCGCGCCAAATTTGTGGGTGTCGTTTGGGGTCAAATCAATTTCACCACGCACGCGCCAATCCCCGATAAACAGTGGAGTTTCGAAATCGGGTTGAATAATACCACCGGTTCCATAACCTGTTAATTTAAAATCGAATTTGCCCGCATTGTATTCAATCGCGTACGCCCCACCCCCAGACAACACCAAAGCGATTGTCGCGACATAAATTTTTCTGTAAAATCCCATAATCCCTTATCCTTGACTTTCTTTTAAAATCGCATCACGCAGTTTTTTATATGCGCGTTCTTCGATTTGGCGGACACGTTCACGTGAAATGCCGTATTTTTGTGCGCACGATTCCAGTGTTGCCACCGGATCTGACAAGCGTCGCGCCTTCAAGATTTCGCGGTCGCGTTCTGGTAATGCGTCCAGATGCTTGCGCAATAATTCGTATCCACGTCGGCGAAATTCTATGCGTTCCAATGATTCTTCGATATTTGCACGATTGTCCGCCAGGTTAGACAGGATGTCTGATGCCCCCTCGTCCCCGATGTGCGCCGGCGCATTCAGTGATACATCGCGTGCCCCCACGCGTGTCGCCATACGCTTTACATCGTTTTCCGGCACATCCAGATATTCCGCAATTTGTTTAGTTTGGTCGTCACTTAAATTATTATCCATTATTCCCAGCGCCCGTTTTGCCCGCGCCAGGTTAAAGAACACCCGCTTTTGATTTGCAGACGTTCCAATTTTCACAATAGACCAGTTATTAAGAATTGTTTCATATATTTCCGCCCGCACCCAGAACATAGCGTACGTTGAAAATCTGAATCCCTTTTCTGGGTCGAATTTTTGCAGCGCCTGCATCAGGCCCATATTACCACTGGCAATTAAATCACCAACCGGAATGCCATAGTTTTTAAAGTCATACGCCACCGATACCACCATCCGCAAATGTGACGCCACCAGGCGTTCCCCCGCAACCTGGTCGTGATTTTTAACCCATTGTGTGGCGTATTGGTATTCTTCTTCGGCGGACAGCAGGGGTATTTTCTGTACCGTTTGTATATATTGCGCCAGGCCGGATTCATCACTGACCCCACGGGCGGCAACCAGTGAAGTATTTGCTTGTACCGGCAAAGCGTTCTTGATTTGCTTTTTCATAACTTTTATAGTATATCATAATTTGATAATTATCAAGCACAGGAGATTTGCAAAATGTCATCAATGTTGTCAAGAAATCAAAAAGTGGCCCCTAAAAAGAAAACACAGCAGGAATATGCCGAAGACGCCCTTTATCGTGAGGTATGGGAAGACGTAAACAACGAAAAGACATTAAAGTTTATAAAGAAATACTATCGCTATTTAGTTGCGGGCGCGCTGGTTATTTTAATAATTGCGACCGGTTTTCAAATTGGTGCACGTCACATTGCGGCGCAAAAAATGCATACCGCCGAAATGTACGAAGAAGCCCTGGCCAGTGTTGATGCGAATAATTTGGCCCACTTTGCCGATGATGCATCGGGTGCGACGGCGGATTTGGCCCTGTTCCAGGCATATTTATTGGACGGTGATGTAAGTAAACTGGAACGTCTGGCCACCGATGGTAATACACGTGATTTTCGTGACTTGGCGCGTTTGCACATTGTAAATGCCCGTGGTGATGATATGGCGGCAACGGATGTTGAAAAATATCTGTCTGGTTTAGATACAAAAAGTTCACCTTTTTATTATACCGCGACCCTGACCGTTGCACAGAAGTATCTGGCCGATGGCAACCGCGACGCGGCAAACAAATGGTTGGATAAAATCTTGAACGATGCGGATGCACCGGCATCTATTGTTGGTACGGCAACCACTCTGCGCTAAGGATAAAAAATGAAACGCGCAGTCATTGGGATTTTATCGGTATTGGCATTATGTGCGTGTGACAAACACGATCCGATTTTACCGGGCACGCGTTCGCCAATTTTTGATACACCACGTATAAACATTTTGAATACAGATATCCAGAACCTGCCGGATGTGGCGTATAAATCAGATAACACAGATTGCCCGTATACACGTGACACATCGAATGTTGTTTGGCATAACAATCGCAAGATTTTTTCAGGATTCGCAACCGACAATGCGGTGGCATCTGATATAAAGCCGGTGTGCGCTGGGAAATATATCTATGTCGGATTAACAACCGGTGAATTGGTAAAGATTGAACCAAAATCCCGTAAAATAATGTGGATTGCAGATATCTATCGGGCCAGTAACTTGACCGGTGGCGCATCAATGTTGGATATTGTTGCCGAACCGATTGTTCGTGAAAAATATGTATATGTGGGCGGCCTGGCGGATGCGTTTTGCAAGATAAATGCAACATCTGGTGCGCGCATTTGGTGCACGAATATCAGTGTGCCAACCGATTTTACCATCGCCGGTGATACCGCGTTTGTTGCGGGCGCAGATAAAAAATTGTATGCATTGCGCCTGACCGACGGTGCGGCATATTGGACGGCAGATATTGAAAAAATCGCCACACCGATATATGAAAATAAAACCGTAACGGTTGGTAAACAAAAATTTAATGCGGTAAACGGTAAATAAAAAACACCGGCATTTGCCGGTGTTTTTATGGCTGTGCCACACAAAGCCTTGGCGAAGTGTGGTGGGTGGTATTGGACTCGAACCAACGACCTTTACGATGTCAACGTAACGCTCTAACCAACTGAGCTAACCACCCAAAACGCCCCCAGATTATAACAGACTTTTTTCTAATTGCAAATATTAAATGCTATGGGATATAATACCAATTGTAATGGGGAACCCGTTATGCGAGATTAGAACTCTCGCCCAACAGTCGCCTGCGCAGGCGTTAATTGCTCCAACCCGTGGTTGGAGGGCGATGAATATATTGAATAAGTCGCTGAGCATACTGTTGTGCAAAGTTCTAACCTCCAACCACCCCATTTTGTGGTGGTTTTTGTTTTAACTAAAACAATGGGGGGTGTTATGACACTTGGCCAAGAAATCGAATATATTCGTAAATTGCGTGGCTTTTCGGTTGTGTATATGTGTAATGCCCTGAATATATTAGAAACTGATTATATGCATATAATTTCCCACGGTGGTCCCCTTAGTGTTTATCAGAAAATAATGTTGGTTGCGGCGACCGAATACCCGTTTGATTTAATGTCAAATAATTAAATAAAAATCCCGGCATTTGCCGGGGGTTTTTATTCGTCTTTTTTCAAAAAATTTTCAAGCCATTTATTGTCAAAATTTAATTGTTTAACATCTTTGTTGGCTAATAATTTCTGTTGCAATGGGATTGTTGTTTTTACCCCCTCGATAACAAATTCATCCAACGCACGCGTGGCGCGCATAATACACGCCGGTCTGTTTGGTGCGTGAACAATCAGTTTCGCAATCATAGAATCGTATGTTGCCGGAATTGTGTATCCGGTGTAAGCCGCGCTGTCTACGCGAACGCCCATTCCGCCCGCCGGCGCATAAAGTGTTATTTTGCCCGGGTTTGGAACAAATGTTTCAGGGTCTTCGGCATTGATACGAAATTCGATTGCGTGCCCATTTGGAATAACGTTTGATTGGTTGTATCCCAATTTTTCGCCGGCGGCAATGCGAATTTGTTCACGAACTAAATCAACGCCATATACCATTTCCGTGACGGGATGTTCAACCTGTAACCGTGTGTTCATTTCCAGGAAATAGAATTTCCCATCTTCGAACATAAATTCAAAAGTACCGGCATTTGTATAACCCATTTTCTTGGCGGCGGCTTTACAAACCTCTATCATATCGTCGCGCTGTTTTTGGGTTAAAATTGCGGCGGGACATTCTTCCATAACCTTTTGATTGCGACGTTGCAGGGAACAGTCACGTTCGCCAAAGATTACAACATTGCCGTGTTGGTCGCCCAAAACCTGAAATTCAATATGACGTGGATGGGTTAATAGTTTTTCCATATAAAGCGTATCATCACCGAACGCGGACGCTGCCTCGTTTCGGGTTAATTGATATGCCTCTGCCATATCATTTTGGGACATAACCGCGCGCATACCGCGTCCGCCACCACCGGCGGCGGCCTTTAACATAACGGGATATCCGATTTTGTCGGCGCATTCGATGGCGTGTTCCAGACTTGTTATTGCCCCGTCCGAACCCGGTACCACCGGCAAACCGCATTCAATCGCGGTACGTTTGGCATTAACCTTGTCGCCCATTTTTTCAATCATATCTGGTGACGGGCCAATCCAAATCATTTTGTGTTGCTCAACCTTGCGGGCAAAGTCCGCACGTTCAGATAAAAATCCATATCCCGGATGAATTGCATCAGAATTGGTCAGCAATGCCGCCGTCAAAATCGCAGATTCGTTCAGGTATGAATCACGCACCGCCGCCGGCCCGATACAAACAGATTCGTCCGCCAATTGTACGTGCATTGCATCTTTGTCTGCGGTTGAATATACCGCAACCGTACGTATGCCCATATCACGGCACGCACGAATAATACGCAGGGCAATTTCACCACGATTGGCAATTAAAACTTTCTTAATTTGTGACATTTTATTCAATAACAATTAAAGGTTGGTCAAATTCAACCGCCGCCCCGTCTGTTACCAAAATTTCTTTGACGGTGCCGTCTTTGTCAGACTTTATCGGGTTAAATGTTTTCATTGCCTCGACCAGTGCGACTGTATCGCCGGCCTTGACCGATGCGCCAACGGTAACGAATGGTTTTGCGCCCGGCTCTGGTGCCAGGTATACAACCCCCACCATTGGGGATTTTAATGCGCATCCATTGATTTTATCTTCGCACGTTGCGCCCATTTTTTTTGTTTCAACGCCCGGTGCAGATACCGCAACGGTTGTGGCCTGCTGTTTAGACAAATGAATATGTTTACGATATAACCCGAACAAGAACTGACGTTCCAGGTTTAATTCAGTAATCCCCATTTCATCCATGATTTTTGACATAGATTCCACGGTTGCACGAAATGACATTTATAAATCCTTTTAATAAATTTTACATCATATCCCATAAATTTTATCACAAAGTACCACATTGTCAAGCATATCAGGGCACCGGGTCATATCCAAACCCGCCCCCCGGCCGACAGCGCCAAATACGCTTTATTCCCATCAAAGAACCACGAATTGCGCCATATTTTTCAATAGATTGCCTTGTGTATTCGCTGCACGTTGGGGTAAATCGGCACGCCGCCCGTCCGCCAATAAACGGTGAAATACACGCCTGGTACATCCGCACCAGTCCGATTAGCGCACGCTTTGTAATACTTTGATTATTTTTGTGGTTGTCCATTTTTATAGGTTTTTTTTATCCAGTGTAACGCCTTGCGCATTGCGATGCGTCCCTCTTCCCTGGTGGCGTTCAGAATCGGCGCGCGCGCCACGAATATATAGTCCATATTTGGTAACATCATATCACTGTGAAATTGAATCCAGTCCCGCAACAGGCGTTTTGCGCGATTTCTGTCAACGGCGTGTTTAAATGTACGCTTTGTCACGACCAGTCCATATCGCGCATCGTTGGGGTATTTTGCGTATTTTGCCCGCACGATAAAGTACGACGACAAGCCCGATAAATCATCGGGGGATACGGCAAAATCACTATGATTTTTAATTGTGTTACGCATAGCCCTTATAATAACACATAAATTAAATAGTCAAACTTTTTTTATGCCCGCATCTTGATTTTTAGCAATCCCCGTTTTATAGTGACGTGAACGTATTTATAAATCACGATTTTAGGGGCGAAAAATGTACAATTGGCTGATGAAATTTTTTTCCGCAGATATGGCGATTGATTTGGGTACCGCGAACACGCTTATTTATGTCAAGGGGCGCGGGATTGTATTGAATGAACCATCGGTTGTTGCGGTGGCTGAAAACCGCCTGTTGGGGCGCAAAGAAATTTTGGCCGTCGGGACCGAGGCTAAACAAATGTTTGGTCGTACGCCGGGCACAATTTCTGCGGTCCGTCCACTGCGTGATGGCGTTATCGCGGATTTCGAAGTGGCCGAAGAAATGATTAAATACTTTATCCGCAAGGTACATCATAAAAACCCATTGGCCGCGCCATTGATTATTATTTGCGTACCATCGTGCGCAACCCAGGTGGAACGTCGCGCTATTCAAGAGGCTGCCGATGCCGCCGGCGCGCGCAAGGTATTTATTATCGAAGAATCAACCGCGGCTGCGATTGGGGCGGGCCTGCCGGTGGAAAAACCGGTTGGGTCTATGGTTCTGGATATTGGTGGTGGCACGACCGAGGTTGCGGTTATGTCCCTGGGTGGTATTGTGTATTCAAACGCGGTCCGTACCGCCGGCGACCAGATGGATATAGATATTATCGATTTTGTAAGAAAGAACAAGAATCTGTTAATTGGTGAAAATACCGCCGAAGAAATAAAGAAAAAAATTGGCACCGCCATTATGCCCAAGGACAAGGCAAACGAATTAACAATGAAGATAAAGGGACGCGATTTGCTGTCTGGTACGCCACGTGAAACGGTTATCACTGAATCCCAGATTGCATCTGCCCTGGCCCAGACGGTGTCCAAGATTGTTGATACCGTACGCCAGGCATTGGAATTAACACCGCCGGAATTGTCGGCTGACATTGCGGACCTGGGTATTGCAATGACGGGTGGCGGTTCGATGTTGCGGGGCTTGGACGCGGCAATTCGCGCGGCAACGGGATTACCTGTATTCTTGGTGGATAATCCCCTGGCCTGTGTCGCCTGTGGCAGTGGCAAGATGTTATCCAGCCTGGATAAAAATCGCCACATATTACAGACAATGTATTAATAAAAAAGACCGGTGTTTACCGGCCTTTTTTATTTGATTTTAATGACTCTGTTTCCTAGAATCAATCGTAACAGCAAAGGAATCTTTTAATGAAAATTTATGAACAAACCGAACTGGATTTTAAAGACGTTTTGATTAAGCCCAAACGTTCATATATAAACTCGCGCTCTGAAACGGATGTGACACGTGAATATAAATTCAAATGGTGTCCGCGTAAAATTACGGGGACCGGTGTTATTGTGTCAAATATGGCAACGGTTGGAACGTTTGAAATTGCGCGACATATGATGCAACAAAAAATGTTTTGTTGTTTGCATAAACATTATTCTTTGGATGAATTGGTTAAATTTATCACAGAAACCGATTGCAGCGAATATGTGTTTTTATCAATGGGTCTGCGCGATGATGACATTGCCAAGATGGATGAAATATTAACGCGTTTCCCGGATAAATGTCGCAACGTCTGTATTGATGTGCCAAACGCGTATATTCCACGTGTCAAGGACCTGGTTATTCGTATGCGTCAAAAATACCCTGATATTTTGTTGATGGTTGGCAATGCCGTGACGGCCGAATTGGTCGAAGATTTAATATTGTCTGGTGCCGATATTATCAAGTGCGGCATCGGCAGTGGCAGTGCCTGTACCACACGTCGTATGACCGGCGTTGGCCGTCCACAATTATCGACAATTTTTGAATGTGCCGATGTTGCCCACGGTATTGGTGGTATGATTTGTTCGGATGGTGGCATTGTTCATATCGGCGACGTGTCCAAGGCATTTGGTGCCGGCGCAGATTTTGTAATGATGGGTGGATTTTTTGCCGGCTGCCCAGAGGCCGCCGGGGATATTATAACCAAGAAATATCAAACGAACCAGTTGGATGAAAATGGTGAATTTGTTATCGAGACAAAACAGTTCAAGGTTTTCTATGGAATGTCGTCCGAGTATGCGCAAAAAACGCACTATTGCGGAATGCCTTCATACCGCGCCAGCGAGGGTCGATTTGTAGAAGTTCCCCTTAAACCATCGATTGATCGCCTGCTGCAAGATATCTTGGGGGGCTTGCGTTCGTGTATGACATACGTTGGTGCGCGCCGCCTAAAAGACTTATCTAAATGCACAACGTTTTATCGTGTAAATACACAATTAAATACTGTGTTTGAAAAGTAATAAAAACACCGGCATTTGCCGGTGTTTTTTATTCATATCTTAAACTGTCGATTGGGTTCAGTTTTGCCGCCTTCATCGCCGGCATAACCCCCGACGCCAGGCCCACCACAACCGCAACCGATACCGATAACACAACCGGCCAAATACTAAATGGTACATTATACCCCAGTATCCCACGCCCTACCCCCTGGGCCAGACCAACACCAATTATTAACCCAATCATAGACCCCAGGAAAGAAATCATAATCGATTCCGCCAGGAACTGGATAATAATATGACGTTCGCGTGCGCCGATTGCCTTGCGAATACCAATTTCGCGTGTGCGTTCCGCCACCGACACCAGCATCATATTCATAATCCCAATCGCACCAACCAGCAGGGACACCGCCGCAATCGCAATCAGTAATAATTTCATATATCCGGTCACGGTATTCATTGTTTCCATAATCTGTTTCATATCCATAATTTGGAAATCGTCCACCACATCATCTTTTAATCTGTGACGTTGCCGCAACAGTGTTGTGATTTGTTCAATCGCCAACGCGTTATCAGATTCGGGATACAGTTTAAGCGCAATCATATTAACCGAATTTGGAAATCGTGACCCCTGTAAGCGTTTTTTTAACGTTGTAATTGGCACAATTACCATATCGTCTTGGCTGCCCATTGCCGAATCCCCTTTGGCCTTTGTAACGCCTATGATTGTGACGGGGGTGTTTTGGATACGAATAACCTCGCCCACGGGATTTTCGGGCAGCCCCAATTCTTCGGCCGTTTCTGGTCCAATAACGGCGTATGTTGATGCGTTTCGCACCGCCGACATATCAAAGAATGTTCCGTATTCTATTTCAACATTTTGCACGGTTGTATAGTCTGGGTATACCCCCATCATAGACGTGCCCCAGTTTTTATTTCCGTAAATTACCTGGGCGGATCCGGGCTGAACCGGTGAAACCGCCATAACATCCGGTAATTTTGCAATAAATTGTGCATCGTCTATGGTTAATGTCTGACGGTTTCCCGTACGCACCCCCGCACTTTGTGCGGCGCCGGCACGAATCATAATAGTATTTGTCCCAAGTGACGAAAACTGGTCCGTGATTTGATGCTGAACGGTTTCGCCAACCGCAACCATAATCACCACCGCCATAACACCGATAATAATCCCCAACACGGTCAGGAATGAACGGATTTTATTTCCGCTGATGGATAACCAAGATTCTTTTAGAATGTCATTTATGCTCATATTTATGCCCTGCCCCGATGTTATAAATTATTGTCGTTTTTTGGTATTTTCCCGTCATAGTTTATTTTTCCGTCACGAATATGAATCAGTCTGTCTGCATATTTTGCGATATCAAATTCGTGTGTAATCATAACAATTGTAATCCCCAGGTCTTTATTTAATTCTTTAAAGAATTTCAATATTTCATTACCCATTTTACTGTCCAGTGCGCCCGTCGGCTCGTCAGCCAGGATTAACTTTGGTTCGCCCGCCAACGCACGTGCAATTGCGACACGTTGCTTCATACCGCCCGATAATTGCGTTGGCAGGTAAGATGCAAAATTTTCCAATCCCACACGCTTTAACATTTCGCGCGCGCGCCGTTCACGTTCTTCGTGTGTCATACCGCGATACATCAGTGGCAACATTACATTATCCAGAACGCTGCGTTTAGGCAGCAAATTAAACTGTTGAAAAACAAATCCGATATATTCATTACGAACCAATGCCAATTCATCCGTACTTAACCCCGTCACGTCATTGCCATACAGTTCATACACCCCACTGGTTGGTGTATCCAGGGCGCCAATGATGTTCATACACGTTGATTTTCCCGAACCTGACGGCCCCATAATCGCAACAAATTCGCCGGCCTTTACCGTGAAATTGATGTCGAATAGAACCTGTTGCTCGCCCCCCAGTTCCAGTGGAAAACTTTTGTTGATATCTTTTAGCGAAATGATAATCTCGGATGATTTTTTCATAACTCTCTGTCCCTGTAATTCCCGCATATTATAACATAAAAAAACCAAGCAAATAAATTGATTTATATGCTAATTGACAAATGAAAATTTAGTGATAATATAAAAACACTATGTCAAAGATAAAACAGGTTTTTGAATATGCGATTGACCGGCTTTTGCCGGTGGGTGTTGTTGTACGTAATTTGCCATACGTTATGATTTTCAAGACCACACATTGGTGTTGGTATAATTGCCCGCATTGCTGTGAATCTGCGGGCAAAAATCGTCCGGCGGAATTTATCCCGGTCGATGTTATAAAATATTATACAGATGCCGCAACATCAGATCCAAAGTTTACAAAGGAAATGGTCTTGACTGGTGGCGAAATAATGGCGTCTTATAAATTTGATATGAAAAACTATGTTCCGGAATTGGCGAACTATATCACGGAACGCGGGATTAGGCTGGATATAAAAACAAATGGCGCGTGGATTCGTAACAAAGACCTGCGTACCAAAATTGTCCCAGATTTAATCAATATAAATGAACGTAATTCGGGTCAACGCCGTTTGCCGTATCAGTTATCTTTGTCGTTGGATAAATATCATCCAAATGCGCTGGAAAATACATATGAAATAATCTGTGAATTGGCGCGACGCAATAAAAACAAGCCAACAATTTTGGTGCATATATCCGGCTTTACGGGCCAGGATAAAATTTACAAAGAATTGCTGGCCAAACTGTCAGAAAATCGCAACATAAAAATCGAAGATGCTTATATTACGGCAAAATCTGGAAACGCAATACCTCTGCATGTTATTAATCGTTGTGTGGCCTTGCGCCCATCATTCGGTGCGGTGCTTTTTGCCGGCGGACGCGCCCAGAATTTACCAGAGGCCACCCCCGCCGCCAACCCAACATTTGAAATACTAAATCAAGATGCAGAAGTTCTAATGGCGTTTGATGCGGCGGGAAATGTAACACTGGGTGAAAATTCTGGACGCAAGATAACGGTCCCCTGGCGTGACAAGGATGGAAATCCCCGGGATTTACCGGCAATTAGACGTGATTTAGTGCAACGTGCCCGATATGAACAATTGCGACACAATATGATAAATTTAAAGAAAATTTTTGTTAAATAAAACTTTAAAAAAAAGGCCGGCATTTGCCGGCCTTTTTATGATAATTTTTTTATCAATTCTTCCAATTGGATTCGCGTTGCAAAGGATATAACAATCTGTCCCGCCCCGCCCCGACGTTCGATGATTTTTACCGGTGCGCCGATGTTTTTTGTGACACTGGTTTCCATATCACGAACAATTTTTGGATCGATTGTTTTGGAAATCTTTTCCCGGCATTTGCCGGCCTTTTTGCCATTATTTACCATTCGTTGTGTATCGGCCACAGAAATTTTTTCACTAATAATTTTATGCGCCAAATCTTCTGGATTATCGGCAACCGCAATTGTGCGTGCGTGTGATGCAGATATTTCGCCCGACGCAACCAACGTTTTTACAGATTCAGGCAGGTTGTTAATGCGCATAATATTGCGAATATAACTTTCAGATTTGCCAATTAAACGTACGACATCGCCTAATTCATATCCGCACTCTGTCATCAGGTTTTTATAAGCATCGGCCTCTTCTATCGGATTCAGGTTTTCGCGTTGAACATTTTCAATCAGTGCAATTTCCATTGCGTTTTCGTTACTTAACGATTTTACCAATGCCGGAATTTCGTTCAAGCCTGCCAATTTACTGGCGCGATATCTGCGTTCGCCGGCAACAATTTCATACATATATGGACGCCCCGTAACCGTACGCAACAAGATTGGCTGTAATACACCCTTTTCGCGAATAGATGCCGCCAAATCATTCAGTTCATCGTCATTAAATGTTTTGCGTGGCTGGTCGGGATTTGCACCGATTTGCGCCAATGGGATTTGCTTTACAACAACGCGTTCTGCGCCCGTTAAAACGGATATGTCTGGGATTGCGCCCTTTGCTAATTGCAGGTCGGCCAAACCGCGTCCCAATCCAAATTTATTTGTTGCCATTTTCGATTCCTTCGGTTCTTTGAATTACTTCGGTTGCAACGCACAGGTATGCCTGGGCCCCGGGTGATTTAAAATCATAGAATAGGGCGGGTTTGCCGTGGCTGGGGGCCTCGGACACGCGGACATTGCGTGGTACAACGGTTTTAAATACGGTGTCGCCAAATGCCTTGCGTACGTCATCTTCGACCGCACGGGTCAGACCATATTGTTTCGCATACATTGTTAACAGTACGCCCAAGATTTCCAGGTTTGGATTCCATTTTTCGCGCACCGCGGCGATTGTGTCTGTTAATTGGGTCAATCCTTCCAGTGCGTAAAATTCGCATTGTAGCGGGATTATAACCGCGTTTGCGGCCGTTAGTGCGTTAACGGTCAAATATCCCAATGCCGGTGGACAGTCGATAAGAATATAATCATAATGCTCTGCGATTGTGTTTATGGCATCGCGCAGACGAAATTCTGGATTTTCCATCCCCAACAAATCAATCTCCAGTCCGGCCAAAGCCTGGGAAGAGGGCAGCAAATGTAATCCCGGAACCGCGGTTGATAAAATATTATCCGCGATGTTTGCAGTGCCCATAATAACGCCATACGCGCTTTGGCGATGATCGGCACGAACAAATCCCAATCCTGTGCCGGCGTTTCCCTGGGGGTCCAGGTCGATTAACAAAACCCGTCGCTTGATTGCCGCCAAAGAAGAACCGATGTTGATTGCGGTTGTTGTTTTTCCAACGCCCCCTTTCTGATTTGCAAATGCAATAATTTGAACCATTTTCCCTTTCCTAAGAATTTAATTTAACTTCCTTTAAAGATTATAAAAAACCGCCGATTCAGTCAAGGTATTAAATTAAAATACTAAAACAACGTACATTCAACAACTTGTTTACGATTTCATATGAAACACACATATTTTGTTTACATGCAAAAAATTCACAAAAAGACCGGCAAATGCCGGTAAAAACATAAAAAACAACTTAAAACAATAAGCTGTTAATAATTTCATATGAAATTACCGGTCGAAACGCACAGAAATGATGAATCCGTCGCCTGTTTTAGATGGGGTCAGATCATAATTAAATTTGTATTTGCGTTTTGCGTCGTTAATTTCGGTTTCGATTTCCCGGCCTTTTAATAGAAAAAGCCGGCATTTTGTACGTGCAACATAGTCCATAATTTTGGTTAGTGATGCAAATGCGCGTGCGGTGAATACAAAATTGTGCGAATTAGCCGGCATTTGCCGGACAAAATCTTCCAATCTGCCGTGATATATTTCAAGGTTGCTTAGCCCCAGTTCTTCTTTTACGGCACGCAAGAATGAAACCTTCTTTCCAATCGATTCGACACACGTTACGTGCCAGCCCAAAATTGCCAATACGACGGCTGGAAAACCCGCGCCGCTGCCCATATCTATGATGTCAACGTCACGTGGCAGGACGTCTGCCAACTGTGCGGAATCGGCGATATGACGTGTTTGTATGTCGTCCAAAGTGCTGGGCGCGACAAGATTCATTCGCGTTGACCATTCAC
>SUUO01000011.1:0-38369 GCA_015062485.1 Alphaproteobacteria bacterium
AACCCGCGCCGCTGCCATATCTATGATGTCAACGTCACGTGGCAGGACGTCTGCCAACTGTGCGGAATCGGCGATATGACGTGTTTGTATGTCGTCCAAAGTGCTGGGCGCGACAAGATTCATTCGCGTTGACCATTCACGCAGCAGTTTTTCATATTGTTCAAATTTGACTTTATTGCTCATAAGCGGTATTCTAACACAATTATGAGGAAAGTCGAAAAAATATTTATTGGTGTGGGTTTAATTGCGGTTGTTGCGGTTCTGGGCGGGACGATGTTTTCGTATATGTCAAAACATTCTAAAACGCCCCAGGCAACATTTCCAACGACTCAGTACGGTGCGTTTTTGGCGGCCCAGCACGCAATTTATGTCAATGATTTTGAAAATGCTGCGCGTTTTTCGGATGTCTTGACGCATACCGAATACACGACGGTTCAGAATACAAAATTTTTATCTGAATTTTTAAGTGGTAAAATGCCATCCGATGCAAAACTTTTAAAGTCAGAGAAGGGCGCCGCCGCCAAGATAATTTATGATGCTTATCTTGTCACCCAAGACGATTGGAAGGCGTTTCATAATCGTCACAAAACGGATGAGTCCGCGCTTTCTGCGCCATTTCGTATATGGTCTGCGATACCAAATGATTGGCGCACAAATACATTTAAGTTTATCGACCGGCTTTCAACCAACGATTCTTGGAAGGCGTTTGCCCGCGGACAAATATATGCGGAATTAGGTGATATAGACCGTGCAAACATCGAATTTGCCAAGGTGCATCCAGACTTTATGAATTTAAATGATTATATGTATTTGATGTCTTTTTATAATCATTTCGAATTGTATGAGGATGCGCGTATCCTGCACGATGATTTTGTTGCGCGTCCGGGCGGAATGTTTATGGCCGATTTCAAAGATTTTCCGGCCTGGGAAACATTTTCGGGGTATAAAAATCAATTGGCGTTCAATCTGGTGCAAAGTGTATCGCATACGCAAATTATGATGTATTCAGATTTGGCGATGTTGTTTTTGCGCTTTGCTGAAATAACGTCGCCAGATGCAAAAAACAGTGATGCCTTAAACTATTATTTGGGGCAATATTTTTATACAAACAGTGGTGATTATAAGGCTTGTTTTGACAAGATTTCATCATCTTCGCCATTTAAATTATTTGCGGATTTACGTATTGCGGAACGTGATGGCGATGTTCGGAAATTGATTTCTATCCTGGACAGGAATCCATTATTTGTACCGGCAATAAATTCGGCGGTTTCGCGTTCTATTCAAAATGGCAATCGTCGTGATGCATTGCGTGTCGTAAATCGTGCGTTGGATGTTGAAAGCCTTGGCGAAATAGGGCGTTCATTTTTATACAAGACGCGTGCCCAGATAAATTACGCATTCGGAAAATATGACGACGCGCAATCTGATTTGCACGCGGCATCGCGTACATTGGGGGCGGATGCGGATATATTATCATTACAGGCAAAAATTTGGGCGGCCCAGGACCGTGAGATTGAAAACGCATATGATTATGCGATGGGACTGGTCCGTCAAAATCCATCAGATGTGTTTGCGTGGGACACACTGGGGCGGGTTGTTGCCACGCGCGAGGGTGCCGATGCGGCCCTGGAATTATTATCCCGGGTCGGCGAGGTATCAAACACCTGTTCATCATTATTTGACATTATGGGTGATTTATATGAACAGGTTGGGGATTGCGACCGTGCACGCGATGCGTATAATCGCGCAATTGAATTGTCGGATGATGGTATGGTCGTTGTCCCTAAAATTCAAAGAAAACTAAGGAAATTAAAATGAAAGTATCTGTAATTGGGGCAGGGGCCTGGGGCACTGCATTGGCGATTGTCGTTGCGCGCGGCGGTGCGGATGTTGTTTTATGGTCTTATGATTGTGAATACAAGCATTTTGATGATGTTGAAATGCCGTCTAATATAACCGTAACGCCAGAAATGGAAAATATGCGTGACAGTGATGCGTGGTTGATTGTGACACCGGCGGCGTTTTTCCGGGAAACACTGCGTAAAGCGCGTGAATTTTATATGGACCAACCAATAATTATTTGTACCAAGGGCGCGGAAAGTTCAACCGGTGCATTTACATCTGAAATGTTGCGTGACGAATTGCCGGAATGTAAATCTTTTGGTGTATTGTCCGGTCCACAATTCGCCGCCGAGGTTGCCCAAGGTATCCCCACGGGATCAACCCTGGCCGGGGATAAGGCGGTTGTAAACATTGGCAAGCAAATCTTGAATCAGTTGTATATAGAACCCTGCGATGACGTCATCGGCACAGAATTATGCGGTATGGGCAAGAATGCGGTTGCATTGATTTGCGGCTACAATTCCGTTGCGTGTCGTGGCGAAAACGATCGTGCAATGTTGTTCACACGCGCCTGGAACGAGGTGGTTGATCTAGGAATCGCATCGGGGGCACAAACACGTACTTTTTTACGTCTGTGCGGAATAGGGGACTTGTTCCTGTCTGCGACATCCCCGACCAGTCGTAATTATTCAGGTGGTGCGGCAATTGCCCGTGGTTTGCCACCGGCCGGCACGGTCGAGGGGCTATTTGCCTTGGGGGGATTGATTGCGCGTGCGCGTGCATTAAATGTTCCAACGCCCGTGTTATGCGAAATGCGCGATAAAATGGGCTTATAATAAAAATCCCGGCAAACGCCGGGATTTTTATCTATGTCAGTCGAATGGATTATCAGACTTTTCATATTCAATTACAATGGGCAAGTGTTCCCACTTTAACGCCGTCGCAATTCCGCGACGTAAATACCGCGTATAAGATTCTGGGATATCAGATGCCCCGCCGACATTTATCGTTATGCGCATTGGATGACGCCCCGTTTGACGTGCAAACTTAATCTTCATTGGACGTTTCAGGCGTGACATAGGTGGCTGGCGCTCTGAAACCAGTTTTTCAACAATTCGGTTTATCAGACTGGTCGGGGCCTGGGCGGATGAAATATCCCATTGTTCATAGACGCGTTTGAATAAATTCTGAACGCCACTGCCCGTTTCCGCAGATATCGCCAGGATTAACGGCTTTATAATCTGGTGGAAAGAATTAGAGAATTGATGTTTTAACTTTAACAGTTTTTCATCGCGTTCGGCCGGCTCTATTAAATCCCATTTATTTAATGCAACGCATAAAATTTTACCCGCATCATAAACGCGTCCCGCAATCCCCAGGGCTTGGTTCTCGATATTTTTTGTTGCGTCCACAACCAATATTACAACGTCTGATTTTCCAATCGCATCCAGTGACTTTAATGCAGACAGTGTTTCAACATCGTCTTTGACACCGGCCTTGCGACGCAGGCCCGCCGTATCCATCAAAACGATATCACGACCATAGAATTTTGTTGGTATTTTGACCGTGTCACGTGTGATGCCCGGTGCGTCCATAACAATCTGTCTTTGTTGTCCCAATACACGATTAACCAGGGTTGATTTGCCAACATTGGGTTGGCCCATAATTGCGATTTTTACACGCGTGTCGGCCGCCTTTTCTGGTGTGGGGGCATTTGCATCGTCGCCCGCAATTTTATCCAGAAATTCATATATTGCGTCAAAACCGCGTTTATGTTCGGCCGAAATCATTTGTGGTTCGCCAAAGCCCAACTTATAGAAATCGTGAACATCTGCCATACGTTTGCCGGATTCTGATTTGTTAACCAATAATAAAACGGGTGCCTTGGTCTTGCGACGAACCAGGCGCGCCCAGTCTAAGTCCGCATTGGTCAGGCCCACGCGCCCATCAACGACGAATAATACCGCGTCGGCTGCGCATATTGCGTCAATTGCCATATTGGTCGAATCCAACGCAATACCATTTTTGGCGTTTTCCAGGCCCGCCGTATCCATCAGTTTATATGGACGGTCTGAAAACATTCCATCGATACAGTCACGTGTTACACCCGGGCGATCGTGCACCAGTGCATCACGTGTTCCCGTCAGGGCATTAAATAATGTGGACTTGCCCGTGTTGGGGCGTCCGGCTATGGTTACTTTTAACATCACTTTTTCCATTGATTTTTTGTAATTATAAAGCAAAAATATAAATAATCAAATCTGGGGGTGCAAAATGATAAAAAAGTTCAAGCGCGCAATAAAACACGTTCGTGATGTAATTATAAATCCACGTCGCTTTTTTACAAAGATTGTCGCCGACGGCAATATGGAAGAGGCTATGTTCAAAGCATTCCTGTGGGGGTTGTTGGGTGGTTTGTTGGTGTTTGGTATTAATATGTTGACCGGTGCATCCTTTACGGTTGGCGCATTGTTCAGTGCATTGATTATCGCCCCGGTTATGGCGGTTGGTGTTTTGTTTGTTATGGGCGGATTGTTGATGTTGGTGTCTGAAATCACGGGTGGTGAACGCGATTGGGAAATTGCGATAAAGGCATTGGCATCTGTATTCTTTATGTATCCGGTAATATTGGGGGTTAATGCGCTGGCGTTTAATTGTACGTCATTGTGGATTATCAGTATATTGGTCGATGCCTATATTTTATTTTTGTTTTATAACATTGCACTGTATGCGATGCGTGGTAATCGTGCCAACGTTGCGATGGTGATTGCGATAATTGCGATGTTTATGGTGACCGTATACGCCACAGATTATCGAATGGGGTGGTTTGTGCTTAAAAACAACAGCGCCGCATTTGCGTGTTTATAAAAAATCCCCCGAATGGGGGAATTTTAATTACCAAATAGTTTTGTATGAATTTGTTCAAATTCGTGTGGATATCCCAAACGCGCGGCCAGTTCAAAAAAATGATACACCGGTATGGCTAATTCCCCACGTTCGTACGCATCAACAAATTCGGCATCTATATGCAGCATTTCTGCGATTTGTGCAATGGATAAATTTCGGTCACAACGTACAGACTTGATAATATCGCCAAGATATACATAAAAATCCCGTGCGTTATCCGGTACAATAAATTCCAGTGGTAAATTTTTTATATCGATTGTCATCGGTCCCCCCTAATTATTAAAAAAATACCACCTAAAAAAATTTAAGTGGTTGGAGAGTAACAAACTATAGTAAGCATAGCCGGTGTATTCAATATATTCCACACGTCTCCAACCTGATTTTTGTTGGAGTTTTTTACGTTCTGGATTTGTTCAGAACAACTTACTAAGGGTTCGTTACTACCCATACTGACAAAACATCAGTACAATGGGATTATATACCATCAAACAAAAATTACCATAAGAATTTTTTCTTGGTTTATATAATTAAATTCATATCTCTTGTCTCATATCACATATCTCAAAAAAAATCCCCCGAATGGGGGAAGTTTTTATAAATTACGATTTTGCAAGACGGCGGTAAATGTTGCCTCTGCTACCTTTTTGCCGGACACCATTGCAATGCCGTGGAATTTATATAATTTCATCTTGCTGGTTATCAATTCAACGTGTAATTCCAATTTGTCACCGGGATGCACCATATGTGAAAATTTAATTTTCTCCATTGTGGTAAAATAACCCAATGTCTGGGCGGCCTCATCCGGGTCCATACGCTTGAATGCGACAAAGCACGCCGTTTGTGCCAATGCCTCTACCTGCAGGACACCGGGCATAATTGGTTTGTCTGGGAAATGTCCCGCACACCAAAATTCATCATCACGTACATATTTTATACCAACCGCGGATGTATCCGAATATTCACGAATTTCATCCACCAGGCGCATATTCCCACGGTGTGGAATAATGGCCTCTATCCCCTTGGCATCAATCATATCTATGTCCCCCTGTGTTTATTTCTTTGAATTCTTTTTTAGCCAGGCATAGTGACGCATAAATTCAGTCCCCGGTCCCGCCGGATAACCCATATGCGATTGTCCGTCTGGGATATTTCTGAAAACGCCACTGTTTGCGCCGACCGATGCGTCATTGCCAATCTTTACCCCATTGGCAACACCGACGTGTCCGCCCAATAAAGCGCGGTCACCAACCACAACACCACCCGCCAGGCCCACGCCCGACGCAACAAAGCATTCGTCCCCAATAACCACGCCGTGTGCAATCTGGCACAGGTTATCGATTTTTGTTCCGTTCCCAATGCGTGTGTCCGTCATCGCGCCACGATCAACACAGGTATTTGCCCCAATCGATACCCGGTCACCAATAACAACGCGTCCCACGTGTGGAATAAATACGTTTTTACCATTTTGACGGGTATAACCAAATCCATCCTTGCCAATAACGGCGTTGGCGTTAATCACGCAATCTGCGCCAATTGTTGCGTTTTCAATATGTGCGCCGGTTTGAACAACCGTACCACGCCCCAGGACAACATTGCGTCCAATATACGCATTTGGATAGATTTTAACATCCGCCTCAATCACGGCGCCACGTTCAACCGTTGCAAATTGTCCAACATAGACCGTGCGTTTTTTACGAAAGAAAACACCACGCGCAACGTCTGCATTACGATGAATGCCAAAGCGTGGCTTCTCGCGATAAATTTCCCCCAGGATTTTTACGATATTTCCACGTGGGCTGTCCGTAATCAACAACGTTGCCCCCGCCGGTGCATCCGCCACCTGATCGGGCTGTAATAAAATCACGGTTGCACGGGTGTTTTTCAGCACCTCTATCGGCAGGATTTTAAACGCCGCACTGTTTCGTTCCGTTGAATAAAACGCCAGCTGTCCCGCGCGTGCATCTGCAATTGGTGCAACGCCACGTACCGGTGCGTTTTTATCCCCTTGTAATTTCAGGCCGAATTTTTCAGCCAACGCCCCCGCCGTCGTTTTCGCGGCTTTTGGGGCAAATAAAAAAGATAGTATTTTTGACATAGCCCGATTATAGAATAAAAAAACTGGCCCCGCCAGTTTTTTTGTTATTTTTACTTTGCGGCCTTGGCTGGTGCAATGATAATGGATTTTGTTCGTTCGTCGGGCTTTGATTTAGATTCCAGTGTTCCGCGTTCACCGATAATTTCCAAAATGCGTGCAAATAATTCGGGCACCGCATCCTTGCCACGGGCCAAAACCTTCTTGGACCCTTTGGTCATAACGGCAATTTTAACCTTGTTCCCGTCACCCAAAAATTCCAGAACCTTTTTCATTTTGATGTTCAGGTCGTTTTCTTCGATAAACGGTTTAACCCAAACCTCTTTCATTTCGGTGGTTTTTTGGTTTTTCTTGGCCTCGGACGCGCGTTTTTTCTGTTCATACTTGAATTTGCCATAGTCCATAATCTTTGTAATAGGGGTTGGACCATTTGCATTCATTTCGACCAGGTCCAGTCCCATATCCGCCGCCATTGCAATTGCGTCTGCGGTTGACATAATGCCCAGATTTTGGCCATCTGCGCTAATTACCTGAACGGATTTAGATGTAATCCGATTGTTCATACGTGGGCCGGCATCGCGGCGGTTATCACGATTCATTGTTGGTTTAATAGTAGGCTCCTTTGATACACTATGGGCGAATTATTATTTATTTTTACACGTTTTTCAACAAATTTTGTACATTTTGCAACGCGTTCCACACATCACGCTTGGCCGCCGGTTTCAGTATAAGATAATTTGGATGATATATCGGCATTATTGTTGCGCCACTTTCTGCCTGTACCGGTACGCCGTGCGCCCGCCCCAGGTTAATTCCCGCAATCTCGGCCGCCGGCAGGGTGCCTAACGTTAAAATCACACGCGCCCCCAGCAATTCAATCGCCCGATTTACAAATGGACGCGCTAAATCAATTTCTTCGCGCGATGGTGTGCGTCCCCCCGGGGTTCGCCAAAACAGCATCGGCAGTATTGATACATTATCGCGCCTCATTCCAATTGCGGCCAACATCTTGTCCATTAAATCACCGTTCGCGCCCGTCAGAATTGTCCCCGCCGCATCATCATCGGCCGATGGCATATCTGTGATAATAATCATACCATTTGGATTTTTTGCGATATGAATGGGAACCGTGTTTGTTGCGCCCGCGCGCAACGGGTGATTAAATTCGCCAATCATACGGTTCAGTGCATCTATATCCGTCGGGCGTGCCGCCATTGACACCGCGGTATCCATCGTCATTGGTGCCGTTGGGGCGATTGGTGGGACGACACACGTCGCCGTCCGTCCCGTGGTATCGACGATTGGTGCGACCGTTTGCGATTGTGTGACAAGATTCGCCCGTACCAATGGCACATCGGTTATTTCCCAACGAATTCCCGCCAAATACAAATCCCGCAAAGTCCCATCTGTCATTTTTTGTTTTTCCTTGATATTTCATAAGTTTTATTATACAATAGACCACGAGCAACAGAAACTCAAGGGAGTATTTTCATGAAAATTAAAAACTTTGCTATGTTGGCTGGTGTTGCGGGGCTGTTGGCTGCTTGTGGTGGTTCCAGCATCGTTGAACCTGCTGATTTAAACGAACAGCGCGTATTCTTTGCGTTCAATTCTGCTGAAATTTCCGAAGACGCGGAAAACAACCTGTTGGGTCAGTCTTTGTATATGAAAAACCACGAAGATGTTAAAATCCAAATCGCTGGTAACTGCGACGAACGTGGTTCCACAGAATACAACTTGGCTTTGGGTGCAAAACGTGCCAACGCCGCCAAGGAAGTTCTGGTAAAAGACGGTATCGATGCAAAGCGTATCTCGACCATTTCTTATGGTAAAGAACGCCCATTGGTTCAGGGTTCTGGCGAAGAAGTCTGGAAATGGAATCGTAACGCAACAACAACTGTTAAATAATAGTGTTGTGATAGGTGTTTAAATCCCGCCAAATGGCGGGATTTTTTTTGCATATGTTGCGCTGGGACAAGTTTCTCTTTTCATTTATATTTTTTATTGTTATAGTTGAATTGCTAAAACATAAAAAACAAAAAGGATGGAAAAATGGCAACAAAAACAAATGTAAATCCGGCGGCAAAAAGTTATGCAAAAACCGGTATTATCGCGGCGATTGTTATTGCGGTTGCGGTGTGTGGCGTATGGTTGGTATCAAGCCTGAATGGTAATTCGGGTGCATCGGTCGAAGAATCAATGGAAATGGTATCAACGAATGCGGCAAATGCGTCTGACCTGCGAATCGCGGTCATTCGTATGGATGCAATTCAAAACGATGCTGTTGCGTTAAAAGACCTGCGCAAACAGAAGGAAAATTATGAATCTAAATTACGCGATGAATTAACCAAGCGCCAGAAGGAATTAGAAAAAGAAAAGGCGGAAATTGAAAAATCCCAGGACGTTTTATCGCGTGAAGCCTTGCAACGTCGTGTTGTCGATTATCAAGGTCGTGTAAATGAATTACAGCGTGATTTGACCGAACGCGCACAGAGCATCGAAATGTCTTTCCAGAAGGCCTTAAATGACGTTCAAACCAAACACCTGGATCCAATTATTGAGGGCACAATCGCGAAAAAGAAATTGTCTTTGGTTGTCGATGGTCGTTTTGCACGTACGGGCGCCGATGCGGCAAATCTGGATATCACAGACGAGATTGTCAAAGCACTTGATAAAAAAGTATCCAAGGTAAAAATGGATACCCCAAAAGGGTTCTAAGAAATAAAAATCCCGGCGATGCCGGGATTTTTACTTTGCGTTATTAAGGCGTAATTGACCACACGCCGAACCGATGTCCGTACCGCGTTCGCGACGAATGCGTGTATGAATCCCATTTTTAATAAGGATATCTTGGAAACGATGTACCGCGTTCCCCGATGGGGATGCAAAATCACGTTCATCAACCGCATTCCACGGAATCAGATTTACCATACAATTTTTTCCCGCCAATAATTCGGACAGTTTTTCGGCGTATTCCGGGGTCGCATTATACAATTCTGTGTCGCCATTTTCGTTGCGACGCCCCAGCAATATGTATTCAATCATCAACTGACGATTATGTGTGTCGGTAAAACGCCACGCCGCATCCAGAACCTGACTTAATTTATATTTATTGTTAATTGGCATAATTTGCGAACGTAATTCGTCCGTTGGTGCGTGCAAGGAAATCGCCAAATTAATCGGTCGTCCCCATTCAATTAATCGTTCAATACCCGGTACAATACCGCACGTTGAAATCGTTATGCGGCGCCATCCGATACCCATATCACGATTTGCACGTTCGATAAAGTCTATTACATTTTCGGTGTTCTGTAATGGTTCGCCCGTACCCATAATAACGATATGAGACACATCGTTATTATTTGCGTCGCCGTTTGGACGAATTGGTTTATCGCTAAATTTATCACCACGCAATTCCCATTGTGCGATTAAAATTTGCGCAAAGATTTCATTGGCTGTTAAATTGCGTTTCAGCCCCAACAGCGTACTGGCACAGAAGCGACACCCCATCGCGCATCCGGCCTGGGAACTGACACAGACGCTGTTTCCGTATGTTGTGCGCATTAAAACGCATTCGATTGTTTCGCCATCAATTAATTCCAACAGGAACTTGGTCGTCTCGCCATCGGCCGATTGCAGTTTTTTTATAATTTTCACCGGCAACATTTGTGCAACTGAATCCAGGTCCCGCCGCAATGTTTCCGGTATGTTTTTCATAGATGCCGCATCGGGTGCCCCACGCATTAACCATTCGCGAATTTGCTTTGTGCGAAACTTTGGTTGTCCCATATCGCCCAAGAACTGGGTTAATTCTGCATCTGTTAAATTAAAAAGTATCGGTTTTGTCATATTTATAACTTGTATCTGTCGTCGTTAATAACAATCACCGCCTTGCGACGTAATTGTTTAAGTTGCTGGTCTGCCTGGAACATAGCGGATTTAAATATCGCGTTTTGTTTTATAATATTGTCCAGGTCCCCATATTCCTTTGTTTTTTTTGCATCGCATACCAGCAAAACATTTCCATCCACCCGCGTCGACCAGGTTAATTTTTTCAACCCCGCCACACGCTCACGCACATCCGCCGCCAATTCATATTGCATTGCGGTAAATTTTTGTGGCGCACCGCCTAAGTCTTCGGCCATTTTAATTGCATCATCACAAGATTTGGGTTTGGTCAGTTTTTTTGCAACCGCATCCGGAATATCGACCAGGCGCACAATCGTCATTTCAATCGGTAACCCGTGTTCGGTCGCCAGTGATGTTTTTTCTGCATTGATTTCATCTGCGGTAACGTCAATCGTTGGTACGATCGTATGCGCAACCAACACCTGCCAGGCGATTTCAGATTTAAGGGCACTGCGCGCCATATCTTTTTCAGCCGCCGTCAATTCCCCCAGGTTCATTTTCTTTAATTCCTTGTCAACGTCGGCGTCGCTTGGGGCGGCACCAACACTTGATGCGTGTGCCAATTTAACAGCATCATCAATAATGGCGTTTAACGCAACCCGACGATTATCAGACGATGTTTTTCCCTGTTTTGCCATCAGTGTTGTACGCGATGTCACATCGGTATCCGTAATTGGTTTACCGTTTACCGTTGCAACAACCGATGCTGCATATGCCGGCATTGCAATCATCATTGATAAAAATATCAGTATTTTTTTCATTTTTTCTCTTTCCTTTGCGCTTTTTAATATCTTTGGCCGTCAATACTCATACCGAATCTGAATTGGAATGTTGTTGTCCCCTCATAGTCTTCTTTGACCGCATTATCACGACGATATTCGATTGATAAATAATAGCACGGATGTTCATAGAACAGTCCCCCCGTGTGTCGTTGAAAATCGCCAAATGTCATATTATAAATACCATTCCAACGCAATGCCCACCGATTAGATAATTGAATACCGGCACCAATAACGGCCTCGTTAATATTGTCTTCACGGGCCAGTGTTTCTTCGAATTGCTGGGACCATATGTGCCCGATATTCAAGAAATTTTTTGCCCCGCCAATATGCAACGATGTTTCCATATGTCGCAATGAAAAATCGTTACGGTCCAGACGGAAACGCGTCGCCACGTCCAACCATTTATTATTATTAAATCCAACACGCCCCACATAGTCTGACGCCCCGTGATGATAACCGCTGTTTATATCAAGGGTATCGGCCCGGTCTGTTAAATCATATGCCTGACCCAAGAATATTTCTGCATTGGTGCCATCTTCATTGTTAAACGCGGCATATCGCACCCCATAGTCTGCAAACGTTCCATTTTCCCATAAATCATAGCCTGAAAAACGATTGTCGGAAAATAATGTTGAGTCCGATAAAAATGTACCCGCAGAATCGGTATTTAAACCAAATTGTTCTTCGTCTGTCTGTCGCATAACGGTCAGGCGCGCCCGCGGTTCAATTACCTGGGTCCAGGTTTTATCCGGTCGAAACATCGGCAAACCCCATTCAACATAACCACTTGGCAGAAAGCGGTTTTTATATCCCGAAAAATCGGCCGTATCAACCAAATCAGTATTATCAAAATGATATAAATCGTATCGCGCATCCAGGCTTAACGTTAATCGGTTCCCGCCCCACAGTGTCCACGGCGATGTAATGCGTGCATCCCCGGTTACACGTTGGGATGACATACCATCACCGGATACCCCCAAGATGTCCGTGATAAATGTCATATATGTTTCATCAAATAATGGCTGGGTTTGATATACACCACGAATATTTGGCAATATGTTTCCACTGGGGATTGTAGAATTTCCGCCATATTCAGAACGCATTTCCTGGAATATATGCATATCGGCCACCGCATACGCAGATTGTCCAAATAATTCCAGTTTTGCCCCCGAATCCAAATATGGTTGGTCGCTATAAAATCCGTACTTTTGCAGGTATGTTCTGTCTGATGCGCGTTCCAAGAATATTGTTGCCCGTGCATTATCGCCCAATTCAATTATATCATCGTTAAAGATATGCCAACGACTTTCCCCAGCCTTGTTATATGTATATGATGCCTGGGTTCTGTATTCAGAATGGTCTGCATTTAACCGATGTTCAATTTGAAACAGCGGATTTTCCTGGGTTAAATACGACAGTTTGAAAGTTGCATCGTGTGTTTCGGAAAAATTTACATACAATGGGATGTTTATCTGTGTTCCCATTTTATTGGTCGATTCAAAATCTGGTGTTAAAAATCCGGTCTTGTATTTTACGCCTGGGTCCGGCATTTCAAAGTATGGTAACCATAACACCGGAATATCGTATGCCCACAAAACTGGGCTGTAAAATCGCAACATACGTTCGTCCATTTTATAGACAATCTTGTACGTTGAAATTTTCCACGCATCCCCAAATCCGTCACAGTTATCGCACGCTGTAAACAGTGCGTTCCGTGCCACGGTGGTGTTTCCAGTACGTTCAATATTCGCGGATTCAATATATACGTGTTCGCCAATCCATAATTTTATATCGTCGCCCGTTAAACTTTCGCCATCTTGGGAAATATAAGAATCGACCAAAGTCATTCGCTGACCTGATTTATTTACGATTTCTGTCTGGCCGGATGTTTTTATAGTCGCGTTATTTATGTCGTATTCGATTTTGTCAGCGGTTATTGTTTTGGGCTCATCAACGCCAACCGACATACTGGCCACGGCAACGCCATATGTTGCCAGCAAGAATGATAAAAATGCGGATAACGTTCTCATTTTTTTGCCAATATAATCAGTATGGTAACCAGTAATACAAATTCCAGCCCCGCCAGAATAAACAAACCGCTAAGGCTGGCAATCATATTTACGCCCGACATAAACAATGCCATAACCACCGCCATCAATCCAACCGCAATGGCGGGCGCAATACTGGCCCGGCGACGCAACAATGACGAACGCAACAGAACACACACGCACAACGCCGCTAATATTAAATTCATAAATGGCATCAGTATTCTGTTGGCTAACTCCGTCAGCACTGTTTTATGTCGCTTAATATCGGGCGAATCCAACACAGATTTAATAAGCGTTAATGTTGGTACGCGACGTACCCGAAATGAAGTGTTGCCACCCTTATCTACGACATTTAAGTCCATATCAAATGTATCAAATGTACCCGTAACCATTGCGTTTCCCGTCGCTTGCAGGGAACCATTCGTCATAACAATCGACAGACCCCGTGTGGTCGATACCAGTTTTCCTTTTTCTGCAAATATCGTCTGCCAGGCCCCGGCATCACGTTGGTCTGATAACATCACCTGGGCCAGGTCGTGTCCAGAAACCTTGTCAACATACACAACCAAACCGTCATTCAGTTCGGTAAATGCCCCCTCTTGTAATTTCATATGGGCCATACCATATCGCAGATTCCATTGCGTGTCATAGAATTTTGATTGACTGACCGGCACCAGCCATACGCTTAACACCAGATGTAATACCGTAAGGACACCCGCCAACCATAACGCCGGCATCGCAATCTGACGTGGGGAAATTCCCGATGCTGCCATAACGGTAACCTCGTTATCAGAAATCATTTTGTTGTATATAAAAATCACGGCAATAAAGGTTACAAACGGAACAACAATCGACATAATAAACGGTATCATTAACGCCGTCAGGCCTAAAAAACTGCCTAAATTTACGCCATAGTTCAACAGGAACTTCATCATAGACATAATCTGAACCATCCAGGCCAGTCCCGTCAACACCAGCAGCAACATAATAAATATAGCAATCAGTTGCCGTAAAAAATACTTATTAAGAATCTTCATATTACGCAGTATAAAACCCAAAAGCCCAACCGTCAAATAATATTCTACTTTTTCCTTGCAATTAATCGATTCGGTGCTAGAATAGGCTTGTTCTTAAAACAGTTTTTAAGGGCGGGGTTGAAAGAACCCCGCCTTTTAATAAGACAGTCAAACAAGTAGAAGGAGTTAAACAAATGTCTTTTGTTTCAATGCCGCGCCAGGATTTGTTGCTTGCTATCGATTCCCTGGCCCAGGAAAAGATTATTGATCGCGAAATTGTTATTGAATCGCTAGAAGCGGCAATCGCAAAAATCGCAAAACACAAATATGGCGAAGAATTTAATATCGTTGCAAACATTGACCGCAAAAATGGCGCGATTTATGTAAAGCGCTTGTTTACTGTTATTGAATCTCCGGAATCTGTTGGCGAAGAATATGATCCAAACACAATGCTGACGGTTGACCAGGCAAAAAAATATGCCAAAGACCCGGTTGTTGGCGACGTTGTCGAAGACGCATTGCCAGAACCTGAATTTGGCCGTATGGCATTTCAGACCGCAAAACAAATTATGACAACACGTGTACGTGACGCGGAAAAGGGCCGTCAATTCGAAGAATTCAAAGACAATATTGGCGATATCGTCAGTGGTGTTGTTAAACGTATTGAATTCGGCAATATCTTTGTTGATATCAATGGCAAGGCCGAAGGTTATATCAAAGGCACTGAATTGATTCCTGGCGAACGTTTGAACGTTGGCGATCGTGTTCGTGCGTTAATTATGGACGTTGCGCGTTCTAATTCTGGACCACAAATTTTCTTGACCCGTACACATCCAATGTTTATGGAAAAATTGTTTGTCCAAGAAGTGCCTGAAATCTACGAAGGTATTATCAAAATTAAATCTGTTGCGCGTGCACCGGGTTCCCACGCGAAAATTGCGGTTGAAACGGCCGACCCATCGATTGATGCGGTTGGTATGACCGTTGGTATCAAGGGTACGCGTATTCAGCCGGTTATTAACGAATGTCACGGTGAAAAAATTGACGTTATTCTGTATTCCGAAGACCCGGCTGTATTTATCGTAAATGCAATGCAACCGGCCAAGGTCGCAAAAATCATCGTTGACGAAGATACGCGTACCGCGGCCGTTGTTGTTACCGAAGATCAACAGTCTTTGGCAATCGGTCGCCGTGGCCAGAATGTTCGCCTGGCATCACAATTGACGGGTTGGAACATCGACGTTATGAACGAGGCCGAAGAACAAGAACGTCGCGCCAAAGAATTCAAGGAAAAGACAGAATTGTTTATCCGTGGTCTGGACGTTGATGAAATGATTGCGCACCTGTTGATTACCGAAGGGTTCCGTACAATCGAAGAAATTGCATTCGTCGAATCCAGCGAATTGGAATCAATCGAAGGCTTTAATTCAGAATTGGCGGCCGAATTACAAAAACGCGCAAAAGATTATCTGGATAAAATCGAACAAGATTATCTGGACGAGGGGCATAAACTGGGGATGTCAGACGATTTGTTGACATTTACATTTATCAAGCGTCCAACAATTATGCAACTGGGTGCGGCCGGTATTAAATCATTGGATGATTTGGCGGACCTGGCATCTGATGAATTGGTCGAAATCTTGGGCGAAGATAATATGTCAAACCGCTTGGCGGGCCGCATCATTATGAAAGCGCGCGAGGTTGCATACGGCATAACCCAGGACGAAGAATAAATATTTAGTAGTGGAGTAGTTTTATGGCAACACTGACACTTGGAAAATCTGTTACAATTGACGCGGTGCACAGCAAAAAGGGCGACGCGGTGTTCGTAGAACGCCGTCGTCGTGTCATTGCACCAAACAGCAATGAATTGCGTGACGAACCAAAAACGCCGTCGGCAACACCGAAAAATGCGGCCGATGAAAAATTGCGTGCGGTATTGGCCGCGGCCAAGGCCCGCGAAGAAGAACGCAAAGCACGCGAAGCGGCTGAAGCTGCCGCTGCCGCAAAACGCGCCGCCGAAATCGAACGCGAAGAACGCGAATACGAACAGGTTCGTTCCCAGTTGGCGGCTCGTGAAAACACTGCCCCCGTGTCAGATGTCGAAGACGACGTAAAACCACAATCTAAACCGGCACAAAATACGCCAAAGACATTTACAAATAATGCGGTGGCCGGTGCAAATCGTCGTCGCAACAATGCCGATGACGAAGATACACGTCCAAACAAACATTCGAAAAAAGACTTCAAAAAATCTGGAAAAATATCAATTCACGATATTGTTATGGGGGGCGACGACGATGATGACGAAATCGGCCTGCGTGGTGCAAACCGTCGCCGGTCCGAGGCATCCTTAAAACGTTTCCGTGAAAAGGCGCGTGCGGTATTTTCCGCCCCGCAAAAGGTGGAACGTGTTGTATCCCTGGGCGAAACAATCACCGTCAAAGATTTAGCAAATGCAATGGCGGAAAAGGTTGGCAACGTTATCAAGAAATTGATGGAAATGGGTATGATGGTATCAATGAATCAGTCTATTGATGCCGATACTGCTGAATTGATCGCGTCTGAATTTGGTGCGACTGTAAAGCGTGTTGTCGTTAAACCTTATGCAGACCAATTGGAACGTGAACCGAACCCAGAAAACCTGACGCCACGCGCACCGGTTGTGACCGTTGTGGGACACGTTGACCACGGAAAAACATCCCTGTTGGATGCGTTCCGTAATGCAAACGTTGTCGCCGGCGAGGCGGGCGGTATCACCCAGCATATTTCTTCGTACGAGGTTAAAACAAAATCCGGCCAAATGATAACATTCCTGGACACACCGGGGCACGAAACATTTACCGCAATGCGTGCACGTGGTGCGCAAATGGCGGACATTGTTGTCTTGGTTGTTGCGGCAAATGATTCAATTATGCCACAAACGATTGAGGCAATTAACCACATCCGTGCCGCGGGCGTACCATTTATTGTTGCGATTAACAAAATTGACCTGCCCCAGGCGAACGCCCAGCGCGTAAAAATGGACCTTTTACAGCAAGAGGTCCAGGTTGAAGAAATGGGTGGCGATGTTCAATGTGTTGAAATTTCCGCAACAAAAAGAATAGGTTTGGATAAATTAGAAGAAGCGATTTTGTTACAAGCCGAAATGATGGAATTAACGGCTGATGCACAAATGCCAGCCGTTGCTTACGTTGTTGAAGCAAAAATGGAAAAAGGCTTGGGTGCGGTTGCAACAATCTTGATGCGCCAGGGTACATTAAAAATTGGCGATCCATTTGTTGTTGGTGAAACATTTGGTCGCGTACGCGGTCTGATTGGTTCGGACGGTACACGTGTTAAATCTGTAAAACCGGGCCAGCCAACCGTTGTGCTGGGGCTGGATTCGGTACCAAATGCGGGCGACGAATTACGCGTTATGGAGACTGAGGCTCAAACCCGCGAAGTGGCCGCATATCGTACACAACTGGCCAAGGACAAGGCAAACGCGGTCAAACGTTCATCGTTGGAAGAATTGTTTGCCAAACGTGACGAGTCCAAGAAACTTATCCTGCCGATTATCTTGCGTGCGGACGTTCAGGGTTCTGTTGAGGCCATCGTTGATATGTTAAAAGAAATCAACACGGACAAGGTTGGTGTAGACATTCTGTCATCGGGTGTTGGACAAATTACCGAGGGCGACATCCGTCTGGCAACGGCATCTGGTGCGGTTGTGATTGCATTTAATGTCCGTGCGGATTCGGTTGTTCGTGATATGGCGCGCAGCAATAATGTCGATATTCGCTATCACAGTGTTGTTTATCGTATCACTGATGAAATCAAAGAAATTCTGTCGGGTAAATTGGCCCCAGAACGCAAAGAAAACTTTATCGGATACGCAGACGTTATCGCACTGTTCACCGTCGGCAAGGGTGTGCGCGTTGCCGGTTGCCGTATGAGCGAGGGCACAATCAAAAAAGACGCCTTTGTACGTTTGTTGCGCAACAATGTTGTTATCTATGATGGCAAGATTGGCGAATTGCGCCGTGAAAAGAACGAGGTCAAAGAAGTATCCGGTGGCGTTGAATTTGGTATGTCTTTTGACAAGTATAACGACTTGAAAGAGGGCGACCGTGTTGAATGTTACGAGGTCGAAGAAATTCGTGCCAAGATTTAATAAAAAACGGTTAAAAATAAAAATCCCGCCAATCGGCGGGATTTTTATTTTGTTCTACTAATGCGTCCGGCCAGCAACCACCATAATTGCTGTGCACGACTTGTTTGTTCGTTAATTTTACGCAGATGATCTGTGTCACCGTTTACATAAAATATACCCTTCATTAAGTTGCGCGCAGGCTTATAAATTTCCTTTGGTGCGCCATTTATTTCTGCAATTGTTTTGCGAATGCTTTCTCGAGTATTTTCTATGTTTTGTTTTTGGGTGATCCCAGAACATAATTCCTCGGTTTCGCGCTGAATTATATGCTTTAATTTCTTTGATGGTTTTATTTCATCTTCCGCGGCAAAACGTGCATAGGAAAACTTAGACGGCTGTAACTCTACCAATTGCGCCATTTGACGATGCAGTGAAATGACTTCGTCGCTTGCCTCTGCAATTGCCTGGGGCAGGGTATGGTTAATTAACTTGTCCAGTTTTTGTTCACGTTCTTTTTGTTTTTGACTTATTTGTCCAACCAACTTTGGCGCGGTCGTCAATCCGAATTTTTTACCCGGCACAACCGCACGTGACGCCAAATGATTGCGGTACGTCTTGCGCAGGTTTTGCAACCGTGACAATCTAAGCCCCAGCATTACGCGCCGAAATGCCCACCACACGGTTTCATTTGCGATTTTGTGCATACGTTCATTTAAATCCTTTGGTGGCATTTGCCCCGAATCCATTACGCCCTGGACCAGAATTGCATTCTTGTTCAGCATTGGTCTTGTTGGTGCGCGCTTGGTTGCAAATGGGACCAACATACCGAAATCATAAGCACGAATATTCTGAATAATATTCATATATTTGTCGTGTTTTTCCTGGCTGATGCCGGCGGGTTTGTTATATTGAAAGAATTTCATCCGTTCATAAAGGTTGTCGTCGGGGCCCGCCTCTTTGCCATTTAGCAAATCGCCATAAAGTCCAAAAATTAAATCAAACGAAATGTCCGAAATAAATGCGCCACGTGGGGTTTGATTACCCATAATTTCATCAGAATGCATCGCAATTCGATTATCATTTCCAACGGTGACAAATTTATAACCTGATGGCGCATATTTATTCATACACGCCAAGATAAAGCGCATATCAAAAATATCCATCTGCTTTTTTATTTCTTTTTGAATATCTGCTTTTTGTTCTTTTGCGCGCTGTGCGGCGGTACGTTTTGCCTCTCTGCGCGCATTGTGTTCTGGGTCGCGTGACTGTGTTGGATTGTCAACATATACCATACGATATACGCGTTTTTTACCCTCGCGTACGCGTTTACGTAACATCATCCCGCCAATTGCGGGTTGTGATACAATCGTCTCTGTTTTACTTTCAATATTTTCGGTCATACTTAATCAATACCTTTATATCTCAACTGGATAAAAAAATCCGCCTTGCGCGGATTAAACTTGGTGGGTGTTGAGGGACTCAAACCCCCGACCCTCTCGGTGTAAACGAGATGCTCTAATCAACTGAGCTAAACACCCAAAGCCCAGCAATATTAACCTATACTTTCTTGTTTGTCAAATATTTTTTGTATATAAGCGTTGATTGGGGAAATATTATTATTTGCAAACTGGTAAATATGCTTTATAATTCCGACTGCGGGGATGAAATTGTTCCTTTTTATGCTTAATAAATAGAGTATAAAAACGAATAATTTGTCTTCGCGAAATCTAAGAAGAACAAATAAAAATATGGAGTAAAAAATGGTATTTGGTTTATTTAAGAAAGATGCCAAATTAAACAATCCGGTTGTGGTTGAAATCCCATATGGTGATGAAACACTGCGTCTGGAAACGGGGCGTATGGCGAAACAGGCCAACGGTTCTGTATTGGCAACAATGGGTGGCACAATGGTATTGGCGACGGTTTGTGCCGAAAAATCCGCGGTCGAGGGTCAGGATTTCTTCCCACTAACCGTTGATTATCAGGAAAAGTTTGCGTCTGCTGGTCGCATTCCGGGTTCCCGCGACAGACGCGAAGGCAAGGCATCAACCGCCGAAACATTAACCGCGCGTTTGATTGACCGTCCAATTCGTCCATTGTTCCCAGAAACATTCAAGAACAAGGTGCAAATTATCGCCCAGGTATTTTCTTATGACAAAAAGAATCAGCCAGACATCTTGGCAATGATTGCGTCATCTGCGGCGTTGGCACTGTCGGGCGTTCCATTCCAGGGGCCAATTGGTGCCGCACGTGTTGGATATGCAGACGGTAAATATATCTTGAACCCATCTAAAAAAGCGGTCGAAGAATCTGAAATGGATTTGGTTGTTGCCGCGACCAAAGATGGCGTTTTGATGGTTGAATCTGAAATCGGTGAATTGGATGAACCAACGGTTTTGGGTGCGGTTAAATTCGGTTTTGATGCACAACAGACGGTTATCAATGCAATTAACGAATTGGCGGACAAGGCGGGCAAAGAACGCTGGGCAACACCTGAAAAGACCGAAGAACAGTTGACAATGGAATCAGACTTTGAACAGTTTGCCGGTCAAATCGAAGAAGCACTGCAAATCAAAGAAAAATTGGTACGTCTGGAAACGTTGGCATCCATTCACGCCGCGGCCAAGGCACGTATCCCAGAATTATTCCCGGAATCCATTCGTGCAACGTCTACATTGGAATCCTGGGCGGACGAGGTTATAGAAAACATCACCGCACGCATTATGCGTGGTAACATCCTGGCGGGTAAACCACGTATCGACGGTCGTGATAACAAAACGGTGCGTCCAATCGAAATTGAATTGGGGGTATTACCACGTGCACACGGTTCTGCCCTGTTTACACGTGGCGAAACACAGGCCCTGGTATCCTTGACATTGGGTGGTGGCAAAGACGCATTGCCAATCGAATCCCTGGACGGTGCCGAGGAACGCGATTTCATCTTGAACTATAACTTCCCGGGTTATTCCGTTGGCGAAGCCAAAGGCTTAAAGGCCCCAGGTCGTCGTGAAATTGGTCACGGTAATTTGGCGTGGCGTGCGGTTCATCCAATGGTACCAACACGTGCCGAATTTGATTATGTAATTCGCGTTGTATCCGATATCTTGGAATCAAATGGTTCATCATCTATGGCGACAACCTGTGGTGCAACATTGGCAATGATGGACGGTGGCGTTCCAATGAAACGCCCGGTTGCCGGTATTGCAATGGGCCTGATTAAAGAGGGCGACGATTACGCGATTCTGACAGACATCCTGGGCGACGAAGATCACCTGGGGGATATGGACTTCAAGGTAACGGGTACCGACCAGGGTATCACAGCCTTGCAGATGGATATCAAAATCACATCCATTACGTTTGAAATTATGGAACGCGCATTGGCCCAGGCAAAAGATGGCCGTATGCACATCTTGGGCAAGATTGAAAAAGCAATCAAAAAGCCACGCAGCAATGTGTCCGAATACGCCCCTCAAACGTACACAATGAAAATCCATCCGGACAAGGTTCGTGAGGTAATTGGCAAGGGTGGTTCCGTGATTCAGGCATTGGTTCGTGAAACAAACACGATTATTGACCTGGAAGATGATGGTACGGTTAAAATTATGGCAACCGCCAAAGAAGATGCCGATGACGCAATCGCCCGTATCAAAGAAATCGTTGCCGAACCAGAGGTGGGTCAGATTTACAAAGGCACCGTATCCGGTATGAAAGAATTCGGTCTGTTTGTAAAAATTATGAACGGGTTCGAGGCAATGGTTCACATCTCTGAAATCACTGGTGAACGTATCGCAAAAATCGAAGATACAAAAATCAAAGAGGGCGATACCGTCTACGTTCGTTATATGGGTGCTGACAAGCGTGGCAAAACACGTATGTCTATGGTTGGCATCGACCAGAAAACGGGCGAAGAAATCAAGAAGTAAGGTTAGTTTGTATGAGACCTGAACAATTAAAATGGACGGATGAACAATGGGCGGCGCACCTGGGGTGCGCTGTCCAGCGTGTCCCAGCGGTCAGAGATTTTATAACACAAAATTATTTTCCAGGCATCGCAAAGCATTCTGAAACAGGAATGTATGTGTTTTGTATGACTAAACGCGATGTATCGCCCAGCGGTGCGGAACGTGTTATACCATTGTTGTCATCAAACAAAGAATTTGAAGATTTGTCCAAGGCAATAAAATACGCAAACCAAGAAATTTTGCCACGCTTGGAATTGACCAAGGCTGCGGCGGATATGATGGGAATGCCAACACGTGCGTTGCAAATGTTGCACATCAACGAAAAACAAAAATAGAAGCAGGGGGGATAAAATGGATATGGAATCATTGATGGCCCAGGCCGCCGAATTGCAAAACAAAGTTGCCGCGGCCCAGGAAAGCCTGGCCAAAACCGTGGTAAAGGGCATTGCCGCAAACGGTGCGTGCATTGTTGATATGACGGGTAAGTATGACCTGGTTAATATAACCATTCGTCCGGACGCGTTGGCGGGTGGTGCGGATGCGGTTTCGAAAATCGTTGCGGACGCATACCGCGATGCCAAGGCCAAGGCCGATGAACTAATCGATCGTGTTATGGGTGACGCGACGGACGGTGTAAATTTACCAATGTAATAAAAATCCCCCGAATGGGGGATTTTAATTACCAAAAAGCTTTGTATGAATTTGTTCAAATTCGTGTGGATATCCCAAACGCGCGGCCAATTCAAAAAAATGATACACCGGTATGGCCAATTCCCCACGTTCGTACGCATCAACAAATTCGGCATCTATATGCAGCATTTCTGCTATTTGTGCAATGGATAAATTACGGTCACAACGTACAGACTTGATAATATCGCCAAGATATGCATAAAAATCCCGTGCGTTATCCGGCACAATAAATTCCAGTGGTAAATTTTTTATATCGATTGTCATCGCCCCCCCCTTTTTTTAATTATTAAAAAAAATACCACCTAAAGAAAATTTAAGTGGTTGGAGGTTCAAAGCTATTAAAACGAAATAGTCTGATGTATTGATTATTCCATCAGCCTCCAACCAAGTTGGTTGGAGTTTTTGGTCCATAAGACCCGTTTTAGAGGCTTTGAAACCTCATACTGACAAAACATCAGTACAATGGGATTATATACCATCAAACAAAAATTACCATAAGAATTTTTTCTTGGTTTATATAATCAATTTCATATCTCTTGTCTCATATCACATATCTCATATAAAAATCCCCCCGAATGGGGGATTTTTTTATCGGGCCGGCGCAATACGCAATTCAACCCGTCGATTGGTCAGGCGTCCGATGTCATCCTGGGCGGCGATGGGTCGCGCGGCCCCGCGCCCAACAATAAACAGGCGTGTCGTATTAATTCCGTGTTGTGCAAAATACACCCCAACGCGCTGTGCCATATCTGATGACAGTGCGTTTGCCGCAACGGTGTTCTGCATTGCATCGGTATAGCCTGCAATTTCAATAAATGTTGCGTCAAATTTCTTTAATATTTTGCTGATTCTGTTTAATGTGTCGTCACCGGTTGCGGATATTTGCGCCGCATTTAATTCCATAATCGCATCGCGCACCAGAATTACAACAACCTCTGACCCGGCGCGTTGAACGGAAATTCCCGGCTTGCGCAAACCGTCGTACAGTGCAAATTCCAATTCAGACATATATTTTATAATTCGCGCATTGTCGTTGGTTAATTTGTCACCGTATTCAGAAACGGGGGCCGTGACATCGTCGCTTAATATCACGCGACCACCCGCACCCAAATACACGGGGCGTTTTGCAACACGGGCCGTATCGGTCATATCCGTGAAACTGGCCCCGTTCAGGTATTGCATCCAATTTTCGCGTACCGGACTGACATACGGCGCGCACGCCGCCAACACTGCGATTAAAAACAAAGACACAATTTTTTTATGCATTTATTGAACAACAAAAGAAATTTGATTTGTTGGTGTTGAAAAACATCTGTCTGAATTATCCAGAACCTCGTACCCGTTAATCAGCATAGACGCCGCCCATTGTGGTTTTGTGGTTTGGAAATACGAACATTCACCCTGGGTTAATTCGGTCAGATTGATTGAAAAAGATTCGCCGTCCGTACTGGCCGTGACGGACCAATTATCGCCACCCAACGGTGATTTGTCAGACTTTAATGCACCCGCCTTTATCAGATAGTCAACCGACACACCCGAATAATCGCCACGCATTTCCATCAATAATTTAACATCGCCCGCAATTTGTTCCAGTTGTGATGTCGCGATTGTGCGTGCATTATTTTCGCGCATCATACGATACATACCAATGGCGGCCGCCGTCATAATGGTACCGATTGCGATAACGCCAACAATTTCAATCAATGAACGTCCAGATTCTTGTCTCATTATTTCACCCCCACGATTTCTGCGTTTTCAAATAAACTCATTGCGCTGGCAATCATCGGATCTGCGGCCAATTCTTCTTGTTTTTGTTCGGTAATTGTATGTGTGTGTACCGTTTCGGTCGCACGTTCCAGTTGCCATTGTTTTCCGGTTTTATCCATCAGCCACGATGCCAAACGTGGTGCAAAATCCGCATCCCCACGTCTGTCAAAGTATTTGATTTTGCCATCTGTGATTTCTGCAACCTCTATGTTGCTGGAATAATAAGAATAAAGCAATATTTCCTTGGACTCTTGTAATAATTTTGCCAGTTCCACCGCCGTCGTAATTTGTGGTTTTTCCGGTGCGGCGGGTACTGGTTGTGCCTGTGTTCCACCACGATTGTTCAGTGCGTCCCGTACCGCCCCAACATTTGGACGTGGTGCGTCATTTTGCTTCATCAATTCTGCGACCGTTGGCATATCCGCCACGTGCATCATACGTACAATCAGCATATCAAAGCATTGCTTTTGATTGCCACTGGCCTGCATTTCTGGGACGGCGGCAACCATAACCTGCCATATGCGGGACAGGGTATTTAACGTTGTTGTCTTGTTAATTTCGCGAATTTGATTTCTTTGGTCGGCGGTATATGGTGAATTCGTTACATCGCCCGCGTGCAGACTTGGGTGCATACGTGTTGCCCAATGCGTCCATTCCATCATATCTAATAACAGCATCGATAAATCCGCGCCGTTGTTATAGATGGCGTCAACCTTGTCCAGTGCCGCCGCCGTATTTCCAGATAAAACCGTTTTCATAAAGTCTACCACGACCCCACGGTCTGCACGTTTAAGCATATCCAGAACCGCCACCTCATCTACGTGGCCACCGGTTTGGGCGATTGCCTGGTCCAGTAATGATAATCCGTCACGAACCGAACCGTCGGCTGCGCGTGCCAATAATTCATTTGCCGCATCTGATAATTCAACCTGTTCCTGATTTGCAACCCAGGCAAAATGTTTTTTCAATGTATCAACCGGGACACGCATCAAATCAAAACGCTGACAACGCGACAGAATTGTAACCGGAACCTTTCTGATTTCGGTTGTTGCCAAAATAAATATAACGTGTGCCGGTGGCTCTTCCAGTGTTTTAAGCAACGCGTTAAACGCACTGGTTGATAACATATGAACTTCGTCGATTATGTAAACTTTGTACCGACCGTTTGTTGGACGATATTGTGCCGCATCCAGAATATCGCGCATATTATCAACACCCGTATGTGACGCCGCGTCGATTTCCATAACGTCAATATGTTGTCCCGCCGCAATTGATTTACAGTTTTCACAAACGCCACACGGTGTTGCCGTCGCCGTGTCCGATGATAAACAATTCAAAGCCTTGGCCAGGATACGTGCCGTACTGGTTTTTCCAGTTCCGCGAATTCCGGTAAAAATATATGCGTGCGCAATGCGTCCGGTGTTAATTGCCGTGGTCAGGGTTTTAACCAAAACATCCTGTCCAATAAGTGTTTGAAAATCTTGACTGCGATATTTACGTGCTAAAACGGTGTAATTGCTATCCATACTGAAACTTCCTTTTGGTATACAATAGCAAACCCGCACTAAATTTCAACAAATAAAGTATGAAAAAGTGATGATTTTTACTAGTTTAAATTCGTAATAAAATCAGGGAACGGACTTTCTTCTTCGTCTTCTTTGTCGGCGGTGTTGTTGGCCTCTGCCTCTGCGATTGCTTTTTCTGCGGCGGCCTTTTCCTTGCTGTCGCGACTGGAATCAATTTTACCCTGTTCAGCGTTTACCATACGGCCATAATGTTCGGCCGCCTGCAACAGGCGTTCGCGTTCAATTTCATCCGGTGTCTGGCGTGCCTGGTCAATATATTGTTTTCTTTTTTGGCGCCATTTATGACAACGTTGAATCATTTGTCCGACATTGGATTGATTTTTTTTATTTTGCATATTAAGTCTTTTGTTAAATGGAAAGTTTTTTCTATCAATTTCACATAAAAACTGAAATCAACGAATTAAATTTTAATCTATCTGAAAACTGATTGCAATATTTTTTTTCTGTTGCTATTCTGTGAAATATGTAGGGGGCGTTTAAACAATTGCGTAAACAATCGGGTAATTTTTTAGTCCAGGCATTATTGGCATTAACATTGATTTTTGCCTTTATACCGTTTATTGCGACGCAACTTGCGGCCCGTAATGTTGATGCGCAAATGTATTCATCAACCCGCCAGATTAACAATGCGTCCACCGCGGCGCGTATATTTATTCGCGAAAACGCACGACTGATTTCGTACGGTCAAACGGTTGTTGCCGGTGATGACTTTGCAGATTTGTTGGAGCCATATGGATTGCCATTGGGGTTTGTGCCACATACCCCCCTGGGCCAGGATATAGTTCTGGTTATAAACAAGACACCAACCGACGTGTCGGCATATTTGGATGTGACCGGTGGTGATTTGTCTGAATTAAAGTTGGCGGAATTGGCACGCCGAATTGGTTTTTATGCAACGCGTGTTGATGATGGTGTACGTGTTGGAATTGTATTAACCGATGATTATTCTGATATCGTCCGCCGGAACGAGCCGGATTTGGACAACAGTGGCTTTTTAACAAATATAGATATGGGGGATTTTTCATTTCGTAATGCGGGCAATGTTTTTGCGTCCAGTGGTGAATTTAACACGGCCCAGTTTACTACATTGTCTATTGTCGGTACAGAATCCGGTCGCAAGGCGCAAAATGATATAAAAAATATTACCGCTAACAAGACCGTGTTCCAAAGTCGTACCGGGGAAGCGGCATTGGCCCTGTCGCGCGGGACGTTGTTATTGGGCTCGCTGGATGCGCGCACCGTATCCAAGTTTGGTGATATGGGAAATTTTACGGCAAATTCTGCGGCTGTTTATGATTTTGCGATGACGGCGGGGCGTACGGCGTTTACGGGGCCGGCCAAATGGAATGTTCACGGCAATGTCGCATCAAATAAAATGAATTTTAGTGTCGAACGTCTGGACATAGATTCCTATTTAAACGTCACCCGTGGCCAGGATGTTTTTATAGACGCCGACACGCTGGAATATAGCACAAAAAGCGGGATAGAGGCCGGTACCGTTTATGCATCAAATATCACCGTTCGTGATCAGACGTCCCAGGGTTTATCGGGTGGCGCGTCGGGTGCAACGATTTTGGATATCCGTCCGGCGGGTGTGTCGTTGTTACCGGATGTCTTGGTTGATTCTATAAATAACGACAATTTTAAAATTTTAAAAAACCCAGATACAGATAATGGCGATACAATAACGTGCAAGGATATTATTATTGATTTTGGTGGTGTTTATAATTCTAAATCTTTGGCCCAGAATTTAATTTGCCAGTATGTTTTTTGGCAACGTCTGGAACACAGAATAAAAATAAAACAATGTTTAATGGCGGGTGGCAGTGACTGTATTTAAAACAAAGATTTTTACCAATGAAAATCGTGGTGCCAGTGTTATGGAAGTCCTGCTGGCGTTGGGGATTGTTGCGCTGGCGACGCCGTTTGTGTATTCCCAAATTTCGCGCAGCACCCAAACCGTACGCGATATGGCGCACGCAAAACAAATTATGGATGTTCGCGACAATGTTTTGAACTTTGTTCGTATGAACCAAGACAAATGGCCGGACATTGCACAAATCAGATTGGACGAAGATGAATTGCGCGCAATATCTGATATGCCGGTTGCGGGACTGATTGATAAATATTCCGTACGTGGTGCGACAATCACAGATGTTTATTTGGCGTATGAAATCGGTGATGATTTAATGGCGACCGCCCGCATTGCATCGCATATCGGTTCGGACGCAGCGGTTGTGTCGGATGACGGTGTGGCGTATGGCGCATCTTGGGCGGCGGCGGCGCCGGATTTTGCGCCGGGCGATTTGGTTTATCGTATAACGCGTGATGTATCTGGTTCGGATACATCGCGATATTTGCATCGTGCGACGTCGGGCGAAGATAAATTAAATGTGATGTTCCGTGATTTAAATATGGGCGGTTATAATGTGTATAATACCGCATCCGTTCTTGCAGATTCGGTGCGTTCAAATAATGCCACCGCATTTTTTGTAAATGCAGATGATATAACGGCGGAAAATGTGTATTTCTCGTCTGGGGCAAATATGGACGGTGGTGATGTCTTTATTAACAATATGCGTGTATCTGGGGATATAACGGGCTTTAAAAATATTTATGCCGATAAAATGAATGGTACAACGTACACAACGTCTGGTCGTATTATCGCAGACAAGGCAACGGTTGCAAATTCAATAAATATTTCACGTGACTTGGTATTGAAATCAGATTCGACCAAAACAATAAGTGGTTTTACAGGCATTACAACCGGGACGGTTTTGGCGCCGTTTTTATCAACCGAAGAAATCATTTTTTACGAAGATTTTGGTTTGACGGTATCTGGTGAATTGTTAATGTCAACGGTTGCGCCATTACAGATTGGCCGATGGGTATTTCCATCAACAACCCCGCCACGTTTTTCTAAATTTAATATATCGCGAACGACCAATCCGTCTATGCCGGATGTATCAGAATTTGATGCAATAATGAAATCTGGCTGGATGCAGACCGAAACAATAATACCAACGGAATAAGATGAAAAAAAGATACGGTATTTTTTCTGATTTTATACATAACCCCGCGCGGGGCGGTATGCTGGTTGAATTATTGCTAAGTGTTGCGCTGGCGGCATTGGTGATTCCCTTTATCTTTCAGTATCATCAGAACGCGGCCATTCGCACCCAGAATATTGCAATAACGCAAAATATGAATGCGGTTCAAAATGTCCTGGAACGGTATATTGTTGAAAATCGTACCGAATTATTGCGTACGGTTGGCAAAAATATAACGCGTGTAAATGTTGCGGACTTAACAGAATATGGTTTGTCGCCAACACTGGTCCAGGATGCCGATAAATACCAGTTGCGTATCTTAAAATCAACCGACGCCACGGGCAGTGCGACCCTGCAAGGTGTTGTTGTTTATACGTCCCCGGATATTACACCAATTCGTACCCGTGAAATAGTCAATATTGGTGGGTCGAATATGGGGTTTGTTGATGGTACGCGTGCATATGGCGCGTTTGGCGCGTGGCGTAATGATGTTTCTGATATCGGTATTGATGCCCGTGATGGTATTGTGGGTACCACATCGGTAAAGCGTGATGCGGCATTGTATTTGTCGCGGTTACCGTCTGATAATATTGATGATGCAACAATGATGTCGCCGTTTAATTTGGGTGGGCACGATATTATAAATGCCCGGTTCTTTGATGCGTCTTCTATTCAGTTTGCAGAAGATTTAAATATAAAAACTGGTGCGATTCGTGATTTAATTTTTCAAAATCGTACGGCGATTGATACAACGTACACATCTGAAACCGCAACGGTATCCGGGGGTCTGTCATCGGATGGTCGCACGATGGAGGTTGCGGGTAAATTCTTGCTTGCGGACGTGGGCAAGTTTTCATCGTTCACGGTTGGTGATTTATGGACGTCGACGATGACATTGTCTGGATTGTCAATCAGTGCATATGATGAATATTATCGTGAACAGCCCGCGGTATTAAAGATTGCCGGTTCCCTGGATATGACGGCGGGGCGTATAGAATCGCTTTATACAACGGTTGGTTTTGCGGGGTCGATTACACCGCGCCTGGTTGTGTTTGACAGAATAGAAGATTCTAAAAATTCGAATTACTATTGGGACGTGGATGCATCGTCGGCAAACTTTGCGGATGTGACGTTGGCGGAACTTAATCGCCTGGCAACATTGGCGGCACATTTCGAGAAAATTCCCGGCACAGACAGCGCCCAGTTATTTGGTGGTGTCACCGCGAACAAGAATGCGACGGCGGCGGATTTTATGAATGCTATTCGTGAAATCCAGACGCGTGTTCGTGCGAAATATCGCCTGTTGAATTTGTAATTATTTGTGGTATAAGTATTGATATGAAAATAACGTGTGATTTTTGTAAAACAGAATATAATACCCCATCACGTGCGGGCGCACCGGTGCGTTGCGCGGTATGTGGTAATACTTGGACGGTGCCAATGCCCGCGCGCAAGAATGCGTTTTTAATGTTTTTTGCGTCTTTGTGTGCATTGTTGTCTGTGATTGTGTTTGTTGTTGCGGTTGTCGTAACGCACAAACCGAATCCAGAACGCGACGCCCCATTGATTGCGCGCGTAACCGGGCACGAAATTGTGACAAACGACGACGGTGCACGTAATTTAAAGGTGTCTGGCACGGTTTATAACCAGACGTCGGACATCTATGGTATGCCGGATATAATGATTGTTTTGCGTGATGCAGACGGCCGCACAATTTCAAGCCAGAAGTTTATGCCATCTGCGACATTGATTGATGCGGGTGGCACATCAGATTTCACATATACTTTGTCTGGTCCGGTATCACCGAATATAAAAAGTATAGATGTACGCCTGGTCGTCGATGGGGGGCAAGATGAAAAATAAAATATACTCTATTTTGCTTGGTTGTATATTGTCCGTGGCGGCAAATGCGGCAACGGAAACGCCGATACAGCCACGCGTATCCATTTTTTCCACCAGCACTGACTGGGAGGCCGTAACCGGTCGTCCTTTAAATGAATACTATGGCACATTTCGTGGTAAATCACCTTTGATTGGGCGTGGATTGATGTTGTACTATCTGGATGGCTTCCCGTGTTATGGCCTTGGCGGCAGTGTCCAGGCCTGGGTCGCACCCAACGGTGAATCATCGCATCGGTTGCGCTTGGCCTGTGTGGCGGCGCCCAAGACGATAAATTTTGCGTGGGTTCACGCATCGCGTGACGCGGACGATGAAACGACAACGGGAATTTTAACGTGTGAAATTGATGGCGATGGTGGTCGTGACTTTGAAATTGATTTATCGCGCTGTACGCGTGGCCCCGATTGGGATGATTATGAATAAGGATTTTGTTTTTTATGTCAGATATTCGCGAATTTGTTGTAGATGATGAAAATGTGGGTGTGCGTGTTGATAAATTCTTGTCCGCGCAAATGCCCGAATTTTCGCGCAGTGAAATTCAAAAATTTACCGTCACGCGGGGGCGCGCGCCGATAAAGTTTTCCGACAAGACACGCGCCGGTGATGTGTTTTGTGTGACGGTGCCGGCCCTGCAAACGGAAAATGCAACCGACAATATTTCATCAGATTTTGATTTGGATATTTTATTCGAAGACGACGATATCATCGTGATAAATAAACCGCGCGGTGTTGTTATGTATCCGTCGGCTGGTAATAAAACGGGAACATTGGTTCAAAATATCTTGGCGCATACACATTTATCGGCATTGGGCGGGGATACGCGTCCCGGCGTTGTGCACAGACTGGACAAGGATACCAGTGGCGTTATGGTTTTTGCAAAATCAGATGCGGCATATCGCGCATTGGTAAAGATGTTTTCACAGCACGATTTAACCCGCAAATACGTGTGTTTTGCCTGGGGGGTACCAAATTGGGAAGATGCCACAATAACCGGAAATATCGCGCGTTCATCCCGCAATCGCCAGAAAATGACAATGGTAAAATCTGGGGGTAAACCCGCCCATACCGATGTTGCGGTTATAAACGCGTTTCCACGCGCCGGTGTGACCCAGTTTCGTTGTACATTGATGACGGGGCGCACACACCAGATACGCGTTCATTTATCTGCGCACGGCTTTCCGGTTTTGTGTGACCCGATTTATGGGCGCGGGGCGTCGCGCCTGGGGTCTGTGCGTGATGCGGATTTGTTGGATTTTTTACGCAACCACGATGGCCAGATGTTGCACGCCGAATTACTGGAATTTACGCATCCTATAACGGGCGCGCAAATGCGTTTTAAAACGCGCCTGCCCGACGATATGGAAGAATTAAGATATTTGCTGTCTGAAATTGGATAATTAAGCGATTTTTGCACTATTTTTCCCTTTCCAAAGTCTTGGTTTTATGTTAGAATAAAACAAAAGTATATGGAGTTTGGGAATGTCATTCTTGAAAAAAACTGTTAGTGTATTGGCTGTTTTTGCCGTATTTCCGGCGGCTTTTGCGGTGACCGCGCGCCCCAGTGTTATGAACACTGCAACGGCTACGTCGCGTCGTTTGCCGACGCTGACGGCATACATCGATTCTGCGACGACGTCGACATCAACAACAACGTCTTCGTCGACGATGTCTGACACCGAATGTGTAGATGCTTATACCGAATGTATGAAGGCCGAAGATGTCTGTGGCCCAGAATTCGAAGAATGTACAACCCGTAAACTGTTTCACGGCAAGATGCCAATGTGCTTGAACGTATTGTCCCAGTGTTCATCGGCCGGCGTTAATGATTTGTTTGGCACATCTGCGATTTCCGCGCTTGGTAATATCAAGACCACGGATTCTGCAACGGGTGAAATTTTGGATTACACATACCCAACCGATGGCAGTGCGATGGGGCAATGGATATCGGCGGCGGCCATTAACAACCAATATGATACATCAACCTGTGTGAAACGTTATACATCCTGCTTGAACAAGGAAAGTGTTTGTGGTGCCGATTTTGAATTGTGCACATCCACCAAAGATTTCAAGAAACAGGCTTTGTTCTGTGATTCAACATTGGCCCGCTGTCAAAGTGCGGGTGTGCGTGAATTGTTTGGTACATATCCGTGGACCCCGTCCAGTGCAACCGTTGGTGGTCGCGTGGCATCTATGATCGAAGATGGTGCACAACTGGCGGCAATGAATGCGGTTTCAACGTGTTACAAGGTTGTAGAACAGTGTTTCTTGGGCGCGTGCACGGCCAATCCATTCCGCTGTATTGAGGGTTCAACCCTTGAAACGGTAATGGCGGCAAATATGGCGTCTGAAACACCTGAAAATACAACGGCGGTATCAACGTCATCTGATACGGTTTCAAAAAGTGATGTTAATCGCTATCTGAAAACATCTTGCCTGGATACGATTGGTGCAAATAAATATTGCCATATGACGTTCCGCGAAAAAACACCGACCAAGGGTGAATTGTCCGACATCGACGTCCAAGAAGAAGTGTTTGAGGCGGCAATCGATCAACGCAAAAAATACGTTGATTCAAAGATCCAGGATATAATGCAGAAATTTGACACCCGTGCCAAAAATAAGTGCTCTGAAACAATTCGCGCGTGTGCAATGCGCACCTGTGGCGAGGGGATTGGTTCCGTATGCTATACATCTGTATTTAATGGATCCAATGAATCTATTAACAAGGAATCCACACACGCCCAGATTAAACGCGGTTGTGAATCAATTGTTAATACCGACACAAATTGTCAGTATGCCTATGCCTCTGTCAAGAATCAGGCCTATTCATATGCATATTTGAATGATAATGTATTTGATACATTGTTCCCGGTATATGATGAAACGGCAAAGTCTGATCCAATTGGCGTTGTTGCATCATTAAACGCAACGCTGTCTAATAATTACAGTATGGCGGCAATTGCAGAAATGAAAAAACAGTGCCAATCCGTCGCGACCAATTGCGTCAAGACTATGTGTGGCACAGACTATGTAAATTGCTATCGCAATCGTACGGATATTGTTGGTAATTTGACACAATCTGGGGATGCAGACTTTGACAAATCAATGAACAAGGTTGGTGGTGTCCTGGATTACACAATCGTATTGGGGCTGTGTATGAACACGGTAAAGGCGGCCGATGTTTGTGATGAACATCTTAAAATCGAACAGGCGCGTCTGGCCCAGGGCGCAAACCTTAGCAATAATTGGGGTAATTCGGCATCCGTTCGTGATGGCTGGATTGATGCAGGTGGCGCCAAATCTGTAACGGTTGATACCGAAACCGTGCAAAAGGTTGATGCCAACGGTAATAAAATCTGTGCCAATTCCAAGGGGTACGAGGGTATTTGTTACGACGTTGACGCCGATGGCGACGTATATGACGAACCGGTTATGGAATCGTATAAATCATATCTGACGAACCAGTCTGCAACCACATTGTTCCGCGAACTGATTTCAGATATTGAATACGAGGCCCAGGCAAAATATAACGCCAAATTGACCAAACAACAGAATATGTGTATGTCGGCCAATTCTGGTGGTGTAATGGGTAAAAATGATTTGGCCTCTACATTTATGTGGGCAAAATTAAAGAATAACAAGGTTCCGACCAATTACGCAACGGCCGGTCTGAAACCAAATCAAATCGTGGCCAGTAATGAATTGTATGGTTCATTCTGTCGGGTACGTGTAAACGTTCAGTCCGATGACAAAGATATTCAAGATGCCATTAACAAGGGCGCAGATTGGGCAACGGCATACTTTGCGGCCGGCGACGCCTTTACCTGTGGCAGTTGGATAAGCGGTGATGATTTGGAAGAAATTGCCAAAATCGTTGGCGAAGATGCCCGCGCAGACAAAGAAAAGACCCAGGTTAAAAACCTTGAATGGTGGTTGGCACCAATCGCGGCGATTGGAACGGGTGTTGGTGGCGCATACCTGGGGGCGGGGATTGCAGACGGTGACGTATTTGGCAAACTGTCCGGTCTGAATTCGAACAAGAAAGCGACAGACTCGGTAGAAACCAATCAAAAGAATTGTAAAAACAGTGTTGATTCCGCGACGACTACATTGGGGTCCAGCAACAACAAGAATTATGGTACTGTTGAAATGTATGTAAATGCCGCAATCACAAGTGCAAAAAAACTGGATGTGCCAACAACTACCGTGGAAGGATACTTGAAAACATATAAAGATGCGGTTGATGCATATAAGGTGGCTGAATCTGACGAAGCAAAAAAGACCGCTGCCGCTACCGCTAATGAAGAATTGAAAAGTGGCTTAGAAGCGTTGAAAAATTCGTGTGATGTGGGAATCAACGAACAAGAAAAAGACTCGGCCAAGAAAACAAAAACTTGGGCGGGGGTAACTGGTGCGGTAACGGCAGTTGGCGGTGGTATAATGACGTTCTATGCGACCAAGGCGATTAAAAATGCCGCCCTGGACAAGGCTGAACAAGAGGCGTATGATACCTTTATGAATGAAATTGGTAATCATATCTATTGCTACATCGGCGGTGAAGAGGCCGGCCAATACGGCGATGTCATCACCACCAGTATGGAATAAATAAAAAAAATCCCGGCACGCACCGGGATTTTTTTTTGATACTTGCAAAACGTTATATTTTACCCTAAGATTTAATCTATGAAATTCAAAAAGATTCTGCGTATATTCTTGAACATAATATTCTGGTGCTTTACTGCGGGTATTGCGGCGGTTGCGGCATTGGTTTTGATTTATGGAAATGATTTACCGGATTATAAAAACCTGGCGACATATGCGCCACCGGTGGCAACACGCCTTTATGCGGCGGATGGTTCTTTGTTAATTGAATATGCCGAAGAACGACGTGTATTCATCGATTACGATGATATGCCACCGCAGTTGGTAAATGCCTTTGTCGCGGCCGAGGATCAAAATTTCTGGACACATCCCGGTATTGATATTCAGGGGATAATTCGCGCCGCCACTAACAACGCGATGCGTATGATGGGGTATAACGCGCGTTTTTCCGGCGCGTCCACAATCACGCAACAGGTTGCAAAAAATTTCTTCTTGTCATCTGAACGCACCATTTCCAGAAAGATAAAAGAGGCTATCTTGGCCCTGCGCCTGGAACGTGCCTTTTCGAAACAGCATATTCTGACCTTGTACCTGAACCAGATATTCCTGGGTGCGCGTGCATATGGTGTTGGTTCGGCGGCGTTGATGTATTTTAATAAACCTGTATCTGAATTATCATTGGCCCAGTGTGCATTCCTGGCATCTCTGCCCAAGGCACCAAACAATCGTGAAAACGCGATTGAGCGTCGTAACTATGTTCTGCGCCGTATGGTAGAAGAGGGCTATATAACCCAAACCGATGCCGATGTCGCCGCGGCCGAAGAATTAAATATCAACAGCGGCTTTACCGAACAGATGGAACCCGACTTTCAATACTTTGCCGAGGATGTTCGCCGTCAATTATTACGCACCCTTGGGCGCGAGGTTTTGTATAACCAGGGCCTTTATATCAAAACAACAATTAACCCAGAATTTCAGCGTGCGGCAACCGCCGCCCTGGCCAAGGAATTGGATTCTTATAACAAAAATCACCCAGATTCAGAACCGCTCCAGGGGGCGTTAATCGCAATGAATCCGCATACGGGTCGTATTGTTGCGATGGTTGGCGGACGTTCTTTCCGGGACAGTTCATTTAACCGTGCCACCCAGGCGTATCGCCAGATTGGCTCAACCATTAAACCGTTTGTATATCTGGCGGCATTGGAACGTGGATACAGCCCGCAAAGTTTGTTGTTGGATGCGCCGATTGTTGGTATTCGCGCGGATTTAAGTGAATGGAAACCTGAAAATTATGATAAAAAATTCCTGGGCGATGTGCCGTTGCGCTTGTCACTTGAAACGTCGCGCAATGTGCCGACGGTGCGCCTGGTCCAAGATATTGGCGAACAAAACGCGATTGAGGCCGCCCAGCGTTTTGGTGTCTATCCCGCGGATATGCAAAATATAAATCTGTCGATGGCATTGGGCTCTGGCGAGACGACACTTGAAAAATTGGTGTTGGGGTATTCTGCATTTGTAAATGGTGGGCGTGCGATATCCCCACGGATGGTCGATTATATTGCCGACAGATATGGTCGTGTTGTCGGTGGCGCGGAACCCGAATTAATTGAATGGTCCCCTGATTTATTGCCACCAACGGTGACCGATGAGGCCGAACCATTATCAGACCCACAAAGTCTGTATCAAATGGTGTCTATTTTACAGGGTGCGGTTGAACGCGGTACCGGTAAACAGGCCCGTGTCAAAGGGCACACAATCGCGGGTAAAACCGGCACGACCAACGATGTCAAAGACGTGTGGTTTATCGGCTTTACCAAAAATTTAATTGCGGGCGTATACCTGGGGTTTGATAATCCAAAACCATTGGGACGTGGTGCGGGCTCTCATATGGCGGCACGCGTGTTTGCAGACTTTATGAAAACGGCATTGGCGGATGAAAAAAATCAACCGTTTTCGGTTCCAAATGGTATGACATTTGTTCGCGTTAATCGTAGCACTGGTGTGGCGGCGGCGTCTGACCCCAACGGTATGATTATATCAGAGGCATTCAAGCCCGGACAAAACCCAAATCCGGCCCCCGC
>SUUO01000012.1:0-37803 GCA_015062485.1 Alphaproteobacteria bacterium
TCGGAACAGATAACCGCTGAAAGCATCTAAGCGGGAAGCTGGTCACAAGATAAGATATCCCCATGAGTTCAGTTCTAGACTAGGACATTGATAGGCTGTATGTGTAAGCCCTGTGAGGGGTTTAGCTTAACAGTACTAATCGAACCATTGACTTTTTATCTTATCGTCTTGACTTTTATAAGTCAGACGGTATGCTTGAAGAGAACGTTAAGTATGATTCTTAAATGAATTATGATGTTCGCTGGATTTATTCTGGTGATTATTGAGCGGGAGCCACCCTCTGTTCCATCCCGAACCAGACAGGGAAACCCCGTATCGCCGATGGTACTTTGGCTTAAGCCACGGAAGAGTAGGTCGTCGCCAGAATAAATCCAGTTTATCGATATAAAAACCGAATTCAACCGCCCACCCGGGCGGTTTTTTTGTTATAAACTTTAAAATCCTGTATAGTTTTCTTTAAAATAACTTGTCATAAAGTTTCAAATAATTTGCATAAATGTTTCAAATAGTATAAAATATCTAAAAATACATAACAAACGGAAGAACTATGAGAGCAAATACAGAACAAATAAGAAATTTTATAATTGATAATATTGAAACGCATCCTGTGGATATATCAGGACTAGTCGCACAAAAATTTAATATTTCTATCCAGGCGGCAAATGCTCATTTAAGAGCATTAGTTGAGGACAATATTTTAGTCTCTACTGGAAAAACAAAGGGAAAACGATACAGTTTGCATAAAAAAGTATCTGTTTTTAATTACAAAATCACACCCGATTTAAGCGAAGACAGGGTTTGGCGTTCAGATATAGAACCTTTTGTCGCTTCATTTGCTGATAATGTTCAGCGCATATGGATGTATTGTTTCTCTGAAATATTTAATAATGCAATAGAGCATTCTGGCGGTTCCAATATCACAGTCAAAGTATCACAAGATGTTCTGAATACCAAAATTATTATTCAGGATGATGGCATTGGTATTTTTAACAAAGTGTCAGCTCATTTAGGTATAGATGATTTACGAGAAGTTGTCACAGAAATCGCCAAGGGTAAATTTACGACAGATAAGAAACATCACACTGGCGAGGGGATATTTTTTACATCTCGCACAGTTGATGTATTTTTTATTTGGTCATATAAGATATCTTGGATGCATTATTTTGATAAAGCAGATTGGGTGTTTGATGAAAATACAGAAAATGAATATAAGGGGACTTCTGTATCGCTCACGCTTGCGAATAAAACAGATAGAATGTTAAAGGATATATTTGACAAGTTTGGAAATCCGGATTTTGATAGTACGGTTATTCCTGTTGTTCTTATGGATTCCAGCAGTATGGGTTTGGTATCCCGTTCGCAGGCCAGACGTTTGTTAAGTCGTCTTGAAAGTTTTAAAAACGTTGTTTTAGATTTTAAAGGTGTGTCAGAGATAGGTCAGGCTTTTGCAGACGAAATCTTTCGTGTCTTCCCCTCGTATCATCCCGAAGTAAAAATAAGCACAATAAATACTGTGCCAGATGTCGACAGTATGATACAGCGTGCATTGAATAATAAAACTGGATGCTTATAAATGGAGGTTGAACTAGGGACTCAAGCGTGATTTTGTTGTACAAAAGAGGATAAAAACTATGGATGATTTTAATAAACTTGTTAATAAACTGCCGCTAGTCATAGATGGAGAATGGATAAAAAAGAATTCTAATTATGAAAGTGGACTTTGTGAGAGTGTGGGATGGAATAAGGAGTTGACTCGTTATTATGATGCTACAAGCTATGCGTTTAAAATAGAAATAAAGAAAGGTAAAAGCATTTGGCTAGATTTGGTACGTTATTCTGAGATTGTTCTTGGTAAAGGAGACGAAGATACAATAACCGCATTTTTTATACCTAACAATGATAGAACAGAAATTGTAAATATATATTTTGTAAAAACAAAATCTATCATAGACTTTTTAAGAATAGATAAAACTAGCGCTGAGTATTTATTGCGCTTAAATGAACAAATGCCACATTCTTTAAATTGTCAAGCAAGTATGACAATAGCTGATGTGAAGCGATTAGCTTTTTACACATATAATTGTAATGATATTTTTTAATGTGCCGTTCCGCCGCCCCAATCGCCCGCAAAATTAAAAAAATTTGCGGAGCCCGATTCCGGGCGGTTTTTTGTTGCGCACAGTGTCTAATGTGTTATTATCCGCACATAGTATAAAAAGGATTTAAAATGCCTGTTACCTTATTGGGTATATATTACAATATGTCAGATGCGGTCAAAGTGTACCATCACGAAAATGGCGAAGTGCATGTAACAGGCGGCGATGAATTTTATGCCGTGCACATTATCAAGCAGACATCCCCATCGTCCGAAGAGTATAAATCACGTGGTCGTCTGGACGCGTTGGCGGCGGGCGAATTTTTCAAGGTGGCGTGTCGATATCTGAATGACGAAATCGAATGGACCGAACCCGTCCGTAAATTCAGTTGTAAATATAACCCAAACCGGTCCCGGGGTTGCACGGATAAAAATTGTCCACGCGCCCTGGGCGGTGTCGCCTACAGGGAAATTTTTGGTTCCGCCTGTCCATTCCGCAAAACACGATAATCCCCCGCCCAGATGGGCGGTTTATTTTTTGAAAAAAATATGATACCATTAGTGGGGATTTGAAATTATTGTATTTATACGTGGGGGATATGGATGCGCAAAGCTTTTATTGTAACGATGTTATTTCTTTCCAACATTGCGTATGCGAAACCTGAATTGACGGCGGCTATTGAAAATGTTCGTGATGTCTGCGGTAATATTGGTGCGGAATTAACAGAAATGAAGAAAATGGCCGGTATTACAACGGCGGTGACGGCTGTTGGCACGGTCGCCGGTGGTGTTGGCTTGGGCGCCGGTATCGCCAAAGCCAAGACGGACAAAGAACTTTCACAAACAGAACAAATTGTTGCAGAGTTAAAGGCCGCCGGCGCCAAACAGGTAACCAGTCTAGAAATGTTTTATGAAACATTTGCAGATGCACTTGGTGAAACGGGCACCCTAAACGGCCAGGCATACGCGGCCCAGTTGCGTGAAAAAAAAGACAAGTTGATGCAAAAATCCAAGAATCTAGGAAATCTGCGTACAGGCACATTGGCGGCGGCAACGGCCACAAATATCGCGGGCGCGATTATGTCTGGTACTAATCGGGTCAAGGGCGACCTTAAATCCCAAATTGATGAATGCCTGGCATCTATTAAAACCTTGTCTGATGTTCGGATGCAGGCACGAATTGACGGTGGTGCCACGGACGCAGATTTGTTGCGTGCGGAAAATATAATCCGTGAATGTGATGCGTGGTCCACGGTTGATATTACACCAATCAACAATCGTTCCAAGGGCGCAACCGTATCATCTGGTATTGGTGCGGGGTTGGGACTGGTCGGGACAATAACATCCGCGTCTGCAAATTCAGATGGTGTGCGCAATGGCGATGACCAACAAAAAGAAAAAGATTTGAATACGGCGGCTAATGTATTGGCGGGTGGCACAACCGTTGCATCGGCGACCGCAACTATATTTAATGCAACACAGATAAATGCAATTAAACGTGCGGCAACCGTTGCCGACCAGTGCGAGGGGGCATTACGCTAGGATGAAAAAAGTATTTATGTTTTTAATGGCGTTGACCATAAGTTGTGGTGCGGCATTTGCATCAGATAAACCAGAAGTTATTATGTACGAAGCCAATGGCGAGGTTTATTTTATTACAGAAGATTTAATACGGCAACTGGAACAAGATGCGGATAACACCTGTTTGGAAGGCGTTATACAAGAAGATAATAAAAGTGGCACAAAAATAGAAGTGTTTTATGAATTACTTTTATCTCAGTGTCGCCAACAGATTGCAACGCTATACGGTGAAACAAAACAAGGTGATGATTTTGGCGATAAAATAATCGGGGGCCTTGCGAATGTAATGAATCGTCTGTCCCAGAAAAACTTAATCCCCTTAGGACCAGAATCAGAATGGAAAGGCTGTGTTATCACCAGGCAAAACTTAGAAAAAAGATTAAAAGAGGCGCAACAAGATACTAAATATCTTTATACAATCACCGCGGATATAGATTCTTGTATTAACGCAATCAATGTTCACACAGATGATTCATCTTGTCCACTTGTCCCGTCGGTTTCAGATAAAGGCATCATTGCGAATATGGCAGATATGAATGCAAAATATAAGGACAAAACACTAAGTTTTCCAGAACGGCCAGACATAAAAGATGGTCAGATTTTGATCTTTAATGGTCAGGTTCTTGTTGTGTGTGATGGTGGAATGCCTGTACATATTGTAAAACCGGCGTTTTCGGGGTATGTGGCGTGCAAAGGTGCAGAATTTCAGGCATATCCAAATGTAGGATCTACACCAAATGGAATATACCTGGCAAAGCACGATAGCGTTCAAGAACCAAAAAATTTGGACTTGTGGGGCGGGTATCGTATTCCACTGATTCCGTCGCACCAAACGGAAACATATGGGCGCGCAAATATGTATTTACACGGCACTGCTGACAAAGATAAGCGTCGTTCTGGCGGGTGCATTAGTTTGGGTGTATGGATAGACGAATTTATCAACAGTGATTGGTTCAAGGATAAAGCAAAAGATTTGTTAATAATAGTAGACTCTTAAAAAGTTCAGTTGTATTGTTGATATCACCGCCCGATTTCGGGCGGTTTTTTGTTGCCATTTCATATGCGGGTGCTACAATATTTCCAACCGAAACCAAAGGATTTAAAATGTTATCTGGATTACGTACCAAGGCAAATGCCGCAAAAAAAGGCAGATGTAAAAATCTAATCGCCGTCCTAGAAGAGCCATCCGATCCAAAAAACATTGGTGCGGTTATTCGTAATATAAATGCCCTTGGGGTAGAGAAATTATATATCATTGATTCAAATAATATTGTGCCAGACACCTGGGACGAGATTCGTACCCGCAAAACCTTGCTTAAATCATCGGTCAGTGCGGTAAAATGGACATTTGTAAAGAAATTTAAATCCACGGCCGAGTGTATGGATCATCTGGAAAAAAACAAATATGTATCGGTTGTAACATCTCCGCATATCAAGGGGCGCACAAATGTGATATTACAGCACGGTGACTATACACAAAAGCGTCTGGCCGTCTGGTTCGGGAACGAGGCCCGCGGCATCAGTCCAGAGGCCGTCGCGCGCAGCGCCGCCTGTATCAACATTGAAATGTACGGAATCATAGAGAGTTTTAACCTGGCGGTGTCTACTGGCATCGTCTTGTACGAGATAACCAAGCAACGTCGTGCATATCAATCCATCCACACGCGTGGCCGTCGGAAAGACCCGGCAATCGTGCCTGTGAAATAATTAAAGCCAAAGTGGGATAAGCAAAATGAATCAAGCGGTCAAAGAATTCAGCAACCGTCGTGGTAAAGTGTCGGTTGCTTTTGATGGGTTTACATATAATGTACGCTATACAGTGTATTCAAATCAGAAATCAGGTCGCCCAGTCACAATTCGTGAATTTACGAATTTGGATGGGATGCTGGCGGGGGAATATTTTGCCGCCGCCAAAAACGCATTAAAAGGCAAAACCTGGGTCGAACCTGCACTTAGTTGCACATATATGAAAAAAAGCGCAAAAATTTGCAGGCGTGACAGATGTCCATCTAAACTGGGTGGCGCAGCATATTGGGATATTTTTAGCCTAACATGCCCATATCGTCAATGCAAATCGCGATAAATAAATCCCCATTAGTTATGGGGATTTTACTTGACTTTTTGTTGCGTGTATATACAATGCGTGTCGCACTATGAATACAGGGGACACACCAAAATGCAGAACGCAAAAAATTTAAAAACATTTGAACGCAAAAATGGCACCGTTATATTACAGGCGTCTGATTCGCAATATATTATCACAACGGCCCAGCGTATTCGTATGGACCTGGTATGGGCAACGGAATCTTGCCGTTCGACGCTGGCGGATGCGTTGCACGTATTTGCGCAGCATAAGCAGTGTATCAAATCTAATGGTCACTGTGTCGGTGACAATTGTCATCTGCGCTAGGATAAAACAAGGGGGACCATTTTGGTCCCCTTGTTCTAAATTGCAACCCCCAGAAAATATTGCGCCCATTGTCCGATAATAAATGCCACAATCGATACCGCAATACAGATAATCAGCATTTCAATCGTATGTCGCCAGAATTTATGCCCATTTACACGACATATCCCCCAGTTGCACCCGAATATGATAATTATCGCAATTATAAACGCCGACGCCATTGCCGCGCGCACATTGGCGGTCATAAAAAAGGGCAGTATTAACAGAAAACTGGTCCCCAGATACGTCAGCCCCGTCACCGCGCCCGCCATAACGGCGTATTCGCTGTCGCTTGTCCTGTGTGCCAGATAGTTCGATGCCGCCATTGACAATCCCGCCGCCACGGCGGAAATAATGCCGGTTAAAATAATTAAATATCTGTTCGCCAGTGAAAACGCCAGCCCCGCAATAATCCCGGTTTGCGAAACCAGTGCATCGTGCATCCCCAGGACAATCGCCCCCGGTATATTGGAATTTTTTTGTGTCATAACGGTAATTATAACATCACCCATATACCCAAGGCATTGGGAACGATTTCATATCACTAACCACTATTTATTGATTACTTCCATAAATGCATCGTGTGCGGCCTTGTCTTCGGATGGTATATCAAACGTACGATATGGAAAGTCCCCACCAATTTTTGGATGGGCCAGCATTTCTGCGTGTTGCTTTGCAATAATTTCCGATACGTCTGGGGCGGGCGCGGTGTTTTCCAGTTCCATATAAACCTTGGCCAAGATTTCCGAGTCAATTAACGCCCCGTGTGCATCCGCACGTGCCGTCAACGAAATGCCATACCATTTTGCCAGTGCGTCCAAAGAATAACTTTTTGGACCAAATACGCGATTTCGCGCGATGACAATGGAATCCATCTGCTGGCTGCGTGGAATCTGTGGCAGTCCCAGTTTCGCCAATTCGTGATTTACAAAAGGAAAGTCAAAATCGAATCCGTTATGTGCGACAATCGGGCTGTCACCAATGAACGCCAAGAACTTTGGTGCGATTTCAGACATTTTTGGTTTGTCTTCCAAAAAGGCATTAGAAATCTTGTGAACCATATAGGTATCCGGGGGAATAATTTTACCCTCAGGATTAATGTATTCGTGGAAATTATTATCGGTAATTTGTCCGTCCAGTATTTCAACCGCCCCGATTTCAATAACACGATCCCCGCGCAAATATTCAAATCCGGTTGTTTCAATGTCAAAGCAAATAACGCGTTTCATATGTTCTTCTTCCCCGCTTGATAATAATCGTTTGTGGTATTATAATGGAACGATGACTTTAATGCTAGAAAATCTTAATCCAGAACAACGGGCGGCCGTGGATGCTGTGGATAATGGCCCTGTATTGGTAACGGCGGGGGCTGGCACGGGAAAAACGACGGTGCTTATTGCTGTAATGGCGTCAAAGCTTTTAAAAGAAAAAAAAGCAGCTCCATGGGAAATTCTTGCAATCACATTTACAAACAAAGCGGCCAAAGAAATCAAAGCGCGTGTCCAAGAAGAAGAGGGCGGTGTAAATTTACAATGGTTGGGAACATTCCATTCTGTGTGTTTGCGCATATTGCGCACACATACGGAACTGGTGGGATTGCAACCAAATTTTTTAATCTATGACGAAGATGATCAGCAGGCCGTTATAAAATCTTTGCTGGGTGCATCAACAAAGAAACCATCAGAATATGTCGAAGAGTTTTCAAGATTAAAAGACAAAGGACTTGTTGCATATCAAAACAAAGACAAATTATTTAATGAATATAATGCGGAATTGCAACGCCTGAATGCGGTTGATTTTGGTGATATTATTTTACGTGTTTTAAAATTGTTCAGTGAATATCCAGATATTCTTTTGCAATATCAGAATCGATTTAAATATATTCTTGTTGATGAGTTTCAAGATACAAATTCTGCACAAATGGAGTTTTTAAAATTTCTAACCCAGGGTCGTGAAAATCCAAACATTTATTGTGTGGGGGATGAAGACCAATCAATTTATTCGTGGCGTGGCGCGGAAATAGAACATATTGTTAATTTTAAAAAAACATTCCCATCCGCAACTATTAAAAGACTTGAAACAAATTATCGAAGCACATCAAATATATTGAATGCTGCAAATTCGTTAATAAAACATAATAGCGATAGATACGACAAGGTTTTACATACGCATAATGTAACGAACAATGGCGAACCCGTTTATGTTTTATCATTACCGTCTGATAGGGAAGAAGCCCAGTTAATATGTGATTATATTAAAAATAAAGCAGATGGTGATTATTCTAAGTTTGCCATTATGGCACGCTCTGAAAAATACTGGACAACAATAGAAAAAGAACTAGTTAGATGCGCTATTCCATATAAAGTTCTTAGTGGAACAAAATTTTATTCCCGTACAGAAATTAAAGATGTTTTATCATATATCAGGTTATTGGTTGTGCATTCGGATGATATTGCTTTTAAGCGTGTTATCGGTAAACCCAGTCGTCAAATAGGACCAAAGGCGATTGAAAAAATTAAACAAGCCGGAACGAACCTGATGACAGGGTTGCGTGGGGCAATATTATCATCTAAACAGCGCCTTGGGGCAGATGAATTTTTGTATGCTTTTGACTTTGACTGGCAATCAATGTCCCCCCAAGATGCGGTTAGGGAAGTATTGCAAAGAAGTGGATATTTAGATTGGTTAAGCAAAGAAGAAAATTTTTCCGATAAACTGGAAAGAATAAATTTCTTGATAGATAAGGTGGTTACAGATTATGACTCACTAAGTGAATTTCTGGATTTTGCCGCACTAAAAACAAATGAAGACGATGAAAATTCCGGAAACTTTGTAAGTCTTATGACGATTCACGCGGCCAAAGGGTTGGAATTTGATACGGTATTTTTGCCCGCCTGGGAAGAAAATCTGTTTCCAAATAAAAAAACTCTTAGCACGCAAGAGATATCAGAAGAACGTCGTTTAGCCTATGTTGCAATTACGCGTGCAAAAAAAATGTGTGTAATAAGTTATGTTACAAGTCGTTGGTTGTTTAATGAAGCCCAATACAATTCCCCCAGTCGGTTTATCACCGAGATGGATAACCGATATCTGGATTTTCAAGGGGGCGCCCCACGTGCGCATACATACTATGCGCCAACCCCGCGGTCATATGATACGCCAACCCGACCGCGTGCCACGCCAATCCAAAATAATACGTTAAAGGGGAAATTCGTCACGCACGCCGAATTGGGCTCTGGTGTTGTTATCGAAGATGACGGAAACATTCTGACCGTTGCGTTCAAGAACAAGGGGATTAAAAAGGTCGCACGTCAATTTGTCACGATTAACTAATCATTGCTTTTGATTGCGTTCCATATTTGCTTGCCTGTTTTATAAACATCCTTGGCCAGTGTTTCGACATCGCTGCGTAATTTTTTACCAAATTCGTCTTTGATACTGCCGCCCCAATCTTTGGCGATTTCATCCGCGCGATTGGCCAGATACCAAACCAAGAATCCCGTTATCAGCATTGGCATTACGCCAACATCTTTTAATTCGGGGACCATTGTCACGCTGTTTACACCGACAAAGCCACTCATTAATGCGACACACACCGCAATCACCACCGCCAGCACGATAAAGTATATTGCGGCACTGACCACACGTCCAATCTGTGCTTTCAGGGATTCTGTTTTAAACAGTCCCGTGAACGTGTTATAGATTGTTCCTGGTATTCCCTTGTACGATGTTTTTGTAACGGTTTCTGCAACCGCCGTAAATGGCAACATAATAATGGCCAGGAATAAATCAGCAATCACCCCAAACGCCATAAATGTAAATTTCCACGCGTTCACGATAAACATAATTATAAAGGCAACGCCCAAGACGAATAAAAATGCGCTGGTCCCGATTGATTGTTTTATATATTCCCATCCCAATGCGACACCACTGCTAAAATACCCAGACAACCGTGTCGGCAGACACATAATATTTGCCGCCGTATTTGCGTCTATTATTGCCGTATCTGCGATATGGGTTGAAACGTATGTATGAATTGCGGCGCACGTATCGGGCAACTGAACACCAACCACATTTGATGTAACATTCAGTATTATATCCGCCGTATATGTTCCAACCAGTATAATTGGTGTCATCAGCATCATAAATATTTTTGCCGGGCCAAAGTTTAAAACAACAATCCAGAACGACACTTTAAGTGTTTTTATTGCGATTTCTTTCCCCAGTTTTTTTACATCCCAACCGGTTTTCATATTATTGTATGCCTCGCCCATAATCCAGAAAACATACATCAATAAGATAAAGATGATTGCAAATCGTGCCAATGCATTATCGATTATATGTGCAACGTGGCTAAGGGCATTTGTAAACGCCATTCCCACTTTGGCCTCAATCGGGACATAGTCTGGTAATAATTGTTTTGTTACATCTGGCGCGAATTTATTTATATCGTTTTGCAGATTGCTTACAACCATTTCACGATTTGCCGTCGTCGCCCAGGTTCCATAATCGCCAATATCTGGTGTGCCAAAATTTGTTGCCGCCCCCGCCATCCCGGATATAGAAATGGCAACCATAATAACCGATAAAAATTTCCATACACGTTTTAACACTTATATTGCCTTTTCATCCATTGCCTTGCCGACGGCATTTGCGATTTGTTTTGGCAGACTCCAAATATTTTTCCCCAGTTGCTTAATCTGACCACCGAAATCAAAGTCTTCTTTACCAACCGATGGCAATATTCCTTCGACCCGATTACGCAAGACCAAGAAATACAACGCAAACAATGCCGCCATCATAACAATGAAATCCCATCCGTCGTCCAAGAAATCAAACGCGCCCGGATAAGATCGTTCAACCATCGCGCGCTGTGCGGTAAAGCAGGTTGTAAATTTATCCTTGTCCATTTCGCCATCAACCAATGAAACGCGTTCGCATTCCGCAAACACATTCATCACAGACAGTGTTTGTACATCTGGATTTTCGGGGCTTGTCCCCAGCATTGGTGGCAACATCACACTGTACCCATCGACGGGACCGGGGAAATAAGAATCCGCCGCATAAGATATGGTTGCATAAATAATCACAACCTTTAATGCAATAACGACAATTTTTATTGCCGCGTTAATCAGCATATTTATTCCCTTGTCAAACAGCCCCCCGGCCAGTTTCCACGCACCTTCGAACGCATATGCCGCGATAAATATTGGCATAAATATAATCAAGAAGATCAATTTAAAAACCACTGACAAGATTTGAAAGAATAAATCAAACCCAATCACCAGGAACATTATAACCAGCCCCAGTCCCGCAATCCACGTAAACGCACCACCGCCCATCCCCAGCCACGCATAGTTCATCAGGGAAAATCCACCCGCCGCCCCGGCCAATACAACACTGTTTACATTTCCGATAACGCACATAAATGGTCCCATAACCGGTGATAAAATTTCGCCCGCGTCAACCGGACCCATTGCGCACGTACCCGCGTCGACAATGCCACTGGCCGCCATCCCCAGCAATCCCCCCAGATATAAAATAGGCGTGATAATAATTTGTGATAATGCTTTTAGGGTTGCCGGTCCACCCAGCACCGCGCCCCCCAGTAATGCTGCGACAAAGAACACACGAACACCTTGTTTGGCAACCTTGTCGAACCAGGGCTTAAATTCAATTTTCTTTTCATCAACTTTTGTGCCGGCGGTGCTTTTTGCGGCCGCCCATACGTGTGCAACACCGGTGTAGGTCATATAAATCCCAAATCCCAACGCAATCAGAATTAACAACCCATCCAGTATCGCCGTCCAGAATAATTCGGTCGCATCGCCAATCACAGAAAATAAATCCGCAATATATTTGCACATAAAGCATCCATTGACATTTGCAACATCACCATTTTCGGCGCCAATCGCGGTCATAAAGTTTTCCATACTGGAATATGTCAGCGCCGCCCCCCCAATGGATGACGATAAATACCAAATGCCGATACCCAACGCGATTGCGCCCATAATAATTTTAACGGCCAAGATTATTATTTTTCCTTTCATTAACTTTTCTTTTCTTCGCCACCGTTAATTATTGTTTTTCCGATATTAACCGCCGTGTTAATAACATTTTTTGACAGGGTTAATGCATCATCTGCCATTTTCTCGCTCAGTTGATTTTCCGCACTAACCCCAAATATCCCCAGAACCATTTTTGAAATCTGTGGGATTTGTTTGTATATAAAGTTTAGCACATATACCAACACCGTTACACTCATCAATGTTAACGCTTCCAGATTTTCATCACTTAAATCGGCTTCAAAAACATCGCCGGATAAAATCTTGTCCATCAATGCGGCGTTTGTCTCGTCTGGGTCTGAAAAGAATTTCGCAATAATCATCATAATGATTGTATACGTCAGTACGCACGACGCCAACGCCACAATCGCGTTAATCAGTTTTTTTATTTGGTCCTTGCTGATATGCTTGCTGACATTTTTTACAACGTCTGGAATATGATCCGCGCCATCAAACGCCATCAGCATTAACGACATAGGAAAGAAAAATGCAAAAAACGTCATCGCAACAATAATGTCTACAAAATAAAAACAGAACCGTATAAATAATTTAAAAAATCCATAAAACAAATACAGTCCGATAAAGAATAATCCAATATGTTTTATAAGTGCCCCAATCCCCAACAATGCTTCCCAGGTAAACGCACTGTCCATTACCGCAACCCCCAATTTCATATAAGATTGAAATTGTGTAATCGTTGTTTTCATCAGGTTGATAATAGTGTTGCGCAATTCGGGACGATAGAAACCATCGTCTGACATTTCCATTGGTTGATATGTAACTTTTTCTTCAACATCACCAATGTCGTGTTTAACCAGTGCCTGGGTATACGTCAGCGCAACCGTCGCCGCCGGTTCGAATGTTATCCGCGTAACCAATTTTGGCACCGCCACCCCAACCCCCAGCAAACTTAATACGATAATAGAATTTACCAAAACTTTTTGAATCGATTTTTTATAAAATGGATCTGTTCCACCACCTTTCAAGTTCTGATAAATTGCATTTACAACGAACGCGGTAAAAAGTGCAAAAAATACAATGAATGCCAGGTTTGTCATCTGACTGTAAATTTCAGCCGCCGCGGTGGACACCACCTGGAACAGGCGATCAAACACCCCACAGCCCCAGCACTGAACCGTATTATCGATAAAAGAATTTATTACATCTGTCATTACTTTTTCTTTATCCACCCGATAGCAGTGCCAATCGTCTTACCCGTTTTTTGCAGGTTTCCAACCGTTGCCTTTGCGTCGCCTTTGACCTGTTTATAAAGACCATCCATACCCTTGGTATAAGAATTTAATTGTTCGCGTGTCACATCAAACATTCTTTGCATCACATAGAATGTCAGTATCGCAGATAACCAGAATATAGAATGTTGCCCAAATCCCATTGCGCTGTTTGCAACGGTTGGTACGTTGGCGGTTGCGGCGCCACCCGCCGCCACAACGAATACAGATGAATTCCATTGGAACAATGCTTTTATCAGTGCGACGTTCAGCCCCAATATAAACGCGCACGCAATCATCGTGATAATTATGTCTTGTAATGCTTTGACAATGTTGGCAAAGACGGGCCACGGATCGAACCATTTGTCGCTGGGCTTAACTGTCCATACCAAAACGTTAAACGGATACAGCATTAACGCCACGCCAAAATTAAATATTGCCTGAATGATTAAAAATGCCATAAACAAATTACATCCCACAAATGTGAAAACAATGAACAGTCCCGAAATTATATTCAAGAAGTTTTCGCCCCCGTGCGGAACCAATGTCATCAGCCCCCGCAACCCATTTGTAATAAATTGAAAGCCACGTTTGATAATTTGATTGTTTGCGTGACTTAAATCTGCAACCGGTTGCGTTAAAAATTCGCACGATGATTCAGAAATCCAGGCCTTTTCCACAATGTCGGGCGGGCATTCAACCTTGGTTGGGTTGACGATTCCAGTCTCGTTAATTGTGGAAATAATCGCATTTGTATACAGTGAACCAAATTGCAAGAACGGATTAACCAGCCACTGGGTTACAAACATTGGCTTGATTTGCAACAATAAGATTGCGGCAATCATTGCGCGTATAATTGGTTTAAGCATATTGTCGGCAATAGTCATTGGCTTGGCCTTGCCGTCCCACATTTCGCCGCCACCCGACATACCGATAAAGCCCAAGACTTTCTTTGGAATGTACATTTTTACCAAATACATTCCCATTGTAATCCCCAAGAAAAGCCATATGAACGTATAAATAATACCATCGCCATTGCCCACAAAAAATTCATAAGTTCCCGTTGCAACCATCATCAGCGCATCCAATATTAACGGAACAAATGGGTATAAATCCAACGCATCAACCAAAGTTTTCCCGGCGTGTGCCATTGACGGGTCAAACACGCAGACCGCAAAAATCAGGCAGAAAAACAGTTTTTTTAAAAAAATCATTCTCTCTATAATTATTTATCTTTTCAATTATATCACATTTGTTGCAAAATATGGTATACTTAAAAACGCATATGTTAAAAAAATTCTGGATAACATTTTTATCGTTTCTGCCATTTGGTGCGGCGGCTGTGTCGCCGTGGATTGTTGGTGCGGCGGCGGGTGTTGGTGCGGTTGCGGGATTTTCTATTTACCGTTCAATGGCGCCGGTTGATATGGCGGATGCATTTGAATTTTTTTCAAGTTGTTGGACGTGTCAAATGTTTTCAGACATTATGGCAACAATGTCTGGTATTTTACCGCGTGTTTATGATGCATTGGGTGCGGTCATAATACCGTTTTCGATTGCGGTAACCGCAATTTGGATTGCGTGGCAGTTAATCAAAACATTTTCCAATGACAAGGGGACGGTTGACGGCTGGTCGCTGTCGGACACATTTGTAACACATTTTGTAAAGTTGGGGGTTGTGACCGCGGTCTTGCTGGCGCCATTGCCACGAATGTTGACAGATATAATCATAGAACCCGTGTTTAATGTTGGGCTTTATATGAATCGTGCCGTCACCGGGGACGATGCCTTTAATTCGTGCCTTGTTGCGACCGCAATTGCAGATCCGGTTACAATATCCGATGCGGCGTCATCGCGTGGTGCGTTTTCGCCGAATTTGCGCCATAATCTGGCGTGCCAGGTCGCCAATGTTCATCAGATGACGGGCCTTGGGATGACGGCGGGTTGGACAATGATGAATATGGCGTTTAACGATGAGTATATGCACAAGATAATGTGGGATGTTCCAATCTTTCCGAATATCCCAATGTTTGCGGCGGGACTGCTGGTGTTATTGTTGTTTTTTGCGTCACTTTTGCCAATTCCGCTATATTTCCTGGAAATATTTATAAAACTGTCTATGGACTTGGTGTTGTTGCCATTGACGTTTCTGGGCTGGCTGTTCAAGGGATGGAATATCTTTCCTCAGGGGTCGCATAATAAAAACATTCGCGCGATTGTGGATGATGTCATAAATGCAACGGCGGGCATTGCGGTAACGGGGCTTTTTGTTGCATTCTCGATAATGTTTCTGGATGCGGTATTTGGGCGTCTGGGGGGTGTGTCGCGCCTGGCCACGGCGTTGCAAAATGGCGATTCGAAAATGTTGATTGATGGCCTTATGATGCGAAACGATTCGTTGATAACGATTCTAATTATGGGGGTATTTATCGCAATGTTTATGACGGCGATTCCCGCGCTGACCAAGACTTTGTTTAATGTTTCTATATCCACAAAATATTATGATAATTTGAAAAAAGACCTGCAAACGACGTGGGGAAATTTGAAAAATATCTGGGCAAAAATGAAAAAATAAAAAATCAAGTGCTTTATTTAACCCGGCCCCCTTTTTTGTACATTCCGAATCTGATATAATTCATAGCAATGACGACGACGTTTCCGATTCTTTATTGGCCACGTAAAACGACAACAGATTCTAATTATCAGTTGTCGCGCAAGGTTATAAATACCGAAACCGGCACAATGCCAACGGTTATCACGGGTGATTTAGATATTGCGGACATATTGGCACAAAATCCAAATGCGCGTATTTATTACCCGGTGTTCTGCGAATCGACCGGCTGGTGGGGTGAATTATTGGGTGGCGATGCCGTTGTGACTGATAAATTGATTATTTCCCCAGAATGCCAGTTAATGGTGATTGAATCCGACAAAATGGCCAAACCATCGGGCAAGAATCAACTGTTGGCGGCGGAAATTTATCCAACCAGTGGCTTTTTCAAGAAAATGAATTCTGGGATTGCGACGGTTGCGGATATGCTGGCGACGGATGCGGGGACGATATTGGCGCTGTTTTCGGGCGCGAACCAGTCTCAGTTTATAAACATCTTGGAATCGACGGGAAATTCATATCTGGGGTGCATTGGTCGATATTAAAATGCTATTATTGCTTGATTTCTGTAAAAATACTTATATAATTACGTGGCTTAAATTTTATAAAAGGACGATATTATGAAAAAAGGAATTCATCCAGAATACCACGAAATCAACGTCACAATGACGGATGGTAACACGGTAAAAATGTACTCTTCGGTTAAAAAAGACCTGATTTTGTCCCAGGATAACTTGAATCATTCTGCCTGGACCGGTCAGCGCACAAATACAGCAGACAAGGGCCAGCGTGCAACCGAATTCAAAAGCAAGTATGCAGGCTTTAATTTCTAAGGTTAATTCATTTCTTGATGGGGGCGGGATATGGAATTGTTGATTAAGGGTTCAACCGAATTAAACAAAATGTTTATGGCGTTGCAACGGACGGCATCGTCCCTGCGTCGCGACTTCGGAGAGGTTGAAAACCTGCAACAATCCCTGCGCGGGGCGCGTGACTTTGTGGCCAAGGCATCTGCCCGTATCGAGGAAAGTATTTTATCAGACCTGACCCTGGTGCGTCCGGCGGCGGGTTTGTTGACACCCGATGTTTCGCACGATGGTGATGGTCGTGACGAATTTGTTTTGGCATTGTCGGGCGCGTCTAATTTTGTACGTGGCAATCCACATTTTGCGATTTCTTTGGCGTTGCGTTCGAACGACGAAACAAAAATCGCATTGGTTTATTCCCCAATTGATGAACGTTTATATTATGCAGAGGCGGGCCGTGGCGCATACGTGTTCTCGGCATATCATTCCGCGCGTATAAGTGTTTCTAATATCCAGGATATGGGTGAGGCAACCGTTGCCTATAACACATCGGATGCGCGTCCGATTGTTGGTGAAAATACACTGCGTACGGGATGCCCGGCATTGGATTTGGCGTGGGTTGCGGCCGGTAAATTGGATGCGTATGTGTCTGATGCGCTGGACTTTGCAGAAATTGCCGCGGGCGATTTATTGGTACGCGAAGCGGGTGGAAAAATAGAAATGATGGCCGACCTGGTTGCGACAAACGGTAAATTGGAAATATAATTCGCGCCCCGTTTGGGGCGTATGTTTTTTTGTTAAGATGAATTCATTAAGACGTTTTTTTTCAAATATCGTATGCGGTTTTATTCCGAACCGGGACGTGCGCCGTCGTATGCGTGTTGTGCTAAATTCTGATGTGTCGGCATATTTGCGTTTTATTCGGTCGGACCTGGGCGCACGTCCCCGTCGTGTGCGAACTTTTGTTGGTTACTTGGCACGCAGTCTGCTTATCAGTGTGAACGACGAATATATTTACAAGTTTCCATTGCGTCGCGATGATTCGGATATACTGGCCCGCCGGGAAAAGCGATTGGTGGATGCATTGGCACCATTGTCGTCGATATATGTGCCACCGGTTGAATTGCTGGAATATAATGGTCGCGTGGTTCGTAAATACGAATATATTTCGGGAAAGCAATTTAGAAAACTGCCGGAATCCTATGCACGTGCCCATATGGATGAATTTGCGACACAGATTGCGCGCTTTATGTATGAAATCGGCCGTGCAAATCCCGACGAAATCGCGGATTTAAAGCCGTCTGTGGGTGCGGTGCCGGGGTATCGTTATGGTTGGACCCAGGGTGATATTTATGATAATTTTCTAATCGATATGTCGACGCATAAAATTATCGCGATGATAGACTGGGAAGATTGCTATTTTGGTGATTTTGAACGCCTTTTTCATCGTCGTCACGTATCGATTGCCAGTCAGTTTATGGATGCGGTTTCGCGCGAATACGATAAATTATATTATAAAAAAGATTGAAAAGAATCTCAGAAGTGTATAAAATGTGCGCGTATGGCCCCATCGTCTAGCGGTTAGGACACCAGATTCTCATTCTGGCGACACGGGTTCGATTCCCGTTGGGGCTGCCAAATTTCATAAACGCAGGGCGTTTATGAAATTTGTGGTAATGCTATGAAAATTCGTAATTTGATATCTAACATTATATGTGGTTTTATTCCGGGAAAATCGCGTCGCGATTTGGTCCGTGTAAAAATACGTTATAACACGCGTGCGTATGTAAAATTTGTGCGTGATTATTTGGGTGATGGGTCATTGCCGATAAAGACCTGCGTTGGCTATGGGTGCAGTAATTTTATCGTTTTGGCGGGTGGTCGTTATGCTTTCAAGTTTCCTTTGAACGATGATGGTGCGGCGCGTGCCCTGCGTGAATTGCGAATAACAACCGCCTTGCGCAAATATACTACGTTTAAAATTCCACAAATGGAAATAATTAAATGGAATAATATTGCGGTGCGAAAATACGAATTCTTTCCAGGCGTAACGCTAAGTGAGATTCCACCGCGCATTGCCCTGGCCAACCGTCATCATATTGCGCGTCAGATTGCATTGTTTGTTTATCAAATTGGTATGGCGGATCCGATGTCTATTCGTGATTTGAAGCCTAAAAAGACGGCGCGTCCCGGTTTTTTATATGGCTGGTTTCATAACGATATCTGGCAGAATTTTATACTGGATCCCAAAACATTTGACATTGTTGGCTTTATAGATTGGGAATTGGCTATCTTTGGTCCTTTTGCGTATGGGTTGTATATGGCGGATCATCACTGGGATAAATTTGGGTATCGTGGAATGGTTGTAGACGTTATGGCCGAGTATGCAAAACTGTACTATGACAACAAATAAATGCCACGGATTCGCGTGTTTTGGTGTTTACAGACCCCAACAAAAATGTTATAATAACACAAAGTGTACGTGCATTATGCGCGTTGCGAATGCATAAAAAATGCGGATTTCTGGACGTGTCCAGCCGTGGGGGAGTATGAATATGACAAGTCATAAATTTTCAAACTGTTGCAAGAATGCCATTGGTACTGTCTTTTTGTTGGGCGGTGCGTTTTTGACGTGTTCGACGTTGATGTCGATGCGTGCGGCGTTTGCGGATCCAATTGCGCCGGTAAATATGGATGCGGCGTCCCCGCGTGCAATGCGTGCCACGCGTTCCGGCCGGGCCAGTCCGCGCACCACAACCGCGACGACAACGGTGTCCCGTGGAACAACGGCAACAACCACGCCATCGCGTGCAACGGCGTCCCGTGGCGTCGCGGCGCGTACAACGACACGTACGACAGCCACGCCATCGCGTAACGTTGTGGCGCGTACGGCAACAACCGCGGCGACAAATCCTGTGGCAAATCGCTCGGGGCGCAATGTTCGCGCACGCAGTGTTGACACATCTCGCGTTTCGCTTCAGGGGAATGCAATCCGTGGGTCCAAGGCATCAACCACAAATTACAGTTATTTAAACAGCAAACTGTATACGGGTAATTATTCAAATATTATTGATTCCAGCACTGGTCTGATTTCTGCGGATGCGTTCAATAATTGTATGGAATCATATTACACCTGTATGGACGAGATTTGTACCGCCCGTAACGCGGCGCAACGTCGTTGTGCCTGTGCCGGCCGTGTCAAAGCATTTGCAGAGGCTGAATCCCAATTAGAAACCGCAAACGAAGAATTGATTAAGGTTTCCGGTGAATTGGCATTGTTAATCGCCAACAAGGGCAAAGATATTTCCACCGCATTTCAATTAACCGACGCAGAAAAGGTTATGAATTGCGTATCCTGGAAGGATGTAACATCCCAATATGGCGCCAGTTCCGACCAGGCCAAAGAATGGTGTTCAAACCACGGCTTTTATGGTGCCGATGGTGGAACCGTTTCGACGTGTTCCCAGCCGTCATATTGTACAACCAACGATTTTGGATTTGATATTGCCAACATAGACGGTTCCAGTTCGGATATCTTGGCATCCCTGCAAGCCTGGGCCAAGGCCAAAGACCAAACCGTTACAATCCTGAAAGATAACGAAGATGATTTGATGTCCGCGTTTGAGGGGATTTCCAACGTTGTTGGTAATCTGGCGGGTATAAGTGGTTCTATGGCAGATGAAAATCTGAAAGATTCCTTGGCGGAAACGTGGGGATATGAATTGTTTGAATATGCGCATAATAACGTATGTTCACGTGTTCTGGATTCTTGCTTTAACGGTATTTATGAGGCTTGTGGAACACCACCGTCCGGTGGCCGTAAATGTGGCAACGGTCAATCCCAGTGCCCATATAATTACAACAGCCAGATTACCGTAAACAATACCGGCACATATGAATTGAATTTTGTAACCGCGAACAGTGGCTATACAACGTCTAATTCTGCAACGTGTTTTGGTTATTCAACCGCGTCGGGTGATCCGTATGCATCCTTGCGTGGGCCGGTTGCCGATGCCCGTCGCAGCATTATGCAAAAATACGCCCTGGATGCGAATGCGGACTGTGACGTATATGGTGAACAGTTGCGTCAAACCGCACAGAACATCGCATATCAGAAAGTTGCCGCCCAACAGGCCCTGCAACAGAAGCGCCTGGAATTTGCCACCGAAGAAAAAGAATCTGTTCTGTCGGCGGCGGTCGCGGCGGGTACAAATTTCAATAACTGTTTAAGTGAAATTTACGATTGCTATGAAACGCAACGTCGTGCAGAGGCAAACTGGTCCGATACGCGTATCAAGACATACTGTGCCCAGGTTGCAAACGTTCCGTCGTGCTACGAGGAAATGATTTGTAACCCATCGATGGCCCAGTTCAAGGCGGTTATTGATGAGGCAGACAGTACGACTTGTATGAATTCTCAGGATTATACCAAGAATACCTGTCGCAATGTCGTCACATTGAACGAAATCTTGAATGGCACGGGTATGGCGCCTGCAAATATTGCGGCCGAAACAACTGGTGCCTCTGCGGCAATGCGTGAACAGTGTATGCTTGAAAACGGTGTCGCGGAAATTCGTGACTGGACGCGTGTCTTAGAAGACACAAATAACAACGCCACACGTTGCACAGTTAATGAATTATACGCGATTGATCCAAATGCGCGCAGTGGCGTAAAAAATGGTTCGACCTGTATTATTCAGTCGTGTAATGCGGGTTATACATTGTCAAACAACAAATGTATTGCCAACAAAACGGATTGCACATCATCAATTGAAAATGCGGCATCTGCGGTTATGACATTGGATAATAATGGTAAATGGTCGACTTGTGAATTGGTAGAATGTTTACCGAATTACAACAAATCTGGCAATAAATGTGTTGCCGCGTCCCAGTCTTGTCACCCAGATACATTGAAATTGAATCACGCGACGGCTGGTACACAAACCTGGAACGGCAGTGCCTGGGGAACCTGTGAGTTTTCTGCTTGTGAGTCTGGTTATAATTTAACAGACGGTCGTTGTGTCCAGGTCGCCACAGAATAATAAAATCCCCCGTTTGGGGGATTTTTTAATTGCGAAATGGGCTAAAAATATCCTATGCTGTCCCGCGAAGGGAATATGGATATGAATCAAGATTTTAAAAATAAATTATTGGCTATGCGCCCCGCGTGCCAACGCACGGTTGCCCTGGCCGCGGCCGAAGATGTCGATGCGCTGCGTGCGGTGTGTGCGGCACGTGATATGGGATTTGTAAATGCCGTTTTATGTGGCGACGAAAATAAAATTAACGATTTAGCGGTAAAAAACGACCTGAATATATCAGGGTTTGAAATTATTCATTGTGCCGATGATGTGTCTGCGGCGGCGTGCGCGACGGGCTTGGTGCGTGATGGACGCGCCGATATTTTGATGAAAGGCCTGGTCCACAGCGCCGATATTTTGCGTGCCGTGCTGAACCGCGAAACGGGAATCCGTGGTGATGGCGTCCTGTCACACGTATCGGTGCTTTATTCGCGTACCTGTAACCGCACATTATTTCTGACCGATATCGCAATGGTGATGTATCCAGATTTGGAAACCAAGGTTAATTTGATAAATAATGCCGTGGATTTTGCGCGTCATATGGGGGTGGATATGCCACGGGTTGCACCCCTGTGCGCGGTTGAAACATTAAATCCAAAGATGCAGGCGACGGTTGATGCGGCGGCCCTGTGTCAAATGAACCGGCGGGGTGAAATTAAAAACTGTATCGTGTCGGGGCCGATTGCATTTGATATTGCGGTGTCGCGTCGCGCGGCGGATAAAAAGGGTGTCACCGGGCCCATTGCGGGCAATGCGGACATATTACTGTTTCATAATATAGAGGCCGGCAATAATACGATAAAAGCAATGGTTCAATTTGGTGATTGGCTATTTGGTGGGGTTGTCCTGGGGGCACGTGTACCAATTGTTTTAAATTCCCGGTCTGATTCAGACGTGTCAAAATTGTATTCAATCTGTTGCGCGTGCACCTTGTAAAAATGCTTGACAATGTTAAAAAATCGTCCACAATAAAATTCAATCAATAAAAAGGACTTTATTATGACCTATCTTGACATTGCGCCAACTATAAAACAGACGTATTGTCCGCGTCAGTATTTTTATATGTCATCCGATTTCAAGGAAACAGATTTCTTTGTGAATTATTGTACGAATATTCCGTGTCGTGGCGATATCGATTGTAATCGTGCGGCGTGTTGGGAAATGTTGGCGAACCGTGGCCCATATACCCAAGATGATATGATAGCCGTATCCCAGACCCCAAATTGTCCGTCGGACTTTTTCGGCCGTTTGTCTGAATATGCGCACGATTGTGGCGCCACCCCCGAAAAAGTGTTTGGTCAATATCAATCTGACTTTGGCCGAACTGAATTTTGTGCACATACGTGTCCAATGTCATCAATTCATTGCCTGGGCAAAACTTTAAAGGGGCGCGATTGGTTTGAAAATAAATGTTGGCCAAATTTATTGGCGGAATTAAAGACACGTCAAAAATAAAAACAAAAAATCGGTTTTTGGGCCGATTTTTTTCTTGCAATTATACTTATCTTGCCCCACAATCTTGGGGCATTTTAATTTAATCACACAAGGAGAAACCATGAGCAATAAATGGGTATATACCTTTGGTAATGGCCAGGCCGAAGGTCAGGCAGATATGAAAAATCTGCTGGGTGGCAAGGGTGCAAACTTGGCTGAAATGAACTTGGTTGGATTGCCGGTGCCGGCGGGCTTTACGGTAACAACCGATGTATGTAAATATTACTATGAAAATGGGCAAACATATCCCGCCGATTTAATGGACCAGGTGCGTGCCGGTATTGCACACGTTGAATCCATTATGGGTAAGAAATTTGCAGACTTGGAAAACCCATTGTTGGTCTCTGTGCGTTCGGGTGCACGTGTATCTATGCCGGGTATGATGGACACGGTTTTGAATTTGGGCTTGAACGATGACACGGTCAAGGCATTGGCAAAAATTTCCGGTAACGAACGCTTTGCATACGATTCATATCGTCGCTTTATTATGATGTTCAGCGAGGTTGTTATGGGTGCCGACATCGATTTGTTCGAACACACCCTGGAACGTATGAAGGAAGACAAGGGCTATAAACTGGATACAGAATTGACGGCCGATGATTTGAAAGACTTGGTTGAGAAGTTCAAAGAAATCGGTGTTAAAATTGGCAAAGTATTCCCCCAGGATCCTTGGAAACAGTTGGAAATGGGTATTGGTGCGGTATTCGGCTCTTGGATGAGCAAAAAGGCCATCACATATCGTAAATTGAATAATATCCCGGCTGATTGGGGTACCGCCGTTAATGTCCAGGCAATGGTGTTCGGTAATTCTGGCGATGATTCTGCCACCGGCGTATGCTTCAGCCGTGACCCAGCCACCGGTGAAAACAAATACTATGGCGAATACTTGATTAACGCCCAGGGCGAAGACGTTGTGGCGGGTATTCGCACACCACAGCCAATGAGCAAGGATGATTCTGGTCGCCTGTCACTGGAAGAAGCGATGCCAGCGGTATATCAGGAACTGTGTGATGTTCGTGAAAAACTGGAAAAGCATTACAAAGATATGCAGGATATGGAATTTACAATCGAACACGGAAAATTGTGGATGCTGCAATGCCGTAATGGTAAACGTACGGCGGCGGCGGCTGTTCGTATGGCGGTTGAAATGGTGTCCGAAGGTTTGTTGACCAAAGAAGAAGCCATCCTGCGTGTTGGTGCGGACCAATTGGATCACCTGTTGCATCCAATGTTGGACCCAAAGGCGGAAAAGAAAGTTATTGCAACCGGTCTGCCGGCATCCCCGGGTGCGGCCGTTGGTCAGGCTGTGTTTAATGCAGAGGATGCAGAACGTTGGGCATCCGAAGGCAAAAAGGTAATGTTAATCCGTATCGAAACATCACCCGAAGATATTGCCGGTATGAACGCGGCCCAGGGTGTTATTACTGCCCGTGGTGGTATGACATCACACGCGGCTGTTGTGGCACGTGGTATGGGTACACCGTGCGTATCGGGTTCACCGGATATCAAAATCGACTATGAATCCAAGACATTGAAAACAACATCCGGTGTTGTAATTAACGAAGGTGACTGGATTTCAATCGACGGTGCCAAGGGCCAGATTATCGAAGGCAAAATCCCAACTGTATCTGTGGAATTGACGGGTAACTTTGGTACATTGATGGAATGGGTTGACCAGATTAAGACATTAACGGTCAAGGCAAACGCCGAAACACCAAAAGATGCCAAACAGGCACGTGACTTTGGTGCCGAGGGTATCGGTCTGGCACGTACGGAACATATGTTCTTTGACCCATCCCGTATCCAGGATATGCGCGAAATGATTCTGGCCGAGGACGAAGCCGGTCGCCGTGCGGCATTGGCAAAACTGTTGCCATACCAGAAATCAGACTTTGTAGAATTGTTCAAGATTATGGACGGTCTGCCGGTTACAATCCGTTTGATTGACCCACCGCTACATGAATTCTTGCCACACACAGATGCCGAAATCGAAGAATTGGCGGCACACATTGGCAAATCTGTTGAATTCATCAAAGCGCGCGCAGAAACATTGCACGAACAGAATCCAATGTTGGGTCATCGTGGTTGCCGCTTGGCGATTACATACCCAGAAATCTGTGAAATGCAGACACGCGCGATTCTGTCGGCGGCATTGGAAGTTAAAAAGGCTGGCATCCGCGTATTCCCAGAAATCGAGGTTCCATTGGTTGGTTCTAAAAAAGAAGTCGATATCGTCAAAGCGGTTATCGATGCAACGGCCCAATCATTGTTTGCGGAAACGGGTGAATCTGTTGAATACACGGTCGGTTCTATGATTGAATTGCCACGCGCAGCGGTGCTGGCAAATGAAATCGCGGAATCTTGTGAATTCTTTGAATTTGGAACAAACGACCTGACCCAGACAACATTGGGGATGAGCCGTGACGACACCGCCAAGATTTTGGATGAATATCGTGCCCGTGGTGTATACGTTGCGGATCCATTTGCATCCGTCGACCAGTTGGGTGTTGGCTTGTTGATTAAAGACGCGGTTAACAAAGCCCGCGCGACCAAGGGTGAAAACATCCACCTGGGCGTATGTGGTGAACACGGTGGTGATCCAGAATCCATCGCATTCTTCCATCAGTGCGGATTTAACTCGGTCTCTTGTTCGCCGTTCCGCGTGCCAATCGCACGTCTGGCTGCGGCCCAGGCGGCGGTTAAATACCCACGCAAAAACTAAAAATAAAATCCCCCGTTTGGGGGATTTTTTTTGAGACAAGATATACAAGATATGTGACATGATACCACGATAAACTTTTATTTATCTTCGCAATTGAACATCAAGAAACAATCCGTTATAATATTAGTGTTATGGTGTATTGCCATAATGGGGTGTAGTAACCCGACATGTGTATCGGAATACAGACCTATGTCTTGTTATGCCATTGGTTGGGTATTTTGATAATGAAAACTCCTGAACATATTGTCAGGAGGGTTGCGAATATATCGAATAAGCACACAATTCACATGATTGTTACTAACCTCCTGACCACTCGTGTATGCGCGTGGTTTTTGTTTTTCGCGAATAAAACAAATAAAAGGAGAATAACAAATGAAAAAACTTTTAACATTAACCGCGCTATGCGCGTTGCTAACCGCACCCGCCATGGCCGTCCAAAAATGTATAAATCCTTATGCCGATATTGAACCTGAAGATTACAGTTCGGGGACGATTGAATGGTTTGCAATTTTTGCAGACTACACAATGCGAGGTATGGCGACATGCGCTAACACACCTGGAACTCCGGGAAAGCTGCTCCCATCTCTTACACACAACACCAGCAACCTAGAAGATAATACCGTATGCTGGTGTCGAATAGTAAGCCCCGTGTTATCTTATTGGCGATACGATTATGACTTCAAAGATGTGTATAAGTGTATGGACTACTGTGCATCGCATTGCGCAGATATGGCAGTCTATAATTCAGAAGCCCGTTTAGACCTGTTGTCTAACTATTTCTAAAGGAACTATATAAATGAAACGAATAATATTTTTATTGGCGTGTGTGCCGATTGTTGCGCACGCCGCCGCACCGAGTATCGGTTGCCCATCGGGGTATATCGCCATTGATGCGCCGTACATAACAATTGCGACAGAATGCCCCAGTGGCACAATCGCCGTTGGCACGGCGGCATCGTGCCTGGTATCAAGTCCATCGGGTGATTGCATAATGTATGCGCCGGTTGGTATGTCATTTACCGACGACAGTGGTACATACGAATATATTGAACCGTGTGCATTGCAGTAAAAATGCCCCATTGGGGCATTTTTACTGTGATAAATAAACTGTTATTTATCTTCGCAAATTCATATCTTATAAAGGAATCTCGGCAAACGCCGGGATTTTTTATGGAATACACACCTAGTTATTTTTGAAAAATTACGTTGTATATATTAACCCCAGGGACCTAACAAAAAAAGGGAGAGAATATATGACACGTAATTTTCATAATACTTTGGTTGGTATTTCTGTTTTGCCGGCATTGTTGGTTATGCCGGCGTTTGCCGAAACGGTCACAGAACGTGCCGTTATTTCACAAAATACAACGTACACAAATCTGGTCGCGGAAAATATCGCATCAACCGTGGCAAATAACGGTGGTGTTTTCTATATGCAAGACGTACCAAATGTCGTATTGGATTTTGATGGCATAACGGTCTTTCAAAATAATTCACTAAATAACGGCGGTATGGGTGGCGCAATCGGTAATGGATGGCTGTCATCTACGACCGGGTCTGGTTTTACCCAGGGGGGCAAAATTGTTTTTAACGGTGCAACAACTTTTTCCGGCAACAGCACCAATAACAATAACGGCGGTGGTGCGATATTTAACTATGGCCTGGGCAATGCCACAAATCCAGATATTATCTTTTATGATTCTGTGAATTTTGCCGACAACAGTGTTACCGAATCTATGAATGGTGTTTATGCCGGTGGTGGCGCAATAAATCATCGCGGTGGTATGATTGTCTTTAACAGTGATGCCACATTCAGCGAAAATAATTCTGCATCCCAGGGCGGTGCAATTATGGCGGCGGGCGATATGATATTTAATGGCGCTACAAATTTTAACGGAAATACCGCCGGCAAAAGTGGTGGTGCATTGGCAATAATGGGGGGCAATACCACGTTTGTTGATGCGGCAACTTTTACAAATAATTCGGCCGCCGGTGCGTCTGCGATATATATCGGCGAATCCGCCGACACGGTCACGTTTCGTGATACTGCGTCTTTTTCGGGCAACACGGGCGTTGGAACACTGTTGAATAATGTATCGGGTGCGACGGTTGTATTTGACAATGGTGCAACATTTAATTCAAATACAAATAATGCTAATGGCGCGCTGGTAAATACTGGCACGGTTATGGTCGGTGATGGTGATTTAGTATTTACAAACAACACCGGCTCTAATGGTGGTGGGTTGAAAAATTCGGGCACCGTAAACGTAGACACATCCGGAAATATCCTGTTCCGTAACAACAATACATCCAGTACCGCCGGCGCCCTGGACAATGGTGGTGCAATAATATTGGATGCGTCAAATGTATCGTTTGCAAATAATACAGCGGCGGCGGGATACGGTGGCGCAATATTTAACGCGGGTGACTTGACGATTGGCGGTGCAAATAATACTTTTTCTGGCAACGTTGCCCAGGATACCAGTACAACAAAATCCGGCGGTGGCGCAATTCATAATCGTGGCAATACAAATACAGCCACACTGATTATTGGTGCGAACGAATCAACAAATACGTTTACATCAAATCGATCCAGTGCATATGGCGGCGCAATTGTTTCGCGTGCGTTTGATGGGGCGGGGCAAAACTCAGACATAACGATTAACGGCACAACAACATTTGCAAATAATCAGTCTGTCTTGGATGGTGGTGCGATATGGAATTTTGTTGCACCAAGTAATGGAACAACGGGCACATCTGCAATCGTATTTAATGGCGATACAACGTTCAAGAATAATACGGCCGGCGGTATGGGTGGCGCAATCTACAACAATGACACCATAACGTTTAATGGCGCAACAACGTTTAGCAACAATACCGCAAACGGCGTTGCAAATGATATCCATAACGATGGCACGATTAACTTTAATGGGGACACAACATTGGCCGGTGGCATAAATGGCACGGGTACATTAAATATCGCATCGGGTACAACATTTAATATCGGCACATCTGATTTGACCCAGGGCGCAATTAACCTGGATGGGACAATGCTGGCGACACTGCGTGCGGGCGAAAACGCGCAATTAAATATCAGCAATACAAATGGCTTTACCGGCAACGGCACATTGAAATTGTCGTTTGATTCGGCCGGCACGTACAAGGTCTTTGGCAACGAAGCATTTGCAAATGTTGATATCAGTAACCCTGTATTTGATTTAGTTTGGAACGGTGGTGATGTGACGGCTACGACCAAGTCTGTGGATGAAATCGCGTCACAAAACAATCTGACGACGGATGCGGCGCGCGTTGTGTCGGGCGCATCTGATTCGTGGGACGCGGGGTTAAGTGAGCTGTCCGTTTTATTCCAGGAAAAATTATCATCTGGTACGCCGGCCGATATCGCCGCGGTTGAAACGGCCGCCACCGCAATCAATCCAGAAAAAGCATCGGTCATACAATCGGTCGGTGTGGCGCATCAAAATACAATCGCATCACTGGTAACGGGGCGCATATTGGCGCCCGGCATCGGACGTGCCGGTGGGGATTCGGGTGTTGATTTTGGTGGTATCTGGGCCCAGGGGCTTTATAACAAATCAAAATTAAATGATGTCTTTAATGGTTATACGCGTGGTGGTGCGGTTGGATTTGATGGAACGATTAATGAAGTCTGGACCCTGGGGGCGGGATATATGTACGCGCATTCCGACATCAGTGCCCAAACCCGCAACACTGAAATAGATTCATCAACAATGTTTATCTATGGCCAGTATAAACCAGGCGCCTGGTATGCAAACGCGATTGTAAACTATACAATGTCTGATTACAGCGAAAATGGCAGCGCCCTTGGCGTACCGGTCAGTGCGGATTATGACGTTGATATATTTGGCGGGCGTATCGCAACCGGTTATGATTTTATCGGTGGCCTGACGCCAGAGGTTGCAATGCAGTATATGCACATAAACGCATCTGATTATACAAATTCGTTGGGTGTATGGAATCACTTTGGTAATGCAGATTACTTAACCGCATCCATTGGTACAAAATATGAATTTGGTTGGGTGTTAAATAATGGCATTGTGATGCGTCCACAAATGCACTATGCGTTGAAATACGATTTGATATCAGACGATCATAATGTGACGGTAACAATGCCGGGTGTAAATGCATATGTGCTAAACGGTGAACGCTTGTCGCGCATCGCGAACGAGGTTGGCATTGCCCTGGCTATGAATTATGCCGGATTTGAAATGTCGCTAAATTATGACATAGAATCGCGTGCAGATTACACATCGCAAACAGGTCGCGTAAAATTCAGATATGAATTTTAATAACAACACCCCCACGTGGGGTGTTTTTTAATTTTTGGTTGGAGTCGGTTAGCGATTTTCGTACAAAAGATATATTAGATTTGCTTACTGTCGGAAAGAATATCAATAATTGTTTATAAATTTGCAAAACACAAGACGATAAGATACAATAAACAGTATGAATCAGGGGAATATATGCAAACAACTAACTCAAATTTTTCAGATGCAAAGAAAATACAAAGGGTGATAAGCAATATCCTTGACAAGGAAGCCGTGTTTAAAAATGGGCATTGGTCGTCTGCGGTAAATTTTGAACGTCGACTGGCCGACGATGGTTTTGTTCCTGCGTGTCCGATTTCACACCAATATAAATTTCCTGATGGTGTGACTGAGGCAGACTATGAAAAAAAAGTAATGAATAATATGTATTATCTGGGGCTTTTTGAACCACTGCGTATTGAAAATCCAGAAGTGTATGTCGATTACATATTCCAAGGCGCCCCAGGTGCAACAGCCAAAGAGAAACAGCAATATTTAGACTTTTTGAACAGCGTAACGGGCGAATTAAATGACGCAGAAAAAAGAAAAATAATAGCGCATTTTACAAGCAACAAAAATCAGAATGTTGCATTGATGAATATGGAAAAGATGGTTCGCGAAATAAAATTGTTAAACCCTGTATTGCGAGATATCCCAGTTAACAATCATACAAATGCGTATGAATTGTTGATTGGTGTCACATCCAGATTTCACCCCAAAGACATTAAGTATTTTATAACACAACGTAATAAAGGGCTTGGTGGGTTGCACAAGATAAACCAAGACCAAAAACTTTTTTATACTGTGTTGGATTATGCACCAAATTTATTTATGGCCCCATCACGCATTAAACAAATTGTTAATGGAATTATTTTGCAAAAACAGAACCAATCAACCCACGAATAGAAACTTGTATTTCAAACAAAAAATGCCCCTACGGGCATTATTTTATTTTGGTCGGTCGCGCACTCAATTCCCTCGGCATAAATGCCTGCGGGGCATTCCTGACGATTTGATGGCGCTACGCTTATCAAATCTACTCATTGTCGAACCGGCAACTGGCGTTGCAGATTACGAACCGTGGCCCCGTCCAATATTAAAACGCCCCAAAAGGGGCGTTTGAATATTGGTTGGGGCGCACGGATTCGAACCATGATAAAGAGAACCAAAATCTCTTGTCCTACCATTAGACGACACCCCAATAGCGAATTAAATTATATATATCTTCGCGCTTTTTGCAAGTAAATAAAATTTTTTGAAAAAAGTGCTTGAAATAAATTTGTTAAAATATATAATAATTAAGATTTTTAATGAATCAATGTTCAAAATTATTATAAAGGAAAATAAAATGTCGCGCAAGGAATTTGTTCGTCTTATGGAACAGAATATCTGGTTGCTGGATAAATACGCGGATAAACTGCGCATTGATCAGGCGCAACTGTCCGGTTTTCCGCGTCAACAGATGTCTATTTTGGTCCGCCTGCACCAGGGTGGACGTGCAATGCTAAAAGACATCGCGCGTCGTGAATTTGTGTCGGCGCCGAATCTGTGTGCACTTTTCAGAAAATTGGAATCAGACGGTTTGGTTTTGCGTGTTGTTGATGAAAACGATCGTCGTAACACCTGGTATTCTGTGACGGAACGCGGTGCAGAATTGGCACAAAAAGCAATGGAAACATTTCGTAATGGCGTTGAAAAGTTGTTTTCATCCCTTTCTCGCGAAGAAGAAGCTGAACTTACCGCGGCATTAAAGGTAATGAATAAAATTATATCAAATATGGAGCAGAAGTAATATGCACAGTAAACGTATGGTATCATTATTTATTGCGGCAATTGCATCGGTATGTGCAATGCCATCCTTTGCATTAGATTTGTCGTTGTCTGATGCGGTTGAACGCGTATCAAACGAATCTAATGATTTAGAGAAGGCCACCGCCAACGTTGAAAAGGCCCAGGCGCAACTGGATGCGGTTAATGCGAATCGTTGGTTCAAGATTGATGGTACGGCGTCGTATATGAATATGGTAAATATTGAAAACCCGTCCAAGCCATATATGATTGAAATCCCCGCAGAGGTTACAAGTATGATAAACGAAAAATTCACAGACGGGTTTTCGTTTGAAATGCCGGACAATATGTTCACTGCCAGTGTGAACTTAACCCAGCCTATTTACACATTTGGCAAAATTGGTAATGCGGTCAAAGGGGTAAAATCCGCAATCAAAATGGCACAATCTTCCCAAGAATTAACCCGTCGAGAGGTTGCCTATGCCGCCGCAAATTTATATTGGACGGCGAAAATGACGGATGAAATTGTAAAACTGTCTGAATCAGATTTAAACAATGCACGCACCGCACGCAAGCGTTTGACGGCCGCCGGTCGTGCAAACCGCAGCAATTTGGTAAAAATTGAATCTGATATCGCGTCCAAGGAAATCAATTTATCCGATGCGAAATTTAATCGTGACACCGCGCACAGAATGTTAAAAATTATGGCGGGTATTGACTTGGACGAAGAATTGATTTTAACCGATTCTTTCCCGACAAAATTTGCGGAATTAAACGCGCCGAAAAAATTGGAAAATACACCCGAATGGGATATTTTATCAGAACAGGTTAATATGTATGAACGTATGGCGCGTGCCGAACGTGCAAATGGATATCCAACATTGGCCGCAACTGCTGGATACAGTTATTATGGTATGTCCACCGAAATCGATGGTATGTTCGATACCAAGGGATCGCAATCTGCGAATGTTGGACTTGCACTCCAGGTGCCTATTTTTAGTGGCGGTTTAAATCGTGCCAATGCCACAATTGAGGCTATGAATGCTGTCGCGGCACGCGAAGACTTGGAAAAATCCAAGAAGTTAACATCTGAAAAATATGATAACGCGATAAAACAATACGAACATTTGCGTGGCAATCTGTCCAAATTGCAAGAGGCCCGCGACCTGGCAGCCAAGGCATACAAATTTTCCCAGGACAGATTCGGTGCCGGTCAAACATCGGCCGTTGAATTGGCGGATGTTGCGGCGGGCCTGTATCAGTTGGATGTTGCGTTGTTGAATATGAAATACAATATTTTAATGTCTGAACAATCGGTAAAAAAGTTAGGTGAATAAAAATGGAAAAAATAGCGGAAAATTTAAAAACAAAAAAAATGAAACAGTTTTTTGCGATTCTGACAATTGCGATTTTGATTGGTTGGGTCGTATTTCGTTTCGCGGCGGTTGCGTCTGAAAATTCTCGTCACGTGTTTAATGCATCACGCGTTGCCATCGACCAGGGGATGCCTATCGAGGCCATTGTTGTATCACGTACCGATGGCGTATTGCGTGAACCAATCGCTGTAAAGAATAATCGTGCATTGGTATCTGGGGCACGTGCCGCAAAATTGCGTGCCGGCCAAAAGATTGGTGATGGTAAAATTGTATCTGTATCGCGCAAGATTGACTATGATACCGGTATGCATATCGTTCGTACGTCTGGTGTATCTGACGGGTTACAGTTTGCAGAAATTTCTGGCAATGGATTTTATGTTCCAATTTCTGCGATTGAAAATAACACGTTGATGATTGTCGAAGATGGCGTTGCATCTGCGCGTGACGTTGTTATCGCGGCCCAGGATGCAACAATGGCACAAATTACATCGGGCTTAAACGATGGCGATCGCGTAATTTTGTCGAACGTGTCCGATGGGACCAAGGTCAAAGTAATCAAAAAATAATCATTTAATATAACAGGGGATTTGGATATGTTAAAATTTTTTGTTCGTCGACCAATTACAACATTGATGTTTGTTTTATTCTGGGTGGTGTTGGGTTTGGTATCATTCCCAAAAATGAATGTAGAGCGCACACCTGCAATTGACTTTCCGATTGTAACATCGACGTTTATTTATCCAGGGGCCGCGCCTGCGGAAATGGAATCGCAAATTCTGAAACGTGCCGAAGATGCCATCTCAGAGGTATCTGAATTAAAATCATTAACATCATACGGCTATGAAAACAGTGGTATGGTATTGGCGGAATTTAATCTTGGGGTGAATGTTAATGACAAAGCGTCCGAGATTAAAACAAAATTGGATGCATTGTTGTCTGAATTCCCAGCGGATATGGAACAACCCGTTGTTGAAAAATTAAACCCATTACAGGAAGCCGTTGTTGATATCGTTTTGCGTGGCGCCGACGCCCGTGATTTAGAAGCCTATGTTGATGACATCTTGTCTAATAAAATTACGGGATTGTCCGGGGTTGCGTCTGTGTCCATTTTCGGTGGTACCGAACGCGCAATTCGTATCGCAATGAATCCAGATTTAATGGCGGCGCGTGGTGTAACGGTTATGGATGTTGTTGCGGCGCTGGGGAATCGTAACTTGAATGTGCCGGGTGGAAAAATCGAAACCACAACCAGTTCTTCGACCGTCCGTTTCGTTGGTGAATTCGCATCGGTTGCAGAAATTGAAAACCTGCGCCTGACCACGGTAGAGGGACACAATTTCAAACTGTCTGATATTGCGACGGTAACGGACGCGGCGCGTGAAATTGAAACGGGTGCGCGCTATAATGGCCAAGATGTTGTGATTGCATCCGTGGTCAAGGCATCCGACGGTAATGCAATCAAAATCTCTGAACAATTACACAAACGTATGCCAGAATACCAGGCGGACCTAAAATCACATTTGCCGAATGCGGAAATGGAAATCGTTTATGATTCATCTGTGGCGGTATCCGATGCGACAAACGATACGATTAACTCGATTGTATTGGGGGTTATTCTGACTGTATTGGTGTTGTTGGCGTTTACACGCAACTGGCGTTCAACCGTTATTGCGGGCGTTGTTATTCCTGCATCCTTGATTGCTGGGTTCTTCTTTATGGATGCATCGAACTTTACCGTTAATGGTTTGACATTGTTGGCGTATTCAACGGCATTGGGTACATTGGTGTCAAACGCGATTATTTTGATAGAAGCGGCATTAACCGAAATGTACGCCGGTAAAACGCCCGAAGATGCCGCAATCGATGGCACGAAAAAGGTTGCTGTATCCGTTCTGGCGGGTGTTGGGACGAACGTCGTTGTGTTCTTGCCATTGGCGTTTATGAGTGGGATTGCCGGCCTGTTTATGAACCAGTTTGGTATGACGGTTGTATATCTGACGGTGCTGTCATTAATGTTCTCGTTTACATTAACGCCGATGATGATTGCGAAATTCTTGCGCTTGACGGGTAAAAAGCAACCTGCGAAAAAATCAGAAACCAAGAAAGTTGCGCGTTCTGATGATAATGCGGGCCTGCGCAAGTGGTATGATTTTCAGCATAAAAATCCGGGCAAAGTATTGTTGCTGGCGATTGCGATATTTATCGGTTCTACAATGTTGATGAAGTTTGTTGGTAACGAATTTTCACCATCAACAGATGCGGACGAAATCACGGTCACTGCACGTGCGCCAATGGGGGCGACATATGAAAAGTCTGCCGCGATTGCAGAAAAGTTAGAGACCCGCCTGCACGAATTTGAAGAGGTCAAATCCACATCCGTCAAAATTGGTGAACGTGGGCTTCAAAATATCTCAGTCAAGGTCGAATTGGTTGACGCGGACGATCGCGCGTTGTCTGACAAAGAATTGGCCCAGGCAATGTTACCAACATTGGCGGATATTCCCGATGCTGAAATTCAGATACGCGCAGGTCAGTCATCATCTGCGGGTGTTTCGTCTGATTTGGTGTTGAATGTTTATGGACCAGATGATACCAAACGCGAAGCCTATGCGGCACAAATCATTGATATGGTTAATGAAATAGAAGAGGTTCAATCTGCCGTTCGTGCACAACAGGTGCCGGCCAATGAATTCAGATTTGTTCCCGACGAAGACAAAATGAATTTCTGGGGTGTTCAAAATGCCTATGCAGGTACGACATTGCGTACGGCGCTGTTTGGAAACGACACTTATAAATACAAAGAGGCCGGCGAAGAATACCCGATTGTTTTGGAATTTGATGATGCATTTAAAACATCCGCCCTGTTTGAAAATGTATACGTAAATTCACAAAAGGGTATGGTTCCATTATCTGAATTGGGGCGTGTGGAAAGTACCGCCGCAACACCGGACATTCGACGCAAGTCCAAGAATCGTTTGACCGAAATTGATATTAACATCGGTAAATCGACGATGGGACCGGTGCAAAACAAGATTCAATCGGGCCTGAACAAAATAGATTGGGAAGATGGATATTATGCCGAATTCGGTGGGATGTCCGAAATTCAGGGTGATACCGCATCTGAAATCGGAACTGCATTCTTGTTGGCAACAATTCTGACATTTATGTTGTTGGCGGCGATATTAAATTCATTGGTGCATCCATTTACGATTGCAACATCAATTATAACCAGTTTTACCGGCGTATTTGTCCTGATGTTCCTGTCTGGTGCGACGATGAATATTGGTGCAATGTTGGCATTCGTTATGTTGGTTGGATTGGTGGTTAATAACAATATCTTGGTATTGGAACCAACAATTAACCGCGTCGCAAATGGTGAAAAACCATACAATGCACTGTGGTCTGAATTGATGGATAAAAAGAATATGGTTCTGATGACATCAATTGCGGTTATGGCGGGTATGGTACCGCAACTGTGGTCTGGCGACGGGATGAAGGTTGCAATGGGTGCGGTTATGATTGGTGGTATGTTGGCCAGTCTGATATTCACATTTACCCTGACACCGGCGATATATTTCCTTATGGAAAAATTGCGCAATTGGAAACCACGTTTTCGTAAATAAATAAAATCCGCCCAATTTTGGGCGGTTTTTTTATTATTTGCGCGCACCGGTTTTCGTTGTTATAATCTGCGGTGAATAAAAACCCAAAGGGAAAAATATGTTAAAAAAAACAGACATCGTTGTATTTGATTTTGATGGCACGTTATCTGCGCGTGATTCGAACGTAGAATTTGCAAAATATTGTTTTCGGCACTCAATTCGTCCGTGGCTGTATTTACCACTGATGGCGGTATGTGGTGTAATTCGCTGGATAAAGCCACACGGGTTATGGTGGCGTGAAAATATTCGTCGTTTTATAACACGTGATATGGTGAAAAAATTTGCCCCTGATTTTATTAAATTGCACAAACGCGAACGTTTCGGCTGGGCCAAGGAACGCGTTGCCGCCGAACGTGCCGCGGGACGTACGGTTGTTTTGATTTCAGCCAGTACCGATTATCTTGTCCCACAACTTGTTCGTGATATGAAATTCGATGCAGTGTTGTGTTCGCGTATGGATAAAAAGAAACCGTGGCGTTATGAATATATTTGTTGGGA
>SUUO01000002.1:0-120245 GCA_015062485.1 Alphaproteobacteria bacterium
GGTGTCGTGTCCGCTGCTTCCGCTGTAGCTGTAACCTTACCATCTGCCTGCTTTACCGTCTTAATATAACTACCATCTGCACCAACCTGAGCCAAATCCATAGCCGCAATCGCCTGGGTATTTGCCAGAACATCAATCCCCAACTCATTATTAGCAGAAGATATCCGCGTTTCCATCAACGCAACCGTTGGATAACTTGCTTCCTTATCCATATCATCTGTAATCGCATTCGCTTTGTTCGACACATCTTCTTTCAATGCCAAACCACCAGACAACGCTGTCTTCGTCGCATAGGTATCAACGATATTATTACCACTGGCATCCGCTGTCGCTTTCGCAGCCGTGCCAGATGTACCCAATTTTCCATTCAATGCTGTCGTTATCGCAGACTGTGTCATCGTACCATCCGTCCCAGACCCAGTCCCAGTATACAATTTGGTCAAACCTGCTGTCGAGGCAGTTCCAGTTGAATATGTCGTATTATTATCCGTACCGGTAACCGTGATAACGCCATTCGAAATACCAACACTTACACTGCCCGAACCCTTGATATTAGATGTCGTCAATGTTGCCTGTTTGCCTGCCAAACCCTCACTTAATGCCGTCTTTGTAGCATAGGTACTGTTCGCTGTACTAATATGTGTTGTTAAATTTGCCTGCGCATCGTCACCAGCTTTTTTTGCTGCCGCAATCGCATTTGCAGTTGCCCCACCGGACGCTAAACTCGTCTCAATAGCCGATACATCTGCTTGCAATTCTTCCACCGTTTCACTGGCCGCCATTGTTGCCAATTCGTCCGAATGTTCTTTGATAGCTGCAACAACCGTCGTTGCAGTCGTTCCCATATTCGCCGCAGACACCGTACCAAGAGAATTTTTAATCGCCGTATCCGCACTTTCACGCAGTGCTTTTTCTGCATTAACCGCACCCGTAACATATGCGGTGGACGCAATATCCGCGCGTGCGGTTGAAACCGCCATCATTGCAACCAATGATACAGCCAATATTTTTTTCATTTTTTCCTTCCTTACTTTTTGTTAAAAAACCGAATTCACCGGGACGACAAATCACATCGCCCCGACGTTAATTTATATTATTCACCATCAGCAGAACGTTCAATAACTTCCCATGCATAAGTTGAGTTATTATATGTCAACACACATTTGTTATCTGCATCCTGACATTCACCCTGTGGTTTTGGAATCGCCGCATCTGCGGTCGTTTTTGCCGCATTAGCCGTTGCCTGAGCTGTCGCCGCATCCGCGACCCCCTTGTCCGCCTGGGCTTGGGCCGCTGCAATTGATGTCGTATGCGCCTCAATATCTCTTGCATTTGCCAAGATATTTTCTGCATTCTTTGTAATATTCGAAGAATTAGCAGCAATATTCGTTTCATTTGTGCCAACACGAGTTGTTAAACCCGAAACATTTGTATTTGTCGTACCCAAGGCTTCTTGTGTCGCATATGTCTGACTTACCGTTGTTTTATACGCCGCCAAATCAGACGCAACGCCCGATGCACTGCCCGACGCCGCATCCGCCTGTTGTTTTGCATATACTTTGGCCTGGGCTAAGATACCATCTTCCTCATCATTAATTGCCGTAATTGCATCCGCATTCGCCGCAACATCCTTTACCAGCCCACCTTCCGCATTACCAACAGTACCTTCCAGGGTTGTAACTTTACCTTCAGCCGCCGTTAAACGAGAATCCAAACCACTTTCAACACCTTTCGCACGTGCTTCTTCTGTCGTAATCGCCTGGGTATTTGCCCGAACGTCAATACTCAAACCACTATTAGCAGAAGCAATCTGTGTTTCCATCAACTTAACCGTTGGATAGCTCTTTTCCTTATTCATACCTTCTGTAATCGCATTCGCTTTGTTCGACACATCTTCTTTCAATTCCAAACCATCAGACAACGCTGTCTGCGTCGCATATGTCGATGCGGCGGTCGATTCATGTGCATCTAACGCATCAGAAACAACCTTAATCGCAGCCTGCATATCCGCTGTATTTGTATAAGACGCCAAAGCATCTGAAATAGTTTTCGCAACCGAGCCTTCACCAGAACCATTCAATGTTGAAATTGCGGCTGTATTGCCACCAACCTGTGTCTGCAATTCACCCAACGCCGCACTTGTTGCAATACCTTCTGTTCTCTTTTGGATATAGCCAACGATTGTATCCGCACCCGCATCAGCTGGCAATGTACCAACCAATGTATTTGTCGCATCCAATGATGTCTGGTTTGCCTTTAACGCAACCGCCGCATCATTAGACGTTTTATATTCTGTCAACGCATCCGAAACCGCCTTGGTTGCATTTGCCGCCGTTGTTTTATTTGTTTCAACCGTTGTTGCCAAAGCACCAACTTGTTCTTCGACCCAACCCGTTGACGCAACACTTGCATCCGCGGAATTTGCGGCACACAGACCGATTAATACCGTGAAAATCCCAGCTGTTAATTTTTTCATTTGAAAATCCTTTCCTTCCTATGAATCTATTTTATCATTTTTATACGAATCGTGTAAAGGGCATTTTTGCCCCTTACATCATTTTTTATTATTCCGTTGGCAATGTCAGAACAATCCATTCCGGATCGCCATTATTCATCATCGCCAATACACAGTTGCCTGTTTCACAAGCCGCTGGTTTTGTAATCTTGGTTTTCAAATCATTTGATAATGATGAAATCGCCGCTTCATTTGCTTCTGACTTGGTTTTATTTGTTGCAACCTGGGCAACCGTATCCGATGTCACACCGGAATTAACCGCCGCCAATTGTGGGTCTGTCAGTGTCGCCTGTTTATTACCAATCGCAGTTTCTAATTCACTAACCTTGGTGTTATAAGTTTCTGTTGCAACCTTGGCATCTATATTGCCCTGTAATGTTGTTTGAATTGTTTCAACTTCTGCATCCGTAGCAAACGTTGCATTCAACTCGCTTGTTTTTGTATATTCAGTCAATTTCGCATCAACAGATGAATTTGTTGCCATATCGGTAACCTTGCCATCCGTATACGCTTTGGCATCTTCCAATGCTTTATCTGCTTTGGCGGTTGCATCTGCCTTTGCCTGGGCCAACAAACCGGTTTCCGCGTTATTGATATTGCTGATAGCGGTTGTATTAGCCTCTACCGCAGATTTTGCACCATATGTATTTGCCAAATCCAATGCTGTAATAGCATTTGAAATCTGATTTGCAACAGTCTCATTACCAACTTTGTCTTGCAAAGCCGTAATCTGAGATGTATGTTGCAGAACAGTGCCAGAAATACCAGTATCGCCTTCTTCACCAGAGCCATTCAAGCTATCTAACAAAGCCTCAACCTGGGTATCGGTATAATTCTTTGCCTCTGTCAATTTCGTCAACGCCGCTGACTGCTGTTCAAACTTTGCGTCAGCCTGTTCAATCGTATAAACATTATCGGCATCTGCTTTCAAATCAATTGCATCTTGCAAATCTGACTGTGTGGTCTGCAATTCAGTCTTGCTGGCCTTGGTTGCCAAACCGGTGTCTGCGTTTTCAACAACGCCCTTTAACGTTAAAAATTCGGTCGCATCTGCTTTTTTTGCAACTTCGGTATCGACATAACCACGACTGGCAATTTCAACCGCCGCGTGCGCATTGGCGCCCGCCATCAAGATAGCCGCCATAACACCCGAGAACATAATATTTTTTACTGTCATTTTTTCTTTCCTTTTCTTTCGTTTTTTATGCCTGGGCTTGTGACGGCTTTGGCATTAATTCAAAGCGTTTTGTTTTAGATTATTCTTGTGCTGAGGTTTCCTCAACAATTTCAACCGACACATAGCTGATTGTGCCATCGCCTGCACGTTGTACCAGATATGTACCTGCCTCGGTCATTGTATCATCCAACTTGCCTGCCAATGCATCTGTCAGACCTGTAACCTGGGATTCTGCAATTTGTGCCTGGCCAATCAATGTGTTTACATTTTCAGCAGTCTGGAAATTAGAATCATTTACCAATACGGAAACATTAGCACCCGGTTGAACCGCTGTGGCACCAGCATTCGCACCCGCAATAATCGTATCCAGGTTGTCAATTGTGGCCTGCTTACCCCGCAAAGCTGTATTCATTGCTTCCGTTGTTGCATAAGAATCCAACGTCTGTGTCAATGCTTCTGGCTGAACCGCTGTGGCACCCTTGGCAGCATTTGCTTCAATCGTTGCCAGGTTTTCAATTGTGGCCTGTTTACCCTGCAAAGCTGTATTCATTGCTTCCGTTGTTGCATAATTCGACAATTTTGCATCAACCGCAGCGGCGGCACCCGCAGCATCATACAATTCATCTGCTGTCGCCGTTGTTAAATAACCCGCATCATTATTAAATGCGCTAACATTCGTTGGAACCGTTGGCAATTCAGATTTCAAAGCATAATCGCCTTTTTCCTGATATTTACCATCTGCGCGCAATTCTTCTGCGGCAATCGCGGTTGCGATTTTCTGGGCGACGGCACCATTTTCGTCATTAACAGCTGTTTTTAAAGTTGAAATATCCTGTTGCATTGTTGCAAAACCCGTACCATCAACACCACTCAAGCCATCAATAGCAGCTGTATTTGCCTGGATCTTAGCATCCTGTGCTTCATCAACGCCTTCCTGTGTTTCAATATATGCAGCGTATGTGTCTGCTGAAACCTTGCCACCTAACAAAGTATCGGTTTCACTCTTGGTATAAGATGCACCCGTATCTGCCTTGCCGGCTAATTTCTCTGTAACATAACCCTCGGTAACCAGGTTATAATCTGCGGCACTGGCGGCACCGCATACGCCTGACAAGATTGCAGATGCAAATCCTGCGAACATAATATTTTTTACTTTCATTTTTCTTTCCTTTCTTTTTTGTTTTGTTATGCGGTTTTTCAACCGTGCCTTTTGTTTTTCAATTCTCTCTTTTATTTTCCGTCTGAGCCAGTGGCAACACCAACCGATTGCCAGCTCACGCCACCATTACCATCCGATACCAACATCGCCAGATTACCCTCATCCAGCGCCACGTCACCCGTCGAAATCTTATCGGCGGTAACCGCCCCAGATGCCAATTGAGCATTCGTAATTTCGCCCGTAATCTTGCTGGCGTCTAAACTATCAATCTGTTCGGTGGTAATTTTACCCTGAATAGATGTTGCGTTAATACTGGTGATTTGTTCTGCTTTAATTTCATTTTCGTACGCCAGGGCACCCAGCGGTTTATACGCACCGGTATCCGTTTTCTGTAATTCCAACGCATCCAACGGCTCCAACATCTCATTAACCTGGGCCTTTGTATAATAATTCGTTTCCAGATTAGATTGAATATCACCCAAAGTTGTCTTTATCAGCGAATCTGATTCCATATTTGCCAACGCGGTTAATTTACTATCCAACGCCGCCAAATCACTAGCATAGACCAAACCATCGCCTGCTTCGCCACCTGTGATAATAGCCTCTAAATCAGTTTTAACCTTTTGCAATTCAGCAACCGTCGCGTACTCTGAAATCGCTTCCTTGGCACCAATCAACGCATCCAAATTAATCAACGCCAATTCCAAATCACCCTTGCGCTCTGTGGTCAACCAACCTTCCAACACCTGAACACGGGCATCCAACTTTGCAATCGTTTCATTTAATTCATCGGATAACGCCTTGTCTGCGTCTTCAACATCCGTCAATGTCGCAAATTCACCAAATGATACGGAACCTGGAACCTCGTTCACAGACCAAGATAATGTTTTATTCGCTTCGTCATAGGAAATTTCAACCTGATCACCGGCCTGCCCCAGATATGTTTGCAATGAATCAACATCAACCGACACCGTATCACCATCAATGCTGATATAATTACCCGCCGTCAGTTTATTTTGTTTTGTCGCCATATCAGTTTCCAAATCCGCAACATCAGATTTCAACGCTTCAACTTCGCCTTGCAAATCTTTAACACCCTGTTCCAGACCCGCAATCGACGCTGAACTGTCCCCGCCTTCAATCTTGGTAATTTGTTCCTTTAACTGCTCAATCGTCGTATTGATATTCGTCACAGTTGTATTTATCTGGGTCACAGATTCCGCAGACGCAACCTCTTCACCATCGGCCGGCAATTGCGTCACAATCGTATTAACATTTGTTTGCAGATTATTAACAATCGTTTGCAATTCTGTTACATCCGCATCACCAATCGTCTTTTCTAAATCTGTAACCTTATCCTCTAAAACAACAACACCCGCCTCTAACGCATCAACACGCGTTGGCAAATTTTTATAACTATCTTCCCATTCCTGTCTATCTACGAAATCCACACCGCCCGTTGAACCATCACCAGCACCGCCCGCCGAAGACCCACCGGTTGACGCAACAACACGATGTGGCAAATATTTACCAATTGACAAACGTGGCGTCGCCAGCGCACGTGTCGACGTTGTCGCCGTACCCGCTGATGCCGGTTTTGACGTTGTGGTGGTCGTGGACGTCGTCGCCTTGGTCGTCGATGGCAACACACGCAAAGAACCCGCACGCGTCGCCGTTGCGCCCGACGTCTTGGACGATGCCGCGCTGGACGCACTGCTGAACGTGCCCGCACCACCCAAGGCGCGCACCGGGGCCGCAGACATTGCCGGTGCCGTCACAACCGCGCACAACGCACATACTAATGCTATACTTGAAATTTTTGTTTCGGTCTTCATATCTTCTCTCACTGATACTTGCGATACCACTCTCTTATCGGTATTTATAATACCATATTTTGCGAATCGGGGTCAATACCCATTTTTTACAAATTCCTAAAAAATTCTTCTTAGAATCTGTAACGCAATCCCATTGACAGCGAATTTTCCAGCACAAATCCTACATCTGTGGTAAATTCGACACCATCGGCAAAACTGCGCGTATGTTCCGGCCCCCAGAATCCAGACAAACGATAACGCAAATCCAACGTTATACGTGCATCCAAATCATAAGACCACCCCAACATCAACGCCAACATTGGTGACACCGCACGTTCTGAACGTTCGCCACCAACCAATGCCGCCCAATCTAATTCCGTCTTTGGCAATGCCAGCCCCAGGCCCGCCCCAGCATACAATCCATTTACAAAATCATAATATCCATTGGCAATTACATATGGGACCGTCATTTTAAATTCAATACCCTGGTCTTTGTCTGTAAATTGCCCCATTAAACCGGCCTCAACCTCGGCACGGAACCATTCATCAGACAACTGAAAATCTGTTCCCGCAAATACAGAACCACCAAACAGCGTTTCAAACGAATACTTGTCACTGTCGTTACTCGACACAGGATTCGCATCATTCGTGCTGTATTCATTCGTCCAATTCAACATATTCAACGCCAAACGGCCACCCATATACCAACCCTTGGCCGTTTCAACCGAATATGGCTGATATTCACGAACCATAACACGACGCCCAACCGGTGAACGCTGAACCACCGCCTCTGACGCCGCAGATGCCGCAGACATCGCCATAATCGATGCCAAACAAAATGATGCTAGTTTTTTCATAAAACATACTCCCTTTTTTCCTAGTAGTATATCAAAAATCACCCCACATTCCAAACACAAAAAATATCCGTCCCACAATTTTTATTTCATTTGACGGTATAAAAAAAATTTACTAATCTGTTTCGTATGGAAGATAATACCGCTATATCATTTGCAAACGTTGCCGCAAAATACGACGGAACGCCGGATATTCTGACCGACGTGTCGTTTAATATCGGGGGCGGTTCGTTTTATTTCTTGTCGGGCGCGTCTGGCGCGGGCAAGACGACGTTGCTGCGCCTTGTATACCAATTACACAAACCGCATCGCGGTATTGTAAAGTTATTTGGCAAGGCAACAAACGATATGACCCGTGACGAGATTACAAAAATCCGTCAAAAAATGGCGATTGTATTCCAGGAATATTCCCTACTGTCGCATTTATCGGTTTTTGATAATGTTGCCCTGCCCCTGCGGGTGCGCGGCGTGCCAGAGGCCAAGATTAAACCCCTTGTGGCCAAGGTTCTGGATTGGGTGGGCCTGGGTAAATATGCGGACGCAAATCCAAAATCCCTGTCCGGTGGCCAACAGCAACGTGTATCCGTCGCCCGCGCCATTATTGTTCAGCCATCAATTTTACTTGCGGACGAACCGACCGGAAATCTGGATGATGAAAACGCGTCACGCCTGATGGAACTGTTCATAAAGATGAATAAAACATTCGGGACGACAATTATCCTGGCGACGCACAGCAAGAAGTTAATGGAAACATACAAATTTCCGGTAATTAACGTTGAAAATCATCGTGTATCTTTTGTCGGACAAAAGACCACACAAACCGAATCGAAAAAAATTTGGAAGGGGCCCAAACCCCAGAACTATTTTAATGAACTATCAAAACAATTTGACGACATTGGAAACGCCTAAGATATGAAAAAGCCAACTGTATTTTCACTGGTCCGCGAACAATCGATGTTTATGACAACGATTATGGGGTTGTTGACGTTTTTATCGGTATTGGCACTGGGGATTGCAATTTCTATTGGAACGGGGGTTGTCCGCTGGAACGCGCAATGGGATAACACCGCCACCGTTCAGGTAACAAACACCAAAAACATTGACGCGACCGCAAAAATTATCGAAGACAATCGCGATAAAACTAAATCCATTCGCCGCATCAGCGATGACGAAATGGCAAATTTAATGCGCCCCTGGATTTCAAATGGTGGGGCGGCGCTTAAAAACTATCTGCCGACAATGTGGGAAATAGAATTTAAATCGGCCCAAGATATGGCATCTGTTCAAAAGGCTATTGATAAAAACGCACGATTTTTAACCCACGCATCGGCATTAAAGAACTCAACATCGGCGGGCTGGAAAATGATTGGCATATCGGTGCTGGTTTTGGCCCTGACACTGGGGGCGATTGGCATATCTATATCGTACATTGCACGCAATACTGCAATGTTACACCGACGCGAACTGGAAATACTAACCCAGATTGGCGCATCTGACACATTTGTCGCCCGCCAGATGCAGATTATTGTCGCAAAAATCACAAGCCTGGCGGCAATTTGCGGATTTGCGGGCGCGGTTCCGGTATTGATGCTTGTACTGTGGGCGGCGCGTTCTGCACGCGTGGGATTGATGGCTATGCTGGGGCTGTCTGGGTTTGGATGGTGGACACTGGTGGCATTGCCAATATTGATTGTAGTATTTGCGATATTTGTCACCCGCCGCACAACGTTAAATATACTAAAAGCCGAATGATGCGATTTTTAACCCCATCTTTTTTATTTTTGGCGTTATTTGTCCTGGGTGGAATGATATTCAAAGTATCGGCACCAACCGGTTGTGGAACAATACTGCCCGACGACAGTATTTTTGTCCTGACCGGTGACGAACGCCGCATTCCGTTTGCCATTCGTCAAATGCAAAAATATCCCGACACAGACCTTTATATAATCGGTGCGGGCGCACCGGCGGTTGGTAATCTGGACCGACGCGCCGAAATTGAATCCGAATCGAAATCAACGTATCAAAACGCACGCGCGATTAAGAAGATTGTCTCAAACGCGGGCCTGGACCGCATCGTAATCATCACCACCGAAGAACATATGAACCGCGCCAAATACCTGATAAAGCACGAATTACCAAACACCAAGATTATCGCGTGCCCGGCAATGCTGACCGGAATGCCCGCCGCAAAAAGACTTGAAAGATGGACCACAGAATATATAAAATACATCGTGACGCTTTTCGGGATAAAGGAAAGTTAGATAAAGAAAAAGGAAGAAAATGATACGCACAATATTATTTAAAATCGCATTACCAATTTATTTTGCGTTGTGGATGCCACTGCTGTTAATTGCATTGCCATCAAAAAAATTAAGTCGCCTTTTTGTATTTACCGATGCGGCGGGTGTATTGGTCCTGGCACGGTTGATATGCGGTATCAAGTACCAGGTACACTATCCAAAGTCAGAAGATGCAGACATTCCACAAATGCCAAACGGCAATGAACGCCTGGACGGGAAATCGATTGTTGCCGCCAAACATATGTCTATATTGGAAATTGCGGTCATATCACGCGTATTTCCAAATTCTTTCTTTATTATGAAGCGTCAATTACTGTGGATACCGATTTATGGATGGGCATTTTGGCGCTGTGGTATGCTGGGGGTAAACCGCGCCCGTGGCAAAACAAATATGGCAAAATTGGCATCGGATGTTGAAAAACGCGTACTGGATGGATATACCCTGGTTATATTCCCAGAGGGCACACGTGCCAAACCCGGCGAAAAAATTCCATTAAAGCGCGGATTATTACTGTTGGCATATAAGTTAAAGTTACCAATCTTGCCGGTTGGCACAGACGCGGGACTTTATTGGCCAAAACACGGTCGTATGAACCCGGGCACCGCAAATGTATATTTTGAACCATTATTGCCATCAAACGCATCACTGGATGAAATATCAGAGGCAATAAATCGCCACAGCGCATAAAAAGGAAAAAAAATGGCAAAAGCAATATTTCCTGCCAGCAAAATACAATATACACTTTACCACTATACAACCAAAGAAAACGCCGAACAAATTCTGCGCGATGGTTTCAAGCCCGCTTCAGAGGTAAAAAAAGCAACCACTGAGTACACAGACCAATTTGACGGAATATTCTTTACACAATCCAAGAACTGTTATTGGAATGACCCAAACCTGGTTCGTATAGCAGTAAAGGTAAACATGCAAAACCCACTGGATATATCATCATTCCCCGACGATTCAAAACAATATACCCCAGAACAACAAAAAATTGCCCAACAAATCGAACAATATATAGCCCAAGGAGAGGCAAACCACGATAAAATAATGGGCAACAACTATGACCGCAGAATACTAGCAATCGAAATCAGCAAAGCTTTTCAAAACGCCGGATATGACGGCATAATCTTCAACAGCACAGACGGACACGTTGAACATGTTATCTTTGATCCTAAAAACATACACATAATCCCAGACAAAATTCAAACCTTTAATCACGCACGCACAGATGTTATAACAAAAGCAAAGAACGCTAACCCTCATATCCATTCTGCTCTTGAATACGATTTATAAATGTATTGCCAGGGTTATTGTAAAAAAATATGGCCCAATTGGATTTTTATTTACACCAAGATTGACGTTTTCCGCCCTTGTACGGTCGTCCCAAACCACTATCTATCAAAATCAGACCAACATCACGACCGTCTGGCAAGAAAACATTTGCGTTAATTCGCCCCAGATATTTATCATCTTTGATATTATCTAATTCAACAATCGTTCCACGCGGAATCAGGGCCGACAAAACATTACGCGCCCGATTTGCCATTTGCTTTTCATATGGACATTTACCGTTCATCTCGGGCGTATCTATGTTAATCAGGCGCACACGCACCGTCACATCAACATCATCGCTTAATGCGACCTGGGCGGAAAAAGTATCACCATCAAATATATAGTCCACCCGTGCCGGCACGGCATCCGCCGCCCCAACAACCAAACATCCCAAAATCAAAGACAATAACTTTTTCATATCGTTTACGGCAATTTCGGTGACCAAGTTGGTTCAACCCCATTAACCCCATCTGGCAATTCGATATCGTATACATTTTGGCCCGTGATATCCACACTGCGAATATGACTGATGCGTTCTATGCCATCGATTGCCTTTTCTGTTTCGTAATAGACCAAACGACGCGACCCCGGCGCCCAAGACGGGGCCTCCATAAACCAGCCACCGGCCAAAATCTTTTCATTACGACCACGCGGATTCATTATACCGACATAAAATGTGTCGTCCGCAATCTTGGTAAAGGCGATAAATTGCCCATCTGGCGACCACGCCGGCGTTGCATACCGCCCCGCCCCATACGTAATACGATTTTCAGTCCCCGTTTCCAAATCCAAAACGTGAATCTGTTGACGTCCCGACCGATCGGAATTAAACGCCAGTTTTTTACCATCCGGCGAATAAGACGGACTGGTATTCAATGAATTTCCAAACGTCAACTGGCGCAGTTTTTTTGCCTCTATATCATATTCATATATATGGGAAATTCCCTTCTTTACCAGCGACAATGCAACACGTGTTCCATCTGGTGAAAAGCGCGGCGCATACGTCATACCATCAAATTGCCCCAGACGTCTTTGTTCACCCGTGTCCAGATTTAACATCCAAACCATCGGATCATCATCATAATAAGACAGAAATACGATTGATTGCATATTTGGCGAAAAGTGTGGCGACATAACATAATCATCCTTGTCCGACAAATAACGCAGCCCATAACCATCCTGGTCCATTATTGCCATACGTTTTTCACGATTATGAACAGGCCCGGTCTCTGCAATAAAAACAATTTGGGTATCGAAATATCCAATTTCCCCCGTCAGGCGTTCATAAATAGCATCCGCCATAATATGTGCCAAACGACGCGCAGATTTACGCGACGCGACCAGTGATTGCGCCTCTATCTGTTCGGTGCCATCAACATCCCAAACATAGAATTCCAGACGATACATATCATCTGGCTCTTTGAACAACTTGGCCTGGACCAAGACCTGGGTCTTAATCGCCGCCCAAGACTTAAAGTTTGGCATTTTCCCCATTTTTACATATTCTGGGAACGCATCACGATTAACAATGCGAAACAGGCCCGTACGCTTTAAATCGTTTTCCACGACATCGCGCATCATCGCCGCATCTTTGGCATTAACATCACCGGACAATTCAAATTTCTGAACGGCGACCGATGTCGGCTTTACGCCACCTGCGATAATATCAACCTTTAATTCTGCGTACGCCGGCACGATATGAAGCACGCAAATAAAAAACAAGCCCAAAAATTTCTTTAACACGTTCAAATCCTTTCCAATATATACGCCAATTTTATATGCACAAAAACCAAAAATCAAACGCAAATGCACACAATACACCAGCCATCACAAACCCATATACAAACGCCTATATTTCCGCCAATATATTTGTATTGACAACTGTATTTACAATGGTATAGTTCATTGTAAGTACGACAGTATTGTACCAAGTATAGGAGTTTGCATATGCCAAATGTTATGCAGCAATTATTTATAATGAATATCGAATCCCTGTTGCGGGAATACGCCGCATATAAGGCATTTAACAAGTCCGACTGCGTTATCAATATGCGCATACCGCGCCCTATTTTGGATAAAATCAAAGAACTGGCCGATACCCAGCACGTTCCATATCAATCGTTGATTTCATCGGTATTATTCTCGTTGGCAAACCTGGACGATAAAAAATAAAACACGGGGGAACACACTATGGCGCAACCCAGCAAGGATTTAATTTTTAAAACCCTAACCACAAAACGCCACAATATGGCCGAAAGCGCCAGTTTGTTCGACAACGAAATAAACAATGCCGACTATTGGCTTTACACAGACCTTTATAATTTATTTTCACACCCGATGTTCGATCCCGAAAATATGTACGAACACACATATCAAAAATTTGATACCACACCGGCCCGCGCAAACAAAATTGCCCCATACGATTTTTTCAAGGCACACACAATTATTTACAATCATAAATATACAATAAACAGTCCACACCCACCTTACAACCCCATTACAAAAAATGGCACAGATATAAAATTAAGTCGATATGCCTGTTATTGCCTTTTCCGTGATGCGCCCGGTCTTATTTTTACGCGCACATACTTTATGATGCCAAACACAGACTTTAAAACAATATACGAAACATCATATCGATTTGCCCGCATTTATCAGCGTCAAAAATTACGCGAATCAGAACGCAGACTAAGCGGATTATTAAAAAACCTGGATGCCAACATCGCATTATTTCAATACGAAGCCGCACGCACATTTTTTGGCGAATACGACATCGATTATATTCGTGGCGCATATGGCCTGGTATCCAGCACACCAATCGCAGACCATATGGGCGCCATATCATTACACGCACGCCGCCGCGCAATCGACACCGCAATCAAGAAATTCGACTACGCACATACACGCGACTTCCGATCATTTTCAATGATACTGCACAATGAATTGCGCATTGCACGAAACAAGATGATTTCTGAACACAGATTTCCGCCTGAAAAAGACATCCACAAATCATCAATCAAATCGATTGAATCCGAATACAAAAAACTAGAACAACAATTTATAAAAACATACGCTGCACAAAATTTACAATCAAAATAAAAATCCCGGCATCGCCGGGATTTTTATTTCAATACTTTGCCTTACCAACCGGTCGTAACACAACCCAAAATATCCGCACCCGTTGTACTGCTTATCACCTGCAAGAATGTACCAATACCGAACAGCAAGATAAAACCAATCAGCATACTTACACCCTTGTTCTTTACTTCATCCATTGCCTTGATTTCTTTACCGCCAGAGATATATCCCCACGCCCAACCTGCAATCAAGAAACCCGCACCAACAAACGCCAGTGTACGCAGCAATTTAAATATCCCTTGAAATTCTGCAATCAGTGCACACAAATCAACATTCTTGGTCAACTGGCCCGTTGCAGCAGACGCATTTGCAACCACCAACAGCGCGCTTAACGCCGCGAAACCAATCATTTTTATTTGCTTTTTCATATAAAACTCCTTATTCCTTTTCCCATATTTTATCACAAAAATCATATTGTTTCAAATAATATTAAAAAAAATCCCCAAACGGGGATTTTCTAATTAACCTTTACATACTTGCAAGATTTCTTGCATGGACAGGATTTTTTTGCCGCTGGCACAACAATTTTGCGATCGTGACGTGGCATCTGGCCCATCATATCACGGCCATACAATGTTTCACATTTTGTGTTCTTGTACACAACCTTTTTATCCGCATCCAGTGAATGAATTTCATCATTAAAATAACGACCACGTTCCGCAGAATAAAATACACAATCTTCACCATCTTGGGTATAACGAACACCACTTTTGTAATAATCATAGTATCCCGCACACCCCGACAACACAACCAACGCAAAAACAGACATCAAGATTTTTTTCATCCCAAACACCCTTTATTATTTTGTTTGCACCTCTGCCCGCGCCCCCGATTTAGTTTCATTGTTGCAAAAGATACAAAAAAGTCAAGTTTTTGCAACATTTGTGATATAATATTCGCAAAAGGATTTAAATATGAAATACACCGAATTTGGTTTGGTAAACACTAAACAAATGTTCGCCGATGCGATTGCGCGCAAATATGCCGTACCGGCCTTTAATTTTTATAATATGGAAACGCTAAACGCAATTCTATCGGCGGTCCGACAAACACACAGCCCCGTTATATTGGCCGCATCCCAATCCGCGATAAAGTATATGGGTGGCGAAATGCTGATGGGGTTAATTCGTGGTGCAAATATCACGCCCGACGAACAAATCGCCCTGCACCTGGATCACGGTGGCTCGGTCGATGCTTGTATTCGCGCAATCGATATGGGATTTTCATCCGTTATGATTGACGCCAGCAAAATGCCATTCGAACAAAACATAGAAATTACAAAATCGGTGGTTGAATACGCCCACGCACACGACGTCTCGGTTGAGGCAGAATTGGGAACACTGTCCGGCATAGAGGATGAAAACACACAATCCGCAACATCAAACTATACCAACCCCGACGATGTTGTAAAATTTGTAAACGCAACGGGAATCGATTCACTGGCCATTGCAATCGGGACCAGTCACGGCGCCTATAAACGCAAATCAGATGATGAAGAATTACGCTTTGACATTTTGCAAAGCGTTGCCGAAAAATTACCCGGATTTCCATTAGTCTTGCACGGCGCATCACAAATCCCAGCGCACCTGGTACAAACAATCAACGAATTTGGTGGCGATATGCCAAACGCACGTGGCATCGCACCACAGCAATTACGTCGCGCAACGGAAATGAATATCTGCAAAATCAACGTAGACAGTGACCTGCGCATTGCGATGACGGCGGCGATACGTTCGTCACTGGCAACCAATCCTGCAAACTTTAATCCGCGTGAATATCTGGGGGCCGGCATAAAAGAAATGACCGCCGTTTGCATTGATGAGATTAAAAATATAATGGGCTCAGAAAATAAACTGCCACTCATCCCCTAGCACTTGAAACAAAATAAAAGATAATGGTATAGATAAAAACAAATCCGATGGATCACGTAACTTCTGTACGCATCGCCATCGGATTCATTTTTAGATGAATTATTATATTTATTTTTTTATTTGGCTCTTTCCACATACTCAAGAGTTTCAGTATTCACAACAATACGTTCGCCCTGTTCAATAAATAACGGAACCTGAACACGAACACCGTTATCCAAGATTGCCGGTTTGCCACCACTGGACGACACGGTTTGTCCCTTTAATGCGGGTTCTGTTTCTTCGACCGTCGCAATAACCGTCTTTGGCAAGGAAATAGAAACCGGCTGCCCCTCTACAAAGTTCGCCTTTACCATCATTTCCGGTGCCAAGAATTTCATCATATCACCCAATGAATCAACCGGCATTGTAAACTGTTCATAATCAGATAAATTCATAAAGAACGCATCCGTGCCATCTGAATATAAATACTGACAATCAAAATCTTCGACCATCAATTTTTCAACCTTGTCTTCGGCACGCCAGCGATCACCGCCCTTGTTCCCAGAATCAATATCGCGCAAGTCTGCCTGAACAAATGCACCACCCTTGCCCGGTTTAACCTTGGTAATAGATGTTACCGAATAACGTTTACCATTGTGTGAAATAACCCAACCCACACGCATATCATTTGCAATATAAGATGCCATAATTTATACCCCTTGTTAAATTTCTGAATTGATTATAAAAATATCACGCCACAACGCAAGTTTTTTATTGCATTTCACGTTTACGCGCCCAGTATCTATCAATACTTTCCATAATCAGTTTATCTGCGGTCTCGCGATCCGCCCAGCCCAAAATTTTTGACCAAGAATTTGGTTGCAAATCCTTATAGTGCTGAAAAAAATATTCGATTTTAGAACGCAAAATTCCCGGCAACTGTTCTACAAATTCTGTCTTTTCATAATATGGATCAATTTTATCACGTGGCACACAGATAATTTTTTCATCACCACCGGCCTGGTCTTCCATCAACAGTGCACCGATGGGACGCACCTCAATCAAAACACCGGGACGCAACGGCGCATTACACACAACCACACAGTCCAACGGATCCCCGTCATCACCTAACGTCCCCGGGAAATAACCATAGTTCGCCGGATACGCCATTGGCGCGTGCAAAATTCTGTCCACCTTTAACAGGCCTGTTTCCTTGTCAATTTCATATTTTACGTGGCCGTTTTCCGGGATTTCGATAATTGCGTTCATCTTCTTCGGTGGCAATTTACCCGGCGACAGTTTTTCTAGTGTCATAATAAATCCTTTTTTGCGTTGGGAGAATTCTATCACAAAAAATCCCGATTGCAATTTTCAGATAAATAATTGCACAAACCGAAAACATTAGTTATAATTAAAGCGTTATGGTGGTTTGCCATAATGGGGTGTCGAAACCCGTTCATCAGTATCCAAGAACATTTGGATAAAACCAGAACTCCTGAACTTTATTGGTCAGGAGGGTTGCGAATATATTGAATAAGCACACAATTCTGATGATTGTTTCGAACCTCCTGACCACCCGTTTTGCGCGTGGTTTTTTATTATTAAAATAACAGGAGAAAGAAATATGAAAAAAAATCTAATTGTTACCGCGATTGGCCTTGTACTAACAATACCGGCCGTCGCCACCCAAAAATGCATCAGCACAGACACCCTTGATGATTACAATTTTTATCAAGAAGAAACAAATTTTCACGGTACTGTGCTATGGTCCGTCACTTCAGACGAACCAAAAAGCACATATTTTAGAGGCATCGCCATAATGGTATCAAACATTGATGATTTGGGTGGATTGGAACCATATGACAACCTTGAATATAACGGAATTGAGTCCAGCCAAATATGCGCCTGCATACTGACATACCCGTATCCTGGCAAGCAGTTTGTTATACCATATCCACTTTCGGGCGATAGTAGCAACCCCGCAAACTGCAGTCAAAATTGTGCTACCACTTTCTCTGACAAAACCGGTGTCGGACGATCATTTCGAGAACAAATCTTAAAGCCAGCAATAGGATAAAAAAATGAAACACTTAATATTTATACCTTTTTGTTGTCTGGTATTACCTGCAACCGCCACCGGGCCAAACACATCTTGCCCCAGCGGTTATACCACAATTACGGAACCGCCAACAATAACAATTGCGACTTCGTGCCAAAGTGGAACCACATCCGCCGGCACGATAACATCGTGTTTGGATTCTAATCCATCCTTTGTATGCTATATGTTCGCCCCAGTTGGCATATCGTTCACAGACGACAGTGGCACATACGAATTTACCGATGTATGTCCAATGGAATAAAAATCAAGTGCAAGCACCCCTTGCACTTGATAAAAATAAATTAGAATGATTTAGATAAAAACAACTCCCCCCAGCATCGGGAAAGAAAATTAAAGATAATGGTATAGATATGAACAATGCCGTCCCCGTAGTGTACAAATGTTACATGAGGGGACGGCACCGTTCATAGATATGCCATTAGATTTAATTTTATATTTTTTACATGCGCATTGGCATCAAAACATACAACGCATCCGTATCCGCATTTGTCGACTTGAATATTGTCGGTGACAACGGATCTTGCATTTCCATCTGGAACTTTTCGCCCTCAATCTGGCCCGCCACATCCAGCAAGAATTTAACATTGAACATTACGGTAAATGTTGCATCACCATTGTATTCGATGTCTAATTCCTGGGTTGCGGTACCGGCATCCGGACTGGACGCGTTAACAACCAATTTATTCATACTGAACGTCAACTGTACAGATTTGGTTTTATCCACACTGGCCACCGAAACCAGGTCAACCGCATTGATAAATGACTTTCTGTCCAGAATTGCAATCTTGTCATTCCCCTTTGGAATAACAACGCGATAATTTGGATACTGGGCATCAACCAATTTGCTGGTCAATGTTGCGGCGCCAACTGTAAAGCGCGCCTTGGTATCCGATAATTCAACCATAACATCATCGACATTGGCATCTTCTAACAACTTGGACAATTCGCCAATCACACGACGTGGCAAGATAACAGACGGCATTTCCGCGCTACCCGCCGGGGCCGCCATCGCGCACAGCGCCATACGCTGGGCATCCGTTGCAACCGCGGTCAAACGTTTTTCACCACTGTCATCAGAAATATGGAAATAAATCCCCCCCAAATGATAACGAACATCATCGGTTGGAATTGCAAATTTTGTCTGGTTAATCAGATGTGCCAAATCACCGGTTGTCATTTGGAACTTTGTGGTCAAATTACTGCCCGCCATTGCCGGGAAATTTTCCGCCGGCAACGTTGGCAAACGAAATACGGCGCGACCACTGGAAACGATTAACTGGTCCCCAGATTGCTTGAAATTAATTTCTGCATCATCTGGCAATTTACGAACGATATCATACAGCATTTGTACCGGCACGGTAATTTTACCGCCCAATGTGATATCGGCCGCCACGTGTTCAACCAATTCCAAATCCACATTCGTCGCAGACATAATCAAATCATCTGCAACCTCTAACTTAACATTCATCAAAATCGGCAATGTCGCACGCTTTTCCACGATGGACTGCATATGCCCCAGCGCACGTATCAAAACCTGACGAAATACTGAAAATTCCATTACATACTCCTAAGATTTTCTGTGTATCCCACACTCTTTTGAGTCCAGTTTACCAAAAAACCCCGATTCGGTGCAAGGGCAAAAGCACCACAATATCCCATTACTGATGCAAAACATCAAAAACCAAATCTGCCATTGGCGCATTTATCCAATCTGCATCATCACGATATTCGGGCGCACCACGTTTAAGTGCCGTTTCACACGGTGTTCCATCCGCCAACCAGTTTTCAAGCAAATCCCCCGCCAACCATCCAACACCCGCCCCCGCGACCAGGCCAATACCACCCGTAAACGGCGCCAACAACAAACCGATACCCGTGGCGGACGCAACCTTGCCGGCAACGGCGGCACCACTGATTGCGATATCAGGCTCCGCCAAATTACCGGATATTTCTATTGAATTTACCACCTTGCCCGTCAGGGACAACTTAATCCCACGCACCGGCACCGTGGTCAATGCCAATTTTAATTTTTCATCCCCTAAATCCAAATCCCCCGCCAAGCGCACATTTATCGCATTTGTTTCAACGGCGACCCCTTGTTCTGTATGCACCTGTCCATCACGCAGTTTTACATTCAGCGCAGCACATTTAATTTTTATCTGGTCATATTTTTTTTCTTCATTAAACATATCTTGAATACTGTGACGCAACGATGTCAAAAAGTCTGTTCCATACATATATGCCACCAACGCCGAATGCGCATAGCCCGAACCAACCGAATAGATACGCACCGGCCCGGTAATAGTATTCATTATTTCAGACATATTTTTCCCATTTGCACGCACATACAATTCCAGGTTTATTGGCAATTCAGAAATTAAATCTGGGGCATCTAATTGATCTAATAAATCACCGACAAAAATACGCTCGCCAATTCCACCAAATGTAACATCCATATTGCCATCGGACGCGATATCAATATTTGCACCAATACGCAATGTGCCATCTGCTATTTTTGAATTTAAATCAATACGCCCAACATTATCCGCGACCTCTACACGCAAGCTCATATCATCAATAGAAAAATCGCGATACACCCCCAAACGCCCCATATCAATTTTTAAGCTAACCTTGCGATTAACAAACCATTGACCGAACAAGGGAATATCTTTAAAAACATTTAATTTACGCTTTGGCTTTATCCAATTACGCCCATACAGCCCTGGGAACAAATCTGTTAAACTAACATCTTCACCAGATATATTCAAATTTACAACCGGCACCACCCCGCCCCAATTATAATCCCCAGACAAATCTATATTTTTACCATTGATTGCAATTGATGATTTACGCAACGTTATTTTTTTTCTGTCAAATCCGCCCGCCATATTAACGATAACATCCGGCCAGTTTTGCAAATTTAAATTAAATAACTTGCCAAATTCGTCAACGTCTTGAATTTGCCCTTTGATAATAAAATCTATTGGGGTTTTACTGGTCCCTTCCAGGGCAACATTTGCAATCAACGCATCCCCCCCCATAGACAGCGCGACCTTCATCGGATATATTTTACGTTCCGCATTATATTCCGCAAAATTGATGATAAACGGGAACACCCTGTCATCAACAGACTTTATCCAGCCAGCATATTCACGCCCATCTTTATGTTTCATATACCGCAAACTGACCCCGCCAATATCATAGGTTTCATCAAACACGTGCGCGGTTAAATTTTTAATTTCAATACCACCCAATCCAAATTCACGAAACGGATATTTTGCCGGCACCACATCCGCCCCCGCCACCAAAGATTCCTGGGCGACGGGCTTTTTAGCCGGTAATATAGAATAATCACCATCTGCATTTTTTTCAATGCACGTCACCGCATCATAAATAACAACCTTTTGAATTGTTGGCCTGTCACGGAACAAAGACACCAGATTCAATGTCACATCTATCTTTTTGGCTGTAAACGCATCTGCGTGCGTTGCCCAGTCTGAATTTTTAATACGCACATCATTTAGTTCCACCTGGGGACGCAAAGAAAATTTCCACGCAACGGCACCATCAATCTCTATCGGTAATCCCGTCGCATCACGCAGAACCGACACAACATTTCCACGCAGCGAATCCAAATCTATTTGCGACAATGCGATAACAACGGCGGCCGCCATCCCCCCCAGGAACAGCCCCAGCACGCGAAATATCTGCAAAAGAATACTGCGTCTTGCAATCATTTAATCTATCACACGCCTTTATGGAATCTTTAATTCCAACAATTTTATCACCGGCATCATAAAGTCTGGCACAGACGCCCGCAACGTCATCATTCGTCCCGTTACCGGATGTTGAAATGTTAATTTATACGCAAACAAAAACAAGTTATTCGTCACCAATATCGACGCCAGGGCCGGATCAACCAAACAATCACGACCATACAACGTATCCCCAACAATCGGCGCCCCAAGTGTTAGTGCACTGTGCAGGCGCAACTGATGCGTCCGACCGGTCTTTGGCGAAAATAAAACCCACGAAATATTTCCGGCACTGGCCAACACCTGGTAATTTGTAACCGCGCGTTGTGGCCGTTGCCCCGTGCCACTGTTGACACGCTCAGGCGTATCAAAAACCTGGCCCTTTATCATATAGTTATCGATTACACCACGACTTGGCTTTACATCACCATTAAGCAATGCCAAATATTCCTTGTGCGCGTCCTTGTTTTGAAATTGCGCGCTTAAATGTTGCGCCGCACGTTGATTCTTGGCAACAACCAACAGACCGCTGGTCTCTTTATCCAATCGATGAACCAGTGATATTTTGTCATACGGAAATAATGCCGCCGCCATTTTATCGATAGATTTTCTGATACCACTGCCACCCTGCACCGCCAATCCCGCGGGCTTGTTAAAGACGACAATATCATCATCATTGTGAATGATACACTGACGCAATTCCTCCAGGTCCGTCAGTGAAAATTTATCCCCCGCCGAAGATTTCTGCAAACGCGTTGCGAATCCCCCGATTGTTGGCGGAATTCGAATCGCATCCCCGGCATTTAAAATTTCACGTCCGTGAACACGCTTGGAATTAACACGAATTTGCCCACCACGACACAGTTTATAAAATTCACGCAACGGCATAGACGGATAATTACGAACAAACCACCGTTGCAGGCGCGTTCCATCATCTGTCTTGGCAATAGTTACAATTTCTGCGGCCATTATACCCCCGGCATCATCTAACAAAAATCTTATTCGCCATACGTAATCTGAACCGTATTGCGCCCATTTCCGTTTGTGCACGAACCCGATGCACCACTGCTTTTACCGTCTGACATTTTATATCCAATCGAATCAGACCAAGCCTTGGTTATAAATGTTTCACATTCATTTTTGCTAAGGCCCGTAATAGTTACCACAAACTGACGTGGATTGGATGGATCAACGGCAACTTCGTACTTACCACCATATGGATTCGTATCAGACATCCCAATTGCATTAAAGATTGTAGAATTATTTATATTCGAAAAATCATCATATTCCCCGTGAATATTGCGCACCTGGGTTACGATTTGCAAAACTTCTTCGTTAACGGTATTACGTTTTTGGGTATTCATTGCCAACTGAATCATTTCGATTGCCCCAACGGTAATAACACCCATAATTGCCAACACACCCAACATCTCAATCATTGAACGTCCAGATTCTTGTTTCATATGTATTGCCTCCATTTGCTATTTAGTTTTTATTATTCTATCATAAAGATTATGAATATTCAATTTTCTGATTTAATTGCAAACGCCCCACACGCCCCCGGCGTGTACAAAATGTATGATGCGGAAAACAATCTGCTCTATGTGGGCAAGGCACGCGATTTATCAAACCGCCTGAACCAATATGTAGATATTTCCAAACTGGAATTACATAAACAGGTTATGCGCACCCTGGTCACGCGTGTTGAATGGGAAACGGTCGCCACGGAATCAGATGCACTAATACGGGAACAAGAGTTAATAAAAAACCTTAAACCAAAATACAACATAATGCTAACCGACGGGAAAATGTATCCAATGCTGGCATTAACAACCGACGACTTTCCACGTCTATTGAAATTCCGTGGCAAAATATCCCAGCGTCGTGACGTATACGGTCCATACCCATCGGTATCTGCACTAAACGAAACAATAAAAACCATTCAAAAGGTGTGTGGCCTGCGCACCTGTACCGACACATTTATGCGCAACCGCGCGCGCCCGTGCTTACTGCATCAAATCGGACGTTGCAACGCACCCTGCTGTTTCCCTGACAAACAAAAATACGCAGAAAGCGTGCGTATAGCGCGGAAAATACTAACCGGTGACAGTCGCCCGATTATAAACGATTTAACCGCACAGATGCAGCAACTTTCCGACGCAAACGAATTTGAATCCGCGGCCATAATCCGCGACAAAATAATCGCACTGACCCACACATCAAATCGCGGAAAGCGCCAAAACAATGCGTATAGCGCAATTTCAGACTGGGACAAAAACGTATCAGACCTGGAACAATGGCTGGGGTTAAAAATTGAACGAGTTGGTGTTTTTGATAACTCGCATTTATTCGGCAAACAGCCGGTCGGTGCAATGATAACATTTGGACACGACGGTTTTGACAAAGCGGGCTATCGACACTTTAAATTACAAGACAAATCCCGCGCCGGCAATGATATTGCAATGATGTCTGAATTTGTACGTCGCGCGGTTGAACGCGGTCCAAAACTGGATTTGATAATTGTCGACGGGGGCCCGGCGCAATGGAACATTGCACAACGCGCATCCAATGGGATTCCGGTCTTTGGCGTAACCAAGGGCGTTGTACGTGACGGCGACGAACACTTTATTTTACCAGATGGCACTATATTCCGCGACCTGCCCAAGGACAGTCCGCTGTTTTTAATGTTACGCGCCGTCCGGGACGAGGCACATCGTTTCGTCATCACATACCACCGCACAACACGTGCCAAACAAATGACCGCATCTGTCCTGGACGAAATAGACGGCATCGGCCCCACGCGCAAGCGTGCATTATTACAACATTTCGGTTCTGTTCGCGCGATTGTGGATGCGGATTTAAATGCGCTTAAACGCGTACCGGGACTTGGCCAAAGTGCCGCTGAAAAAATATATGCCCATTTCCATTCAGAAGTGATATAATTACCGTATTCATATATCAATGAATTAAAAAGGAGAACTATATGAAAAAATTTGTAAACTTTTTATCTGCGTTTCGAATTGCATCGGCATTTGCGATTATACCGACGTTATTACTGGGCTGGTATTGGACAACATTTATTCTGTATGTACTGGCATCATTGTCCGACTTCTTTGACGGATACCTGGCCCGCAAATATAATTGTGTCAGCAAACTGGGTGGCGTAATGGATCACATCGGCGACAAATTATTGGTTGCGAACACACTGATTGTGCTGTCGGTTGTATTAATGTTCCTGCTGCCTGCCTTTATTCCAGGCTTTCCATCTTGGACAATTATCGTACCGGTTATCTTGATGATATCACGTGAATTGTATATTTCTGGTCTGCGCGAATTTCTGGGCACCCAGAAAATTGAAATGCCGGTACCAAAGGCACGCTTTTCAATGGGCAAAATCAAAACAACATTGCAAATGGTTGCAACGTGCGCCTTGTTATTGGGGTTATGTATGCCACAATTGGTATTGGTCCCCAGTATGGAAATCTTTGCAATCTATGCATTCTTTGGCCTGATGTATGGTGGCGTAATTTGTTTATGGTTGGCATTGGTGGCCAGTCTTTGGTCCGCAACTCAGTACACACACACATTCTTGGGACACTTGAAAAAAATAAAATAAAAACACGCTATACGCATAAAAACCGGCATTTGCCGGTTTTTTATTTTTGCTTTTGCATTTCTTGTTTCAGGCGACACATTTGCTCAAAGTTTTTATTAGAAACTTTTTGACAGGTCTTAACACACGAAAAAACCGTAGCCGCCATCAACAGCAAACAAATCGCGACAACAACATTACTGCGCACCTCTATTTTACGCTGCATTTCGTCCCGCTTGCGTTCCCAATTACTCATAATATCCTACTTTTGTTTTTCAAGATGCATTTGTGTAATATTTTTCATCAAAATTTTATGTTTCAGATCAACCACAACCGTATCACCCGGCGTTACCCGATTTGCCCCACGAAACACAAAAGTTGCCGGTTCGCCATTTGGACGCATTGCATAAACACGCCTATCATTTTTTGGCTTGTTCCCCAAAATATAAAGCGTATCCCCCGTATTCGTGCGTGCCGGTAATTGGGTATCCACATATGTACCATCGGTTTTAACACCCGGAATCAAATTCGTATCCGCCACAACATCTTGTTTTTTCGTTTCGCGTGCATCACCCAACTTTGAAATCCCCAACGCCACCCCAGAAAACATCAGTACAAACACCAAAAAACACAGGGTATCTCTGTCAACATTTTCAAAAAATCTTTTGTCTTTCATATCTATTCCTTATACCTCTCGCTTAATATATCAAAACTTGGCGCGACCGCAACAAAAAATCCCGCCACGGCGGGATTTTTATTTTCAGAACCAGCCTTTTTTATCAGATTTTGTTCCCGCAAATTCATTTAATATTTTCTTTTGCTTGTCCGTTAACTTTGTTGGGATATTGATTGCAACATCAATGTACAAATCCCCAAATCCACCGCGACGCGTTGGCATACCGTGCCCACGCACACGCAGTTTTTCACCGACCTGGGTGCCAGACGGCACCTTGACCGCTAATTTTTTATCATCGATTGTCTCGACATCTATTTCCCCGCCCAGGGCCAATGTTGTAAACGGCACATCGACACGCATAATTAAATCATTTCCCTGACGCGTAAAACGTTTGTCGGGACGCACACGCACATCCAAATAGAAATCACCCGCCGGTGCACCGTTGGCGCCCGCCTCGCCCTGGCCGGCCAGGCGTAGGCGCGTTCCATCTTCTACCCCGGCTGGTATTTTTACATCCAACGTGCGCTGCTTATGTACCGTACCCAACCCGTCACAGGCACTGCACTTTTTATCAATTTTATGCCCCAACCCATTACAGTCCGGACACGGACGTTCAACCGCAAAGAACCCCTGGCGTGTGTGAACCACACCCGCGCCGCCACACGTTGGGCACACGGGCGCCGCCGTGCCATCAGCGGTACCATTGCCGTGGCATTTTTCACATTCTACATTACTTGAAAATTTTACGGTGTGCGTTGTACCAAAATACGCATCGCGCAAATCAATTACCACCTCGTCCAGTAAATCGCGCCCCGCGCGCTGGGACGTGCGCGCACCCGCACCACCACCAAAATCACCAAAACCAAACCCACGCATAGCCTCGCGCAGGATGTCTTCCATTCCGGCACCGCCCCCCATATTAAAATGGAACGCCCCATCACCAAATGGATTTCCACCAAAGCCCGCACCGGCCCCATTACCACCGGCGAACGCCGCATCACCAAAGCGATCATATGCCGCACGTTTTTGCGGATCTTTCAAGATATCGAACGCATTGTTGACTTCCTTGAATTTCTCTTCGGCGTCCTTGCTATCAGGATTTCTGTCGGGATGATATTTCATAACCAACTTGTGATACGCCTTTTTAATGTCGCTTTCCGATGCATCACGTGCCACCCCAAGAACTTCGTATGGATTTTTATTCATATTATCTGCCTATTATTTCATTACAGATTATATAAGCCCCACCCACCTAAAAATCAAGTCCCAAATATAAAATGGGTATAAATTCTTTGGGCTTGCCAAAATTTTAAAAATGTTCTAATAATAATGGCATTATGACAGATAAAAATACACACACATATGACGCATCAGACATCCAGGTATTGGAGGGTCTGGAACCCGTACGCCTGCGCCCGGGGATGTATATTGGTGGCACCGACGAAAAGGCGTGGCACCACCTGCCGATTGAAATTATGGACAACTCGATTGATGAGGCGGTCGCCGGCTTTGCCAAGAAAATTACGGTTAACTTAATCGATTCCAAGACGATTGAAATCACCGACGACGGTCGTGGTATCCCGGTTGACGAACATCCCAAATACCCCGGCAAATCGGCATTAGAGGTTATCTTAACCACACTGCATTCGGGTGGAAAATTTAATAATAATGTTTACAAGACCAGTGGCGGTCTGCACGGTGTGGGTTCGGCGGTTGTAAACGCTTTATCATCTGAAATGGTGGTTGATATTGCACGCGACGGATACAATTGGCACCAGACGTTTTCCCGCGGAATCACAACATCACCGATGACACGTGGGGACGCAACCAATAAACACGGCACCAAAATCCGCTTTACAATTGATGATGAAATTTTTGGTGCGTCTGCAACATTCAAACCGGTAAAAATTTATCGTATGGCCCGTGCCAAGGCTTTCCTGTCCCGTGGCGTAAAAATAGACTGGCAATGTAATCCCGAATTATTGACCGAGGATATGGGAATCCCCGCCACAACAACATTCTTTTACCCCAATGGTGTTGCGGATTTCTTGGCGGAAAAAACGGATTCAAAACCACGCATTTTACCCCGTATTTTTAGTGGTTCTGTCGATTTCCCGGACGATTCGGGTCGCGTTGAATGGGCACTGACATTTTTAACAGATGAAAATGGTGCGGCATCTGACGATGGTTTTTTCTCGTCTTACTGTAACACGATTGCAACAATCGATGGTGGCACCCACGAAACCGGCTTTAAATCCGCAATTACCAAGGGGATAAAAGCATACGGGGAAAAGGTTAATAACAAAGCCGCCGCAACCATTATCGGCGAAGACGTATTTGATTCGGTTGCCGCAATTGTTTCTGTGTTTTACAAGACACCACAATTTTTGGGCCAGACCAAGGAAAAATTATCCAACCCAGAGGTTGCACGCTATACCGAAAATGCATTGCGTGATCCGTGGGAAATGTTTTTGGCATCCGACCCAAAGACGGCAAATGCATTACTGGAATTTGTAATAAATCTGGCCAACGCCCGTATCAAGACCAAGGCGGTCAAAGACGTTGCCCGCAAAACCCCGACAAAACGCATTCGTATGCCGGCGAAATTGGCGGACTGTTCCAAACACGGCGTCGCCGGCACAGAATTATTTATAGTAGAGGGGGAATCGGCCGGCGGCACCGCCAAGCAGGCACGCGATCGCGCAACCCAGGCTATTATGCCCCTGCGCGGCAAGGTTTTAAACGTTATATCAAATTCCGATGAACGATTCGGTAATAACAAAGAATTAAATGATTTAATTGATATCATCGGTGCCGGCACCGCCAAAGATTGGAACGAGGATAAATTACGCTATGAAAAAATAATCGTTATGACCGATGCCGACGTCGACGGCAGTCATATTGCATCACTGCTTATGGCGTTTTTCTATCAGTTTATGCCACAGTTAATCTATGGTGGTCACTTGTATCTATCTTGTCCACCGTTGTATAAACTGACCTGTGGAACCGAATCGGTTTACGTTGACACGGATGAAGAACTGGAACAATTAAAGGCAACAAAATATAAAAACAAGAAAATCGAAATCTCTCGATTCAAGGGGTTGGGTGAAATGATGCCGAACCAGTTAAAGGAAACGACAATGTCACCCAAAACACGTCGCCTTATCCGTGTGGATTTACCGCCACGCACCGAAGACGGCGTCGAAGACACTGAAAAAACACGCACAATTGTTTCGGAACTGATGGGTAAAAAGCCTGAATTTAGATTTAAATTCATCACCGAACACGCCCAATTTGTAAAGGATTTGTTCGTGTAATCACAAAACACAACAGACATAAAAAATCCCGGCATTGCCGGGATTTTTTAATGGATACCAACTGTAAATTCGTCACCCCAACCGGCAACCGTCTGACCGCCAATTGTACAATTCAAATCTTCAAAGCCCTCTTCTACCTGGTGTTTCTTTACAACGCTGCTGGTAATCAAACCGCCGGCCGTACCCAACACAACACCCGCAATAGAATCCGATGCAAGGCGCGCCGTATTAAATTTACCTTCTTCCGTCTTCCACTTGCTGACTTCTAAATCCGCCACGTTGGCCCGCAAACTATCAAGCGCCGCCTCAACACGCGTTGCCGCCTCTCCGGACAACACAATCGTTGTTGATGAATCATCCCCCGCGACACAGGTCTCCTTTACCAATAGGCTCAAATCATCATACAGGCGTAAAAAAGCATCCTTGTCCGGTGCATTACCACAATAATCTTCCAGTGCTTTAATTTCTGCCAAAACCTCTGCAAAATCTGCACATTGCGTTTTCCAAGATGCAAGTTTGCCCAACAAAGCAGAATCACAAACATATTTATCGGGATTTTCGCCGACACCTGATATTTTACAAGAATATTCATTTCCTTCTTTTACAAAATTACCACCATTTACACAAAGGCACTTTCCTATACTTGGCGTCCATATTGTTTCCGACGACGGTTTTGCACAACACGCCTTGCACAGTTCGGACGTACAAACCGATGGATGACATTTACCAACAACCGGTTTAACCGGCACTTCTGGATTGGTCGGCGGTGTTGGCTCCACAGATTTCGCAGTGCCCACACATTTACCATCCTTATCCGCCGTCATTCCGCCACGACATTTGGTTGCAACACATTTAAACAATGGTCCTTCGAAACACACCCCTTTAAACTCAACCCCCAAAATATCTGTCTTGTTATATCCACTGCAATCAATATCCGTTAATTTTTTGCATCCACCATCACCTGGCACACAATCACCAACCGCTACATCACCAAAACCCTTGGTGTGACAGACTCCATCCTCTACAACAACCCATCTGTTATCAACAATACCTGGGTTTTTACATTGATATTTTACCTCTTTATCGATAACCTGCCCTTTAAAAATATGTCCCGGGGCCATAGTTACTACATCCAATCTGCCACAGCCACCACTTTTGCCCATATCGCATTCATACGCGTGTCCATCCCCAGAATTCTTTTTCCCAGAATTTGTGTACCCCTGCTTTGCCAACAAGTATTCACGTTCAGATACGTACAAAAATTCATTATCATCTGGTTCTTGATTACCTACATAACTGATTGTCACCGGTGTATTACAATCCGCCATAACAGCCGGCATCATCAAAAACAAAGAAAACACAGCAAACACTATATTTTTCATTACATTCCCCCATATAATATCAAGTATATTTTATCATAAAAACAACACCTAACAAAACAAAAACTTAGATAAATAAAAAATCCCGCGTCCCGCGGGATTTTTTATTTACATTCGTTAATCAATTGTTGAATCTGGGCGGCCAACAATAAATCATTCGCCTTTTGTTTTTCAATCTGACGTACCGCATACAAAACCGTCGCGTGATCACGTCCACCAACATAATTTCCAATTTCCGCCAAAGACAGGCCCGTTGCACCCTTTAATACCGCCATCATTGTCTGACGTGCCAAGACCAAATTACGACTGCGCCCGGTGCCACATACCGCGTCATATGAAACACCCAATTTTTCACACATATTTTTAACCATCGCCAATGGTGTTTTTGCGCGCTGTAATGTATCCGCCAACAAACGGGATGCAACATCCATATCAACACTTGCACCCATCAATTCAGAATAAGTTTTGATTTTCGTCGCCACACCCGCAACCAAGTGTCCATCATTTGCAATGCGATTTGCCAATTCATTTGCAACATCGGCCGCAACCCCCGCACGACGCAATAAAACAGATTTAACGTGCGCATTTGGTGCCACAACATCCGCAACCAGGCCCGATGCCAACAAAGACTGTGCACGTCTGTCGAATCCGGTCAAATTATTTGGCGCCGCATTTGCAGTTAAAACAACATTCTTGCCTGCGGCTTTTAAATCCATAACCAACTGCAAGAATTCATCCATTGTTGCCTTTTTTCCGGCCAAACCTTGTACATCATCCAGAATAAAAGTATCACAATTACGGCAATAATCTTTGAATGCAAAAACGGTGCGATCGTGCAAACTGCGTGTAAAGTCGGATACAAACTGACCGCCATTCATCATAATAACGCGACCCGTGGATGCATTTTTAACACAACCCGCCAACAAAGATTTTCCGCAACCGGCGCCCCCGTGAATATACAGTGGTGAAAAAGATGCCGCACCAGACGCAATCTTTTTGCACGCCGACAGAACAAAAACATTGTCATCTGTCGCAACAAAAGAATCGAATGCAACGGTGTTGTTTGCCTCTGGCGCAATGCTTGGCGCAAAAGATTGCGTATTATTATCATTTGCAACCGGTGCAACAGATGCATTGCGTTTTGTACCCGCAACATAAACATTCAATGCCAAACCAAAGTTTTCCACCACATTACGCAAAACATTTCCATACGCCGCATTGATATAGTTAAAAGAGAACTGATTCTGTACGCCGCAATTTAACACACCATTTTCAATTTCAAACGCAATCGGCGCAATCCAAGAAGTAAAACCCGCGGCATCAATTTTTTCGGCAACAGCCCCCTTGATAACATCAACGTTTACCATTTGATTTGTCGCCATTGCCTGCATTCTTATTCTCCTTTCCTTCCCGTTTTGTTGCACCCGTATCCCGCGTTTTGATTGCAAAAGACACCCGCACATAAACGCTAAATCTTTCCCAACAAAAGAAAAAATTTAGTGTTTATACTTGCCTTAACTTCTACACTCTTCTCGCTTCTGTACCGGGTTCTTCCTTTCAAAAACCGGGTACCGTTTTTATATTTTGGCACCAAACTTTTCTTTATATTATTCAGAAAAAGTTTCGCACCCTTTTGTGATATTTCTATCGTTTTGGATACGTCAAATAATTTATAAGATTAATTTCAATTTACAACTACTTTAAAACGTTTTTTTAACATTTATTTTTTTGACAACGATTCGTTTTTTTGCCTGTTTTCTGCACTTTGTATATACACTGTCTATACAAATTTTTTATTAAGCACGAACATAACCGCCATCAACTTTTCGCACGATTCCTTGCAATTCTAAAACAACCAACTCACTTTTGATTTCCGAAACAGATTTTTTGACAACCTCTGCCAATACAGATTCTGACACCGGAATTGTTCCCAACGCATCAATAAGACTATTTTCCGAATCGAATTTTTTCTCATTTTTTTGTTTTTGGGGTGTGTCATTACCTTTTTCAAAAAAATCCCCCACCCCCATACAAAGTGTTGCCACACCCGCACGAATCAAGGAATTAGGCCCCGCCCCCCGCGGATCTGACGGATGTGACGGAATTGCATATACCGGCCGCCCATATTCAACTGCGAATCGCGCCGTCGTCATAGAGCCCGATTTCATATCCGCCTCGCCCAGAATCAGGGTATCACACATCCCCGCAACGATTCGATTGCGCTGAACAAAGTTTGGGGCCGTTGGCTTAAAACCAACCGGCATTTCGCTTATCACACATCCACGTTCCAAGATTTGGTAATAAAGCGATTCGTTTTCAAGTGGCCAAATATAATCAACCCCACCCGCCAGAACCGCAATCGTCACCGCATCCGCCGATGCACGCAACGCGCCACGATGCGCCGCCGTATCACAGCCCATTGCCATCCCAGACGCCACCACAAAACCACGCGACGCAAACGCCATTGACATATTCGCCATAAATTCCATCCCCGCCGCCGTTGCGTGCCGCGTTCCAACCATCGACACAACCGGACGTGTCAATGCATCCACATTGCCACGCACCGATATTACCGGCGGATGGTTTTTAATGGCCTTTAAGCCCACTGGATATCGCGCATCATCATCACATATGTATTCTATCCCCAGATTTGCGGCATTATCCATTTCACGCCGCACCATATCAATATGTGACGCATCCATCATTAAACTGGCCGCCGCCTGTTCCACAGAACCGAATCGCGCAATCAAATCATTATATCGCGCGGGCCCAATACCCGGCGTTCGCAAAATCAGCAATTTTTCAAATAAATCTTTCATATTACGATCATAGCGAATTTATATATAATGATAAAAGTCAAAAATTAAATCCCCATTGCGGGGATTTTTTTTAACATTTCAACAATGCGTCATAATCAAATTCCTTGCAGTCATCTGGTGCCACCCCTTTTGGCCACACGGACGCATCATCACAATACTTCTTTAATTCGGTCAAAGAATCACGAATATCATCATACTTAGAAGACTTTTCCTGATGCAAAACCTTCATCTGGGAACACAGCAATTGTGTCTTATCTGTTATACTGGCCTGTCCCTCAACCGCGCCACCAATTAATTTATTACCGAACAATTCCATTGCGCCAACACCAATTCCTGCGCCCCCGACGGCGCCACCAACCGTTGCCCAGGTACGTCCCTTTTTCTTGGCATCCAAGATACGGTTTTTTAACGTTTCTTCATTTGCCCATTCGCCACAGGTGATATTTTCACCCATTACAAAGTATTTTGTTGGGATATCTGAAACATTGATACGCGAATCGTTTGATTTTAATCCAACCTTTACAAAACAAACATTATTTTCTGGGAACTCTACATCCTCTATCATAGAATTATAGTCTGCACTGTTACTGTACTTGGACGCCCAAACAAAAGTCGCCCCCACACCAATATTATTTTGGATACAGGCCGCCTTTTCGCGTTCACGCATATCTTTTGTTTTTTCTTCCTTTTCAACAACATCTGGAACGACCGTTGGCGCCTCTTCCACCACAGTGGTATCGGCCGGAACGACATTCGTTGCCGCCATATTATTGATGTATTTCTTGGATACCGCGCGTGCCTCCATCTGATTTGCCATCGACGCGCGTCCACGCGACGACGCCGGCACCGCGCCCCACGCCGGTACAACAACAGATGCAAATGCAAACATAATAAACAAATTTCTCATCGTCCATTTCCCTCTAATAATATCAGGGATATTATACCACAAAATCCCTTAAAAATAAAGATATAAAACAAACGGCCACAAAATCGTGACCGTTAAGATTTATTTTTTCCACTTCCATTCTATTTTTGATTCTGTCCCACCAATCAGTCGCCCAATATTCGCGCGATGTCGCCACATACAAAGCAACCCAATCGCCAAGAATGGCCAACCAACCGAATAACTAATTGCAAACCCCAACACCGGAATTAAACAGAACACAATCACCGCCCCCAGCGATGAAATCCCCGACGTCAACGCAACCAACAACCATTCAATTCCACATACCACAAAGGATACCGGACTGACCGCCAGCAACACACCAAACAGGGATGAAATCCCCTTGCCCCCGCGAAAGCGCAACCACACCGGATAGCAATGACCAACAATTGCCGCAAACCCGCACCAGGCGCCAAATGCCACATCCGCGACCCAATAACCAATAAACACCGCAACAATTGCCTTGGCCATATCCAGAATCCACACCAACCCCGCCATACGCAGTCCACCCACACGCATAACGTTTGTCGCGCCGATATTACCACTGCCAACCTTGCGCAGGTCCCCCTTGCCCATCATTTTGGTAAACAACAGTCCCATTGGAACAGAACCCAGCAAATAAGCAATAATTATTGCCAAAACAAAATATATCATATTCTTTTTCCTTGATTTTAAGTTTCTTTTCTATAAAATAACAAAAACATTACAAAAATAAAAGGAAAATAACGTGGCAAATCACAAGTCATCTGAAAAAAGAATTTTGGTCTCGGCCAAGAAAAATGCTATTAACACATCTCGTCGCAGTGCTGTAAAAACAGCGGCCAAGAAGGTTCTGGTTGCGGTTGAATCCGGCGACAAAGCGGCGGCAACGATTGCGGCACGCAACGCAGAAAGCAAGATTATGAAATCTGCGGGCAAAATTATGCCAAAGAAACGCGCTGCTCGTAAAATTTCTCGTTTGACCAAGAAAGTCGCTGCAATGGCTTAATGCGTGTTGAACGCAAACAAATTCGTGCGCCACGTGCGCACTTTTTGTCGTTATAATAATTAATCAACGTACCATATGTAATTAAGTCCCCTTGCGCTGAATAAAAATTAAATAGAATGATTTAGATAAAAAGAAATCAGGAATCGTAGTGCACCTTGCAAAATTAAAGATAATGGTATAGATAAACTAATTGGGTGTATCGTAGTGTACAGACACTACATAAGACACCCCCAATTCGCTTTAGATATGCCATTAAATTTAATTTAGCGGTGCGCCCCAATGCTGTTGAATCGTACGCTCTGAATCCAGCGGACTTACCAACACCTGTGGCGTCAGGATAACCACCAGAACCTCTCGTGTGGATGCGGTTTCACGTGATCCCGACAGCGCCATAAAGTCCGGATCCCCCAGGCCATAACGCGTATCTTCGCTGGTCTGTTTTTCAAAGCCCGATACAACCAACATCTGACCCGATTCCATAATCACTTCTTGCATAAAGCTACGTTCTTCAACCTCTGGTAATTGCAGGGTAACCTCGCCAATCGTCTGGGTTGACATACGCAACAATTCACGAACCGACATACGGAATAACAGCAAAATACGCCCATTTTCCAAAACATTTGGCAACAGTTGCATTGTGAAACCCGTTTCCAGATCGTCTTGGTCAACGGTACTGGATTCAACCGTTGTAAAATTACGTGATTCAAAACGTTTGATGTATCCGGTTGTACGTGTGTTACTTACCGGTGCAACGCGATTTGAACGCGTTGTCACACCAACGTTTGTTACCAGGGATACCTTGCCCTGTTTTGCCAACGCCTCTATCAGGGCATTACTGCCCGCGGCGGCCGACAAAGAACCATTCATAATTTGGTCATTTGTATACGCACCCTCGACCGTGGTGGACCCTTCCATATGGGTTGCACCGGTCAGGGCCGACACCGCATTCGACAATACCGCAATATTCATCGAACTTGCCTCGGTCGATGCCAGGTTATTTTTTGGATTTGCAACGATATTCAATCCAGACGTTGAATTAATCGCCGCCGCTAAATTCAAACCAAACGCCGTATCATTTGAAATTGTAACCTGTAAAACCTTTACATCAATTGTCACCAACTGGGACAGACGTTTATTCTGGCGCTCAATATATTCACCAATACGATTTAAAATCGATGGCGGTGCGGTGACCGTAATTGTGCCCAAACTGCGCGACACGGTAAAGTCTGCATTATCCGCCTTGCCAATAATAGATGCGATTGTACTTTCAACCTCGTCCCATTCTTTCAGGGTTGATTCCAAAGATACCTGGTTCCCTTCGTCGGTGGTAACGGCCGTCTGATACGACACGTCCGTACCCAACGCATATAATGTAAATGTCTTGGTTTCTGTTTCATAGAAAACGATGGCATTATTATCATAGTACCAAAGGATATCTAAATCCGTCGAAATCTGGGACAGCAAGCCCGACAATTTGCCGGTATACGCAACATTTACAGTCTTACGTAATTTTTCGGCATTAACCTGGCTGTCGATGCGCACCGGAATACCGGTTACCGAATAAATATCGTTTGCCAAAACCTGTAATGAGACCGGTTCATTTAATAATATAGTAACACCGGTATCTGTTTCGAATTTAGCCGGCAAATTATTACGATGTTCCAATACGGTCGACGTATCCCCCAGCCATACCCCTTCGGACATAGAAACAGTATCACCCGTTGCCACCTTGGCACGTGGATTCTTTGCCATTTCGAACGCATCATACGCGTTAATAAAATCAGTATCAACGGCGGCCGCCACCTTGGCCGATTCTTTGGTTGCACAACCCGCCAATGCCGCGCATATCAGTCCACAGACAGCCAACAATTTAAATGATTTTTTCATATGTAATCTCCCCCTTGGCAGACGCATTTATTTTTTATTGTTCCGACGTTGAAATTACCAACACACGATTTCCCTTATAGAATTTTGCATATGGAACCGGTGTTGCACGACCAAAATTACGCACCAGCGCAGACGCCACATCAACAAAACGTCCTTTGAACACGGCACTGGCCTGGATTGGATATTCACGCGACGTTGTCCAAACCAAATCCCAGCCCTCTTTATCACACCAAGACTGCAAAACATCACGCAATGTCTGGCCATTAGCAACAACCCATGAACGAACCTGATCCTTTACAACCTTGGGCGCCTCTGCATCGGCGGTTTCCGCAACCAAGATTTCTGTTTCTGATTCTGTAACGGTTTCTGTTGCCTCTGCTTCGGATACAATATTGCCATTCGCATCCATTGTTGTCTTTATACCGGCGCGTTCCGCAAACGCAGCATAGTTATCCGCATACTTGCCACAGTTTTTGCGATTACTGCGCGACACAGACAAAACCGTACCGCCATCATCTTCTAACATTTCTCGACTTAGCAGTGGCATTTCCGTACCATCGGCACATTCGTCATCAAAGCCGGCCGGCACCTGCATCCCGTGCAACATATTTGCACCACCGGACCAACCCATAAATTCACCACGCGCCCCCAGATTAAAGTTGTTTTCAACAACCAAATCCGCACCAACACGCGACACAATACGAATATTATCAGAATTCTTTTTCGGCCCATCACAGGCAACCTCTACATCCGCATCCGAACCCGCCAATGGCCACGCCGGAACATCTGCATATTGCGTCACCATTTCCGTTTCGTCAATTTGAACAGATTCTGTAACCTCTTCCACGCCACCATCGACAATTTTGTCCTGGCCATAGAACACCTCAGACGTAACGACCTGGGGTAAATTTTCAGCAGCGAAACAATATCCTGCCGCCGTTGCGCACATTGCTGCAAACAAAATTTTGCGGAACATAATTAAAACCTTCCTTCTTTTAATTTAGTAATATTATATCAATTTGACCGAATCTGTGCAAGGGCTAAAACACACATAAATCAAACAAAAAAATATCCCCCAAAGATAAAATCGCACGAATCGGCAAAAGATGCTATACTGGCATACGAACAAAAGATAAATCGGGGGTAAATAAATGGAAAATTGGCTGATTTTAGGCGCTTTTATATTAATCATTTGTATCTGTATTGCGATGATGTTTTTTATGTACCGCATAAACGGTCGTATCAGCGACGCAAACAAAACACTAAGCCACCAATACAGCCTTATTGTAAAAATTCAGTCTGTGCTAAAGAATAAATCTGCAACGAATGCCGTGGCCGAAAACGCCGAAATGATTTACCAGGATTTGTTGCAAAACCTAATTCCTATTATGGCAACGATTGATATTATGCCCCGCAACACATCCGAGCACCCCTTGTGGCGCGCATTGGGCGGAATTATGGACGAATACGCACGCAATCCATTTGCATTGGAAAAATTACGTCGCGCAATAAAACTTGATTCTGAAATTGCCCGCAGCGTTGATAATTATATGCGACGCGCGGATGCATTTTTGGCACATCTGAACGCAACCGAACCAGACGGAATATTGTCCGCAACATTTACGGATGGATTACTGGGTAAATCTCTTACTTTCTTTGCCCAGGCAAAACAACTTGCAACCCAGGGTGAATAGTTGGCAAAACTGTCTGAAAATCTTATTCGTGAAATTTCAAAGCAACGCAATGAACCCATATGGTTGCTGCAATGGCGTCTGGCGGCGTTTGATGCCTGGAAAAAAATGATTGAGCCACACTGGGCCGAATTTGATTATGCGCCGATTGATTATGATGCGCTAAATTATTACAACGAACCACAGCCAATTGACAACTCTGATCTGGCACACGTGTATGACAAAATGGGCCTGCCAGAAAGTGAAAAACGCGCCCTGTTGGGGATGGCAACCGACACCGTTATCGACAGCCGTTCTGTGCACACATCATACATGGACGAACTGAAAAAATACGGAATAATATTTCTACCGTTTTCGGACGCGGTACAGCAATATCCAGACCTGGTAAAAAAATACCTGGGGACGGTGGTGCCGGCAACCGACAACTTCTTTGCGGCACTGAATGCGGCTGTATTTTCAGACGGCACATTTGTATATATTCCACCAAACGTCACCTGTCCCATTGATTTGGCCAGTTATTTTAGAATCGAAACCGCAAAAATTGGACAATTTGAACGAACGCTTATCATCGCCGATTGTGGCGCAAAACTGACCTATATGGAGGGCTGCAGTGCCCCCCGTCGTCCTAACCATCAATTACACAGCGGTGTCGTTGAAATTATTGCACACGACGATGCAGTCGTAAAATATGCAACGGTTCAAAATTGGTTCAGCGGCGATTTCAAAGATGGAAAAAACACCGGTGGCATATTAAATTTTGTCACCAAGCGTGGACGCTGTGACGCACGTGCCAAATTATACTGGACCCAGGTTGAAATTGGCTCCGCCATAACTTGGAAATACCCATCAACGATTCTGGCGGGCGATGATGCGGTCAGTGATTTTTATTCACTTGCAATAACCCGCGGGGGACAATTAGCCGACACCGGAACCAAGATGATTCATATCGGCAACAACACAAAATCAAATATTGTTTCATATGGTGTGGCAACCGATGCATCCCAACAAACATTTCGTTCACTGGTATCCTTTACCGGCACGGGATGCACAAACGCATCAAAATGTGACACACGCATAATTGGTGACACCGCAATTGCGAACACAATTCCACGAATAGTACACGGCGCACCAAATAATAATCAATCACACGAAGCCACCACCGGTGCCATAGACGAACAACAGTTAACATATCTTGAAATGGCAGGCATTGAACGCGATACCGCAATCGCCCTGATTGTTGGCGCAATGGCAAATCCGGTAATATCACGCCTGCCGATGGAATTTTTGGTTGAATCAAAACAATTAATTCAAATGGCATTATCAAAGGATTAAAAATGCTGAACATAACAAACCTAAACGTATCACTGGATGGCAAACAATTATTATCAGATATCAATCTGAATATTACACGTGGCGCACGCCACTTGTTGGCGGGACATAACGGTTCTGGCAAATCAAGTTTAGCACAAACAATTGCCGGAAACCCTGCGTATAGCGTTGATTCTGGCTCTATAATTTTCGACGGTCACGATATTACAAACGATAACACAACAACCCGTGCCTTACTGGGTATATTCTTAGGTGCCCAGAACGTTCCTGAAATACCGGGGCTTACCGTACTAAGTTTTTTAAAACATTCTTGTGCGGCCCATACACATTTTAATACCGGTCACGAATTATCAATGGGCGATTTTTTGCAACACTTGGAATCGGCCCGCGAACAACTTGATATTCCAAAAGAATGGTTAAACCGATATATCAATGTCGGCTTTTCAGGTGGCGAACGAAAACGCCTTATGTTATTACAATTAATTATGACACAACCAAAGCTAGCCATTCTGGATGAACCAGATTCCGGTGCAGACGCCACAACCAAAGACCTGATTGCAAACACAATCAACAATATGCACGACACCACATTTTTGTTCATATCGCACCAGCCTGATTTTACCAATAAAATACAGCCGACCGCGATAACGACTTTATCATCTGGACAAATTGTGATAAAATAAAGACCTAAGGGGGGAAATACTATGAACGACCAACAAACAACACTTAAACAATGGCTGGTTAGCACGCCCATATTTTTTGCGCTTACATCATTTTTGTTTGCGGTTACATTATCTGTATTGGCGGGATTGTTGATGCCAAAATCCGAAACAACACTAAGCATAATCGGCACCGCAATGATTGTCACAACCATAATATCTGGAATATTGGCAATTCGCCGGATTCCGACACACAAAATGGATCGCGCCGGCATCGTAACAATCTTTAATATAAAGATGATAATTTTGGTCCTGATGTCTGTGATATCACTGATTATGGCATTTAACCTGGTGCCGCTTCAAATGTGGTTATTGACCCTGATGCAGAACCCAACTGGTATTATCATCGGATTCTTGCTAGCGGTGTGCTTGGTTCTGTTATCACTTTATATACTGGGGGTTACAATTATGGGATTTTGGGCGTGCTTCCTGCGTGCACGTACAATGAATATCCCACTTTGGAAAATTATTTGTTCCATCCCCTTTGGCTTTGATATGTTGTGGGTGCCGGGATATTTTATCCCCGCAAAGCAATCAAAGAAACCTGTTGTTGCCACAAATATAAAATGGATTTCAAACCTGACCGATTGGACATTTACTCGTTTATCTAATGCGGGATTTTTGTTCGCCGCCTTGATTATTGGAACGGGCATATTTAACGGTCTTACAACAACGTTATTAAGTTTATCTATATTATTGCTGTTTGCGATATGGATAATGCAAATGGGCGATAAAAAATTCGAAAAGAACATTGGCAACACTTATGCAACAACCGCGGTAATTATCAATATCGTGATGATTGCATATATGATATTCACCATATGGATATTATAAGTTAAGGACAAAAGATGAATGGAATAATTGTATTTGGCATAATCTTGTTTACGCTTTGGATTGGGCGTTCAATATTTATCCCAATTCTGGTTGCGGCATTTTTGTGGTACCTGGTTAATGCGACATCAGAATATTTTCGTCGCGTATTTCCGCATCAAACACCACGAACACATCGCGACAAGATATATGACCTGGTATATGATTGCATATCGTATGCGGTGTCATTATTGACAATATGCGGCATTGTTTATCTGTTCATAACCCAGGTAAAACCAATGTTCAGCGAACTGGCAACCGCCCTGCCCGCGATCCAGGACAAACTAATATCATTTGGCAATTATTTATCGGGCTCTGTTGGATTAAAGTTTGACGCAAATATGATTCCCAATATAACCAAGGTCGCGGCAAACATTGGCGCGTCTGCGGCGGGATTTGCAACATCAATTGGAATGGTTTTTGTTTATATGATATTTATGTTCATTGAACAAAGTACATTTAACAAAAAATTCACTGCCCTTATCCCGAACAAATCACGTGCAAAAAAGATGAGATATATCATCGACAGCATAGATAACAATATGAAAAAATATTTATTTATGAAGACGGTTATTTCCGGCATCACCGGCATTGTGTCATACCTTTGGTTGCAAATGATTGGATTGGAATTTGCGGGTGTCTGGGCATTTATTGTGTTCATCACCAGTTATATTCCAACAATCGGCGCGATTGTTGCGTGCTCGTTACCAATACTGTATTCATTTACAGTGGCCCCCGGGTGGGAATTGCCATTATTAACCGCGGGTGGCCTGATTGGTTTACAGATACTGTTTGGTAATATTATGGAACCAAAACTGATGGGAAAAAGTTTAAACCTGTCTACATTGGCGATATTAATCAACCTGGTATTCTGGGGAATGATTTGGGGTATTGCCGGAATGTTTTTCAGCGTTCCAATCTTGGTTGGGATTTATATTGTCGCCGCCCAATTTGATTCAACACGTTGGATTGCGGTACTATTATCCGCCGACGGAAAAATCCCAGATAAAAACGAAGATTAAAAATCAATCTATACGCATAAAAACCGGGCTTTTTTTAAGCCCGGTTTATTAATGCAATCGCGTTTTCCAATATCACACGTGCCGATTCCGAATCCAGTTTTTCTTTGATATCACGCACCCGCACACGCCCCATTGATTCCTGGGCCGAGACAGATGTCAGATTTTCTTCGACCGTCACAATCGGCAAATCTGTTTTTTGCGACAATGCGTTTATAAATTCACGCACCATTTTTGTTGTATCACTTTCCGCGCCATCGGGATACAATGGCAAACCAACAACAATTCCACACGCGCACTCATCAGACGCCATACGTGCAACAATTGCCGCCGCTTCATCATCCGCCCCCAGATTTATCGTGGGACGCACAAAAACAAAGTTACGCGTATCATCCGACACCGCCACCCCAATGCGACGTGCCCCCCAATCAATACCAATTATGCGTCCCGAACGCGGAAAACCCTTGAAATCTGGCAAAATCATTGTATAATTCCTTTACTTTGTAAATATAGGATTGAAAATGGCATTTAGCAAGCAACAATTACAAAAATTCGCAGATTTAATCAAAATCGAAATTACGGACGAAAAACTGGCCGAAATGAATATCGATTCGGTCGTTGAATGGCTGGATAAATTACAAAAAATTGACACAACCGGTGTTGAACCAATGTTAAACCCGGCCGAACACAAATTACCACGTCGCGCCGATGTTGTAACCGATGGCAACATTCGCGATTTGGTTTTGGCCAACACTCCGGATAACGCCGGCACATCACGTGGATATTTCGCGGTTCCAAAGGTTATGGATGGAGACTAAAGGATCAATTATGCAACGTACAATATCAAAACAACTTGCAATAACATATCTGGACAACCGTCTGAACAAATGCGATTCTGCAATCGCAACAATGCAGTTGGAGTCATATTACACAAACGATGAGCCACCACTTAAAATCGGCGCGATAAACCCAGTTACACGTCAATATGCACACGGTATCGGCGACACCGTTGATGTCGAACCACGCATTCTTGTGAATTACGGATGTTTGTTAACCAATGTCATTCGCTCTGAATTCCTAGAAAATTATATCCGCAGCCAAAGATAGAAACAATGACTGACCCAAAGCAAACGATTGCTGTAAATTTTGTAGAATATGAACAGTACGAACATTTCCCAAACCACGTTCAAACATTGGGGTATGTCAGCATTGCAGATGCACTTAAATTGATGGACATATTCGCCAATCCACGACAGTCTGCATTCTTAGGTCTAATTCAGAATTCACCGAAATTACAAGAATTATTGCAACACGACAATGTTGCCCCAAACGCCTGCATCAAAACACTAAGTATGCAATTCAATGACCAGGTTCACTTTGGTAATATACCCGGGGCGGGCAATCGTTATCGTTCATTGGATATTGATGGCTTGTTCTATCTAGACACAAATCCGCAATGTGCAACAAAAACAAACACCAGGAAATGGACCGACAAAAAGAAACTACTATGTTGTGCACGCAATTTACGTGCTGGCAAATGTACTGACGAGTTTATAAAAAATACATTGGGCGCAATCCTGTACCCACAACATTATGGAAAGCAAAAATAAAGGAACCCCGTAATGGAACATAAATATAGAGTGAAACTTGTGTCTCTGTACGAATATACAAGATCACCACAAACCAGTATCACCGAAACACAATTACACGCAATGGCGAAACAAATTGCTGCGCAATCGGTATTACCATCGGACTGTTGTTGGGGGGAAATACTTGCGTTTTTTAATATAGGTTATTCAATGCATACAAGCACAAGTAAAACCCCTACACCAAAAACATCTATCCGCAAGACACCTACGTATCGTTGTGACTTAGTCTTTCATCAAGACAATCGTAAATGTACATCCTGTTTTGAATCTTTATCCCACGGCAGATGCAGTGACAAATTTGTACGCAACACATTGGGTACTGTGTTATATCCGCAACATTATGAAAAACAAAAGTAAAAGAAGAGAAAAATGATTAACCTTACACTTACCGAAGCATTAAAGAAATTAAACAGTGGCGAAATTAGTGCCGTGGAATTAACACGTGCGTATCTGGACCGTATTGAAAAATATGGTGCGGATTTAAATTGCTATATCACCACAACACCGGAACGTGCGCTTGCCGATGCGGCGGCGTCCGATGCGCGGCGTGCTGCGGGCGATGCAAAATTCTTGGACGGCGCCCCAATCGCAATGAAGGATTTATTTGCCACACGCGGTATCCGCACAACGGCGGCATCGCGTATGCTGGAAAACTTTGTCCCCGAATACGAATCGACTGTTTCCCAGAAATTTATTGATGCGGGTACAGTATTACTGGGCAAGGCAAACCTGGACGAATTCGCAATGGGCACATTTAGTAAGACCAGTTTCTTTGGTGCACCCGTCAACCCATGGCAAATGGAAAATCGTTTAACCGCCGGCGGTTCATCGGGTGGTTCTACATCGGCCGTGGCTGGGGGATTGGCGATTGCGGCGACTGGTACCGACACGGGCGGTTCAATTCGTTTCCCGGCCGCAATCACCGGTATGGTTGGAATGAAACCAACATATGGTCTGTGTTCACGTTGGGGATGTGTTGCATTTGCGTCCAGCCTTGACACACCGGGGCCAATTGCACGCACGGTTGACGATGCCGCATTAATGTTGTCCGCTATGGCGGGCCACGACCCAAAAGATTCAACAAGCAGCAAACACGGTTTTGCCTGCACCGCGCCACTGGAACCTGTATTGGGCAATGGGAAAAAATTACGCGTCGGCATTATCCGCGAATTCAAAGACGTTAAAATTTCAGATGATATGAAAACGTTATTTGAAAAACGCATCAGCGATTTAAAATCGATGGGCGCCGAAATTGTTGAGGTTTCAATTCCAAACATCTTGGATGCATTGGCGGCATATTATATTATTGCCCCGGCCGAGGCCTCATCCAACTTGGCCCGTTATGACGGTATGCGTTATGGCCTGCGGGTCGAGGGACGCGACATTTACGATACATTCAAAAAATCACGCGCCGCCGGCTTTGGCGACGAGGTTAAACGCCGTATGATTATCGGCACCGCCGTATTAAGCAGCCAATCTTATGATGTATACTTTATGCAGGCCGCCCGCGTTCGTCGTATGATTTCAGACAGCTTTAACAAAGCATTCACAGAATGCGATTTAATCATATGCCCATCCAGTGCCGGCACGGCAATGCCATTGGATTCTGGATTATTACCATTGGAATTCTATGCATTGGATTTATTCACGGTTGCGATGAACCTGGCGGGGGTACCTGCGTGCAGTGTACCAGCGGGCTTGTCCACAAATGGTCTGCCCCTGGGGATTCAGGTTGTGGGAAATCGCTTTGACGATATGCGTGTTCTGCAACTGGCAAAACATATTGAAACCGCGGCCGCAATTGACAACCGCCCAACAACAATTATGGGGAAATAATATATGAAAAAAAACGCATTGGATTTTTCATATACACTGTCACCAGCCCAGCGTCAAGAAATCGACGAGTTGCTAAAACAGCACTCGCCCGAGGAAATCTTGACCTCATTGGTAGACAGGCCTATTGACCCAAAAACGGAACAAATTATAAAAGCCGATAAAAATTCATATGCATTCTGGGGTCCTGAAACATCCAAACTGGTACGGACCCCCGAAACACTATTTTTACCAATGTCATTTGAAGCATTCAAAATCAGTGGCGCATCTGAATTAAATTTTAAACACCCATCTGCGAAATTTGCATCCCTAGAACTGGCGATGTCCGCATTGACCATTGCAAAATGGTCCGAAGAATTAAATCTGAAAGAGTTCTTTCTAAAAAACGCTAATTTTTCAAGCAAACATCGCTGGCCACACACCTGTAATATTGATTTTTCATACACACCCAATATGACTACCGAAGACAAAATATCAAAAATCATCAGTCATATGTGCCAAATAAATTCTGATGCAATGCTGGTATGGACAAATCCTGGACTTGGTTGGGTTGCGCGAAAAAAACTGGATTTAGAACCAATATTTTACGCATTTGGTCGAAAATTCTTTCATTTTACAGACCCAAAAACAGGTGAAACACAAACACTAAGCACCGGTGCAAGTGACGAAGCAGAACAAAAGATTGCAAGTTGGAACGCACAAAACCCAAATATGCAATTACAACAAACATTCCATATCGGAATGCCTATCACACGTGAAATTCGTATTTTCACACTTGGTGGTGAAATTGTTGGTTTCGTACCATATTGGACACCCATTGCATTTAAAAATCAAAACGTATATGGACTGGACAAAGATATAACCCTGGATGCCGCGTTAAAGCGTATGAACACATTTACACAAGATGAATTAAATTATCTGCACAACGAAACAAAAAAGATAATCCAACACCCAAAATTCCACGACACAGATTGGGCAATTGATTGGATTATTACACGCGACAAAATATGGTATATGACAGATATGCAAGTTGCTCAACAATCATATATGGATTATGACAATATGATTTTTGCATCAGATACAGGTCGCACGCGTGTTCATCAATTTTTGAATCAGCAACTTGAATCTATGCGACACGCACAAAAAAATTTATCTCTATTTGATAAAATAGTGCTAAAATTAACAGGCGCATCAACTGACATTGATAAAAATCTGAAACGTTCTGGTTATCCAAGTCAGAAACAAATAATTAAATTAAACCAACAAATTGGAACGAAACAAAAATGAAAAACGCGTTAGAAATTTTGGTTAGAGTAAAAAAAATGGTGGCTAGGGACGGAATCGAACCGCCGACACAGGGATTTTCAGTCCCTTGCTCTACCAACTGAGCTACCTAGCCAACGCGGGACAAATAATAAGATACTAAAAACAAAAAAGCAAGGGAAAAAGAAACAATGTTTACAATAAAAGGCAAAACGTGTGATTGGGAACTGGTAATTGGACTTGAAACACATATCGAAGTACTGTCCAATTCTAAATTATTTAGTGGCGCATCCGCCGACTATAATCCAACCGTTTCACCCAACACCCAGGTTTCAATGGTTGACGTTGCAATGCCCGGTATGTTGCCGGTATTAAATGAATATTGCGTTGAACAGGCTATCAAGTTCGGCCTGGGGATAAACGCCGAGATTTCACGCCACAGTCGTTTTGCACGTAAACAGTATTTTTACCCTGACCTGCCCCAGGGGTATCAGATTTCACAACCCGCCGACGAACCGCCCGTTGTCGGTCGCGGCTGGGTTGAAATTATGGGCGACGACGGTAACCCCAAGAAGATATTTATTGAACGTGCACATTTGGAACAAGATGCCGGTAAATTAAAGCACGATGTTCACCCATCAAAATCCTTTGCGGACTATAACCGTACGGGTGTTGCCCTGCTTGAAATTGTGACATTCCTGGACGTAAAAAATCCAGAAAACAATTCATATATCTCATCCCCAGACGAGGCCGAACGCTATCTGCGTGAAATTCGTGAAATTGCACGCGCCCTGGGCGTATCACGCGCAAATATGGAAGAAGGCTCTATGCGTGCCGACGTAAATGTATCGGTTCGTCCGGTGGGTTCAACCGAATTCCGCACCCGCACAGAAACAAAAAATATGGTTTCATTTAAATTCATTAAATCCGCCATTGAATACGAGGCCCGTCGTCAAATCGAGGCATACGAAAACGGTGGCACCGTCACCCAGGATACAATGCGCTATAACCAGGGCGACGGCACTACATCCGTAATGCGCAGCAAAGAAGACGCCCTGGACTATCGTTATTTTCCAGATCCTGACTTGTTACCGGTGGAAATTGACGACGAAACAATTGAACGCATTCGCGCGAACCTGCCGGAATTACCATCCGCAACACGCGCGCGCTATACGCACGATTTCGGGCTGTCTGAATATGACGCGGCGCGCCTGACCGAAACAACGGATATCTCGCATTGGTATGATACGGCCGTTGCCGGCAACGCAACCCGTGCCAAGGGGGTTGCCAACTGGATGATAAGTGAATTATTCGCACACCCTGAAAACTGGGATGTAAAAAACGAAAAATCTGGTGTTGTAGATGAAATGCGTATCATCACGCCATCTGATTTGGCCGAACTGGTTGATATGTTGGGCGAAAACACAATTAACGGCAAACAGGCCAAAGAAATATTTATCAAAATGTTAGACGGCGAATCCGGCACACCACGTGAAATCGCAGATAAATTCGGTATGAAACAAATGACCGACACGGGCGCGATAGAATCAATCGTTGACGAAGTAATCGCCAAAAACCCGGCCCAGGTTGAACAGTATAAATCTGGCAAGGTTGGATTGCTGGGCTTCTTTGTTGGCAATGTGATGAAAGCAACCGGTGGCACCGCAAATCCAGCCGTTGTAAATGAAATCTTGCGAAATAAACTGGCATAACAATGACAATAGAAGATTTGGCAAAACAATTAATAGAATGCAGAGGACTTGAATTGTACAGACTATTGCAGATATTAAAAGAAATGAGAACAGATGAGGCTCGCGCCAAGGTACGCGCCCGCGAACGTGAATACGCCGCTAAACAGGCTTGGCGCAAATGCAATGCAAAATATCGCCAAATTCAGCATCAATTTAAACACACACATACGAAAAAAATATAAACCAAAAAAAGGGGTAAATTATGTCTAAAAAAAATACACGAAACGTAATTGTTGCAACAACAGATCCAATCTTGGGAACGACATACAAAACACAACCTGTTGCAACCATATCCGAAGACATCGTACACGCACAAAAACAATATAAAAACATCAAAACACAGCAAACACACAAAGTACGCGGTGAACGCACTAAAAACAAATAATAATGCCAATGAAAAAATTCTTTATTCAAACATTTGGTTGCCAAATGAACGTCTATGACGGATGGCGTATTGCAACAATGCTGGAACACCACGGTTTCGTGCGTACAGACGACGTTTCCGACGCCGACATAATCATTCTGAATACGTGTGCTGTTCGTGCGAAAGCCACCGACAAAGTCTATTCCGCCCTGGGCCGCATCAGACGTGCAAAAAAGCCATCTGCACTGATGGGAATCGTCGGATGCGTTGCCCGCGAATCGGGGGCCGATGCTTTTCGACGTGTACCCGATTTGAATTTTGTTTTGGGGCCGCAATCCTATCACAAATTACCGGAAATTCTTAATAACCCAGATGCCAAATTATTGAATATCGATTTGGGTGGCCTGGAAAAATTTGATTCCCTGCCCCAGATGGTGAAATCACCAACTGTTTCATATATTCCAATCCAAGAGGGCTGCAATCATTGTTGCACATACTGTATCGTTCCATACACACGTGGCCGCGAAATATCACGCAAATTTGAAGACTGTGTACGTGATACAATTCACGCCGCCAAAACAGGTGCGGTGGAAATTTGTTTCCTGGGGCAAAATGTAAATGGTTATAAATACACCGATGAAAACGGACACACATATCGCCTGTCGGATCTTATACAAGAAGCCGCAAAAATCCCGGAAATAATGCGTATACGCTTTACATCCAGTTATCCAACTGAAATGACAGATGACCTGATTGAAATGTTTCGAACAGAGCCCAAGTTATTGCCATTTTTAAATATGCCAATCCAAAGTGGCGCCCCCGACGTTCTGAAACGCATGAACCGCCCCTATGATTTGGATCAATATTTAACCATTATTAAAAAATTACGCTGTGCGCGTTCTGACATTCAAATCTCGTCTGATTTTATTGTTGGGTTTCCCGGCGAAACCGATTCGGATTTTGAACAAACGGTCGATATTGCAAAACGTGTTGGATATATCAATTCATACTGTTTCAAGTATTCACCGCGTCCACATACCGCCGCCGCCATTATGCCAGATCAAATCCCAGAAAATATTAAATCAGATCGCCTGGCAATCCTGGACACGACATTAAATGAAATCCAACGCGCCTTTAACGAAAGTTGCGTGGGCAAAACACTATCCTGTCTGTGCGAAGGGGTCGATAAAACGGGCCGTCATTTGGTCTATCGCACGCCATATATGCAGCAATGCATTGTTGCCCGCCCCGACACGGGCGATGCGCCAACATTGGCCAACATTGAAATTACCGCCGCAAACAAGGCATCCCTGCGTGGTAAAATTGCTAAATAATTAAATTAAAATTTTAAATCTATACCGGCGGTGATTTTATATCCCCGCCCATTTTTATTGTCTATGCAATCAATTCCAACGTGTCCACCAATCATATCCATATCAGACATAAAATGCGCACGACCACCAACAACTAAATCACCATTCGACCCCAAACCAAAGCGCACACCATAGTCATATTTTATCCCCAACATTTCAAAGGAATAACTAACATCTGTACCAATACGCCCGAAATACTTTGTTTCCGCATCACGCAATATTTCTATATGATTTGTGCCAATTCCAACATATGGCGCAACAGATAAATCGTTTATCGGTCTAAAATTATGACCGGCATCAATCGCGCCATATAGCGAATACCCAACCGGATTATCAACTGATTCGATCCCATCAAATACATTCGCCATATCAAAACGCGTTATATTTCCACCAACCTTCCCGCGCAAGAACCCAAAATCATTTTCATATTTACCCACTAAATTTGCGCCAATCATAAAACCCGAATATTCTTCAAACGAATCGGTGGCATTTAACAGATTAGCATAAACCCCAACCCCCGCGCCCATTTGACCAACATTTATACCACCACGCAACACGGCGCCATAAATCGCCGTATCTTCGAACAACATATAAGATGCACCAAATGTGTTTTCATAATTAAAATCATTCATATCAAACACATTAAATGCCGTTACAGAATCCATCATATTTATTGGTGCTATACGCACGGAATCCGCCATTATTTTATTTATATCATCCATCGATAGCGCATTATCCAATGCCACAACCAATCCATTTGCCCCATCATCGGCACGCAACGAATTTATAAACAACCCAAGATTAGAATCTAAAAATTTTGTATAATCTGTTTCCCGAATAAATTTGACATATGTATTATCATTTTCAACAAAAGTCTTCATCGCAAACAATGGATTTATCCGTCCGCCAGACACAACCTGAACATATGTATCCGGGGATACATCCATCAAAATTGGCACATTCAAAATCGATTCGATATTATCCAGCCCCAATCTTATATCCCCATCCAGACTAAGATTATGCGAATTAATATTCCCCACATCCCACAGAACAAACGAATCGCGTAAATAAATCTTGCGCGCGGCATCCCCCACACGCATAACATCTGACAAATTTATACCATCGGCATTAACAACCAGGATATCGTAATCAACATTAAAATCTATTGCATTCAAATCCCTATTATCAGAAACAACCTGAACAACACTTGCGTTATTTCCCAATTTAAAAGATGCGTTAAAACCGCCCCGATTATATATTTCGAGCTTGCAATTATCACAAACATCAATTTGTCCAGAAACGAACACATCACCAGAATTTTCCAGAACGCGTGATCCAACCAACACGATATCTGGCACATTAAATTCTGCATACGAATGAACCACCACATCTTTATCCATAAGATATGTAGTGTTTTTAATAACCGTGCCATAAATATCGTACGCTATGCTGTCCAAAATCTTTTCTCTGATTTCAAACACTAGCACATAAGAAAACAATCCCAAAGTAAAAACAAAAATAATCCCGGAACAATCCGGGATTTATGTTTATGCATCACAATAAATATTATTTTTCTAATTTGCCCCATCCGGCTTTATAGCCACCGTCACGTTCCAGCCAGATTTTTGCACCGTTTAATTGTGCGGCACTCATACCCTGAATCATAAACGTTTGGTCTAATTTACGGCTCATACCGGTTTCAAGCATTGGCAACTTAACATTGATTGGTGTTTTGTTACAGCACCCTGTTTCACCATATGCACATACGCCGCACTTGGCCAATTTAATTGTATATGGTACACCCGGGCGCAGGTCTTTCAAATCAACAACCATTTTCAAGCCATTGTCAGTATCGTGGAATTTGATATGCCCCATATAAGATGTACCACCGTGACTGCTGCGTGTGTACATTTTTGCATAAACTTTATCAACATCGGCGTTTTCATATGTCTGATACACCACAACCGTATCACTTTCAATCATTTCAACCGGCTGTGCATATACCGCCTTTTTATGATGATGCACTTTCTTTTCTGGACATCCCGTACAGGCACTTAACAGCGCTGCAACACCCAACACAGATGCAAACATAAACATTTTTTTCATTGCGTTTTTCATAAGAGTTCTCCTTTTGTTCCTTATGGTTACGCAACATATTGTATAACAAAAAACCTTACTTTTCGCCAGGTATGATTACCTAAAAAATGGCGGATTTTATGCGTATAGCGTGGGAATAGACACCTGTATTTTTACTTATAGAAAATTGATATTTTATACACACATAACAAACAACAAAAAAGGATACAAGATGTATATACTTATGCAACATTTAATCGCGTTTAAATACGCCTGTAAAATAAATCATTGGTCAACCGATTCGTATTCAGAACATTTATTATACGACCGTCTGACCGAAGATCTGGATACATTTGCAGACAACATTGCCGAATCGCACTTTATGGCATTAAATAAAAAAAATATATTTAAACCCGACTTGTTAAATCCAAAATTGATAAGCAAAGATTTGGTAAAGATGTGCGACACAATTATTGAATATTTGGAAAAGTTGCAAAACGATGATGATTTAAACGAAGGGGACCTGTCACTGCTTGGGGATATCGAATCGGCATTCCTGGGGAAACTGGCCCTGGCTAAATTAACGAAATAAAAACACCCCACATAAAAGTGGGGTATTTTTATATCACACAATAACATATAAAACGCCGGCAAAATCTGCCGGCGCCCATATGAACGAAATGTCATACTTAGAACATAAAGCGGATACCAACATCGCCACCAAAATTATGCAGACCTGAATTAACATCTACATAGTTATAGCGTGCGGCCAAATCAACAGCGAAACGTTTCATATCAAACGTCACACCCATTGTTCCCATTGCTGAAAACGATGTCTTGCTGTTGCCGTGATGTGGAACCAATGTACCGCTGCGTGTGATATCTGTGAACGCAACACCGGCACCCATACCAAAGAATGGACGAACAATTTCATACGGTCCAAATTCCCAATAACCGTTCATTAACAATGTCTGCATTTTCGCTTTAATTTTTGCATCGCCGACACTGCCAAAGTTTTCGGTATCTTCCAATTTACCGAATATAGACCATTCGATTTCAGCGCGCATTTTATCACAAACTTCTAAACCCAACGCTGCACGACCTTGCAGAACCGTATCCGTCAAAGATTCTTTTTGCCCGTTATAGCGATAGTTTAAGTTTGTATATGATGCACCACCACGTAAACCGACATATGGGTCCATACCCCACATTGTCCAACTGCTGCCCTGGTTTGGGTTATTCATAGCGAACGCGGGGCACGCCAATAACACCGCCAGTGTTGATATTGCTAATTTTTTCATTTTCTCTCCTTTTATAGATTTTGTTTTTTTGTGTTTTTCGTTTCATGTCAACACCCTAATTCTATCAATCGAATATAAATATTTGCATAGGTATGAATCCCTGGGGAAAGTATCAAAGGATAAGAAATAAAAAACGGCCACACCGTGACCGTTTATTTCTGGTGGACTTTGCTTGGGACTGTAAATCCCCATATTCGCATTCGCTCTATGGGCCCCATTCACTACGTAAGACTCGAACGGCGCAGTTGCTTGTTCTCGTCAACTGGCGTTCCGAACCCTTTTACGGGTTCTCGTCCGCTTGGTCCAAACCATAAAAAAACGGCCACACCTGTGACCGTTTATTTATGGTGGACGCGCAGGGACTCGAACCCTGGACCCACTGATTAAGAGTCAGTTGCTCTACCAACTGAGCTACGCATCCAGAACTGAAATTCTTTTTCAGAACGGGGCTAATTATAGACATTTTTACACAAAATGCAAGTTTTTATATCGTTTACAAGATCACTCTTCATAAAAGCAAGTTCCATTTAATAAAAACCTACCACTTTCATCTGCGTACACGCCACCATCATAATCTTCAAACCAACAATCTGATGCAGATGTTGAATTATAGTCTGAATATACACTTCCACAATAGCCATCAACACAATCAAAATCCGTTCCTGGGCAAGACTCTAATCCATACGAATTAAAAAAACTCCCCGATTGTTGTACCGACGCATATATATCCCCATAACTAACCGATATATTCACCCCGGGACAATATCCATAGGTACAATCCGATTCATAAAAATTAACATCTGCATTCTCTGAAACACTCAAGGTTGCATACATACCCGCATCCACATCAATAACAATATTACAATCGGTATCAATATCATCTATGGTCCACAAAAAACCATCCCAGTCACTATCATCTAAAACATCCGAACATAAAACACCATTATATTCTATATCTTCAATCAACATACAACTGGTCCCATAATAGTTATTAACCTCATATCCATCATTCACACTATACATCGTACACGGCGTCAACCACCGCCCAGCCTTTGTATCAAAAATTACCACCGACATTATCAAGCAACCAAATATAAGAATCTTTTTCACAGTTCGCCCCCTTGCATTTTTTCAAGAAAAAACCACCAAATCCGGTGGCAGGAGGTTCGTAACTATTAAAATGGAAATAGTGCCGTGCCTTCAATATATAACACGGACCCTCCTGCCTTTTTTGTATTGCAGGAGTCCTTTACCGTCCCTACGGACGCCATTTTATAAGGGTTACGACACCCCGAACCATCCAAGTGATTCATACCAATTATATTAGTTTTTATATATTATGGCAAGTTTTTATAATTCTGTGCATCTAACCGACATACATTTTGGACGTAATTCTATATTTTTTATATCTTCAACCGTCTGCGCGCCCGCCAACGTCATTACACGCGACAAATCTTGCTTCAGATAATCAAACAAGGACACAACCCCCATCCATCCCCCCAGGGACAATGCATAAATCACTGGACGCCCAATCGCAACCACATCCGCACCCGCGGCAATCGCCTTGAATATATGCGTGCCATTTCTGATACCACTATCAAAAATAATGGGAACACGCTTGTTTACACGCGCGGCAATTTCGGGCAAAACCTCAATCGATGCGGGTGCGCCGTCCAGTTGCCGTCCACCGTGATTAGATACCCATAGCGCATCTGCGCCCGCCGCGATTGCCGCATCTGCATCATCGGGATGCTGAATCCCCTTTACAATCACGGGCAACCGCGTAAAAGATTTTACATACCGCACCGTATCAGATGCGAATCGGTTTTGTGCGGCGGCAAATATGGCACCAATCCCCTGCCCTTTGGTATCACCAGACTTTTTTGCAACGTTCGGCAACGCCAATGGAAATTTAAAATCATTTTTTGCATCCCGAAATCTGTTTCCTCCAACCGGCGCATCCACCGTCAGAACAATCGCACGCATTCCCAAACTTTCGGCCAACCTTACAATTTGGCGATTAAACGCATCATCCTTGCTAAGGTATAGTTGAAACCATTGTGGTGCGCCCTCACCCGCCACCGCGATATCACGCAAAGATGAACTGGCATAATTACTGATTGCCATAATTGTATCAACCACTGCGGCACCGCGTGCGGTTCCGGCCTCGGCCGAGATGTGCGCCAATCCGTGTGCCGCCGCCGGCGCAATTATCACCGGCAAAGAAATATCTATTCCCAATACTGACGTTTTTAAATCAGGCTTATCCACACCACGCAAAACACGCGGAACGATATCAATGTCATCAAACGCACTTATATTGCGTTGTAATGTTTTTTCCGATTCGGCCCCGCCCGCAATATAGTCAAACCCACCACGCGGAATAACCATTGATGCACGCGCCTCTAATTCATTGACATCTATTATTTCTATTGGATTAACATTTGTTGGCGCATTGTATTTTTGATTTTCCATACGCATACGATTATACCTGTATAAAATATACCCCAGCGCAGACGCCAACATACAAATAAACAGCACCCAGATAAAAATTCTTTTCATAATAAAATCCCCCGCTTTTATGACTTTATCATAACGGGGGGATATAAATTTATCTGACAGTATTCCTGGCGTTTACTTTAAATAAGCCGATGGATTATACGCTTTGGTCCCCTTGCGTATTTCAAAGTGCAACTGGGGGGTGTCCACCTTGCCGGATGCGCCAACCGTGCCAATTTTTTGACCAACACTTACACGTGTGCCGCGCCGCACCGCCAAAGAATCCATATGCGCATAAACCGTCATCCATCCGGATGCGTGCTGAATAATAATCAGGTTTCCCATCCCCTTAACCTCGTTCCCGGCATACGCAACAACGCCATTTTCCGCCGCCTTGACCGCGGTACCACGCGTGGCACCAATATTTATACCATCATTAAACAGACCATTCGATTTTGCCCCATAATTCGATAATATCTTGCCACGAACCGGCCACGCAAACTTGGACGAAGATCGTGCCGCAATCGCCGGTAATTTCTTGGACGGATCAGATGAAATCTTTTTTGCTTCTTTTTTTACTGGTGCGACTGTTGCAACCTTGTCATTTGTATTCTTTTGTGATGCAACCGGCTTTGCGCCCTCTGCCACCTTGACATTTGCGGTTTTAAGGTTTGGTACCTTTAACCTCTGTCCAACCGATAGTGTGAATGGCGCCTTTAATTTATTCATAACCGCCAAATCATTTACCGGCACAGAATATTTACGCGAAATCGAATACAGCGTATCACCCGGTCCCACTGTAATATCTGCCAGTGCAACACGTGTTGTCGTCTGAACACCAGCCGCCTTTTTCGCCGGCACCGCAATCACATCAGACGTTACCGCCGACCGCGCCACACCGGGTAAATTTAATTTCTGCCCCACAGATAATGTATACGGCGCGCTTAGTTTATTGACAGACGCCAATTCATCAACCGTTGTATTATACTTGCGCGCCAACGAATACATAGTATCCCCACGCGCAACAACTATTTCATTTGGTTTAGACGCACCCACATTCGATGCCCCGCCATACATCGGCACACGCAGATAGTCATCCGTCCCAGATTCTGTTTTTGATTCGATTGGCGATTCGTATTCAGCAACCACCACCGCTTGTTCTGATTTTGCATCATCCTGTGCCTGGGGCGGGATGATATAATCATCCACCGATGCATACATAACATAGTCATCCGATGACGATGCATCCGTTCCATAAAGATTTGGCGACGCATATATACCATAGTCCGTTGCCGCCGACGCGTAAATTTCAGGGTTTACATTTGGATCCGCCAACAACGCCGGGTATCGCGCAGAAATAAAATCCCCCACACTGTCCGGCAAGGTTAAAATTTTCGGCTGTAAATCACACCCAATCATCAGGGGCAAAACAAACACGGATAAAATCAGACTGAATTTTTTCACAAAATCATTATATCATAAAATCAGTCACGACGCATAAATAAAATACTGACTTCAAACAATAACCACAATGGCAACGCCAATAAAATCTGACTAACCACATCGGGTGGGGTTAAAACCGCGGCGACCACCGCAATAAGAACAATCGCATACCGGCGCATTTGTATAACACGCGCACGCCCCAACACACCAATACGATTTAACAATACCATAATCAGCGGTAATTGAAACGCAATTCCAAATACTTTTAACAAACCAACCGCAAACCCCAGATAGTCACGTGCCGCCGGCATCACCATTGCCGGCACCGGCGCAGATAAATTTAAATCTATGAAAAACTTGAACACAACCGGGAACAACACATAAAAAGCAAACGCCGCCCCCACAACGAACAAAATCGGAGACATAATCAGGAACGGCCAAATAAACTTGCGTTCTTTATCCCGCAGGCCCGGCGCCACATACGCCCACACGTGCCACAGCAAAACCGGCAAAGAAACAAACAACGCAAATGTAAATCCCAACGAGAGACTAATCATCATCCCATCGGACAGGCCCCCATACAACATTGCCCCATCGGGCCAGACCATCAACAACGGCGCGGTCAAGAAATCTTGAATTTGTGGCGCAAAATAAACGCCCGCAAAAAATGCAATCACAAAGATTAGCAGCACCCACAGGATTCGCCGGCGCATTTCTGCAAAATGTTGCATCAGGGTCATATTTTTCATTTTTTGCCCCGCCCTGATTTTTTAACAGATGACTTTTTACCCAGTTTTTTTATGGGCTCTGAAATCTCAGATAAAATATCATCAGTTGTTGTTTTTATTAAATCGTCAATTGGGGCCTCGCGTTCAATCTGCTCTTTGATTTTTTCAGACGCATCTGTAATTCGCCAAATAATACCGCGAATAAATTTCACCACACGTGCCAAAAATTTTGCGACATCTGGCCAATGGCGCGCCGGTATCACCAACACCGCCACCAACAACACCACTAAAAATTCAGCCCCACTTATCCCAAACATTTTATTTAATCATAGAAATCATCACCACCACTGGTGCTGATTGTTTTATGTCTTTGAATTTGAAAATAATCACGTCCAAAATTTGTTTTTGTTTTCAGATTATTAAACGCAACATCTGTTTTTGCACCCGTTGCATCAACCACCGACCAAGAATTTAAGCGCACCGGATTTTTATCAAATACCACCGTCATATTCCCCAGGCCTTCCTGACCTTTTAGGTTCATTTTTAACGCAAATGTATTTTTGCCATCGGTTGTTTCAACAACGTTAATGTCTGCATTTGTCAAATCGATATTTTTACGCACCAATATCCCCGCGGGCGTACTGGTCAGTGGAACGGTTGTAATCTGGTCCAATGATTTATCAAAGAAATATAAATCATCACCGTCTGAAATTAACTGTATCGGCATATTGGCATAATCCAGACGCACACGCCCCGGACGCAACATTGCAAAGTCCCCACGTTCATCGTGTCCATTTGCGGTTTGAACAAAACCGCCCGCCAATCCCGTAATTGAATTAAGATATTTTTCGGCGCGCCCCACCAAAGACGTATCAACCGCCGCATTTGCCACGCCACACGCTAACCAACAGGCCAAGAATAAAATATTTCTAAACATTATTTAATTTCCCCCCGAAATAATTCCACAATTCTGTTACGAACATTTTCAACCGAATCGTTAACAATCGCGCCCGCCGCGCACAGGTGTCCACCACCACCCAGTGCCTCTGCAATATGATTAATCGGTTTACCACGACTGCGTAATGACACGCCGGTCTGTTCTGCCTTTTGCTCTTTCAAGAATGCGATGTATTCCACCCCTTTGATAGAGCCCAACAAATTCAACACCGTTTCACCACGTCCGTCCAGATATTTATAATCCTTGTGCGGGATGATTGCGATGGCCAATTTTCCTTTGAATAAAAACTCTGCGCGTGATGCGGCGCCGGCCTCGACCACAACGGCCTTGCGCGGTTTATTGCGCAGCGCCTCAAACAAATGACGCAACACAACACCATTATCAACCAATTCACCCATAATACACATTACACGACCATCGCGAACAAACTTAAAATTACCCGTATCTGTAATTAATGCAACCGCCAACAAATCCAACACATCTTTGTCAAATTGCCAATTTGCCATCTTCATAATATCGAACAAAATTTGTCCGGTTGCGGCCGCCGTTTCATCATCAATACACAACGTTCCTAGTTTATCGTCATTTTGATGATGATCGATTTCAACAATGAATCGTGCGCTGTCTACGATTGGACGCGCGCCACCAATATGCTTTGGCGTACCATAATCCAACAGGATAACCAAATCATATATTTGTGTTAAATCGACACGCTCGTAATATTTAATCCAGGACCGCATCGGCATTTCGTCCAGATATTCAGGAATATTTCCATCATAAATGCACGTTGCGCGCACACCATAGTTTAATTCAATTAACTTCGCCAGCGCCAGCACACTGCAATACGAATCACCATCAGGATTTTTATGTCCCATAATTGCGATATTTTTCGCAGTTTTTATTTTTTCAATAAATGTTTTTACATTTTGTTCCATATTTTACACCGCAATATCTTCCAGGACGAATTGTGCCGACACACGTCCGTTATATTCATTTTCTTTCAGTTTACCCAGCATCTTTATCTTAGCATTGATATTTCCATCATCCAGTAAAAAATCCCCAACCGGTGTTCCCACCAAATTAAACCCAACAAAAGACAGATTTGTCCCACTGCTGGTTGCGATTGTTCCACGCAAATGCGACCCATTTCCCATTGTTGATGCATATCGCAACATCGCCCCACTTAACACCAACGTTGGTTCTGGGTTCCCCTGACCAAATGGTTCCAGTGCATTTAATTTATTTACCAATCGCATTGTTGCCGCGCCCGCATCCATTTCTGCATCAACGAAAACCTCCCGTTCCGGCATTTGACCGTGCAGTTGTTCACGTACCGCATTTTCCAGGAAATCACAAAATGCGTTTTCGTTTTCCGCACTTAATGAAAATCCCGCCGCGGCCGCGTGTCCGCCACCTTCGGAAATAATGCCCGCCGCCAATGCATCGTGAATAATCTTACCCAAATCAACCCCCGGGATTGAACGTCCCGATCCATTGATTATCCCATCAGACTTGGTCGCGACACACGATGGCAAATTATATTTATCCTTTAACCGACCCGCGATTATTCCCATAACCCCACCGTGCCAGTTATCACCGCACAGGAATAAACTGCAATTTCCCTTGGCACAGCATTTATCCGCCATATCAATTGCGCGCAACATAATTGCATTTTGAATATCTATGCGATCTTGATTCATCTGGTGCAGTTTTTCCGCCAACGAATGCGCAATCAACGGATTATCTGTTAATAATAATTCCAATGCCGGCGCCGCAGAATCCAAACGTCCCGCCGCATTCAATCGTGGCCCCAGCGCAAATCCCGCCGCATACACAGACGGCTTTTTTATACCGGCAACATCCATCAGCACGCGCAACCCCAAATTCTGACGCAGGCCCATAACTTTTAATCCGGTTGCAACAAACGCGCGATTTAACCCAACCAGTGGCATCGTGTCACAAATCGTCCCCAGCGCCACTAAATCCATAAAATTCATCAAATTCAGTGAATCTATTTTTTTCTTTATATCTGCGGATAAATCACGTGATTTTAATTCACGATTAACCGCAACAACGGTCAAAAACGCCACCCCAACCCCGGCCAAATAATCCAGGCCCGACACATCATCATTGCGCTTTGGGTTTACAACGGCATCTGCATTTGGCAAAATTGCATCCGGCGAATGATGGTCTGTGACAACAACACGCAATCCACATTGCTTGGCAAAGTCTACCTCTTCATTGCCACTGATACCACAATCAACGGTGATTAAGAGTTTTGCACCCGCATCTGCAATTTCTTGGACGGCCACGGTATTTAATCCGTACCCTTCGCCCTCGCGCGTGGGCAGGTGCCAAATAACATCCGCACCAATTTGACACATATATTTTACAAACACCGCCGTTGATGTAATACCATCAACGTCATAGTCACCATAAATCGCGATTTTGTCCCCCGCCACAACCGCATCTGCGATTATACGTGCGGCATTATCCATATCATACAGAACCGATGGATTGGGCATATATTCCTTGATACTGGGGTTCAGGAACCTATCCGCATTTTCAATACCACGCGCTTTCAGTATCTTTAAGACTAAATCATCTGCGCCTGGGAAATTATCATCTGAATATGTCGGCAACACCCACGCCTGGCCCAGCATGGATTTTTCTACTATCTTTTTCACGCACTACTCTTTTTTTTATTATCAGAATTATTATAATCTAAAATTATTCAAATAGCAACGGCAGTATAGAATCCAAAATTTTACCCGTTGTTGGCACCGCATTCCACGCCGCCGTTTTCCAACCCCACGAATCTTTTGTCGCCTGGGGCTCATCCATAACAACTAAAATTGTATATTGCGGCGCACTAACTGGAAAGATTCCCACAAATGCCGTAACATTACGTTTATGATCGATTTTCCCATTAGTATATTTTACCGCGGTCGCCGTTTTTCCACCAATTTCAACCCCCGCCACACGAGCCTGTTTTCCACTAGTCTCCTCGGCAACACGCAACATTATCGGACGCAATTTTGCAGAAATTTCATCGGACAAGACACGTTCACCACGCACCACACCAACACCACGCTTTTGTAGTGTTGGATATGTATAAATACCACCATTTGATACGGCATTCACCGCCAACATCAAATGCATTGGCGTCACAGAAATACCGTGACCATAAGAACGCGTCGCACGCTCAACCGGTCCCCACTTGTTGGGCAACAACGGCTTTTCCGTACGTCCAAATTCTAAATTTAATGCCTCATCAAAATGTAACCGTTCAAAGAATTCCTTCTGTGCACCATCTGGCAAATCCAATGCAATCTGTGCACTGCCCACATTACACGAATGCACCATAATTTCTTCTATTGTCAAACTAGGACGTGGTGGTTTAAAACTACGCAAATCGGTAATCTTTGCGGCAACCCGCCCAAATTTATCCAGTATTTTAAACGGTTCTTTGACATAATATTCCTTGTTAATACCATTTTCCAATGCCAGCGCCGTATTAAAGATTTTAAATATAGAACCCATTTCAAACACGCCACGCATCGGCATAAACATACGATTGCGCGCCGGATCCAACGATATATTTTCCGGGTCATAATCCGGCAGGGATACCATCGCCACAATTTCACCCGTACGTGAATTCATCAGCATTCCCATCGCAGATTTTGCCCGATACGTCTGCATTGCGATTGACAGCTGATCATAGAACACGGCCTGGACACGCGCATCCAACGATAATTGCAACGGATCTTTATTTTCCGTCAGATATTTATTATAAACACGTTCGGCCCCTTCCAATCCGCGACCATCACCACTAACAAATCCGACCGCGTGTGAAAACATACGTCCCTTTGGATACTTTCTATCCTGAACCGGTTCAATTTCCAACCCGCGCAAGCGCGCCTTTTTAATCATATCACGTTGATATTCACTGGCATATTTTTTCAGGTATATAAACCGGCGTGATGAATTCACCAATTCCAGTGCCTGATTTAAAGAGTACTCGTACGGCATCGCGCGATGAATCATATTTGCAACCGCATCTTTGTCCACCACATCGCGATTACGCAAAACAATATGTCCCGACATAACATTCTTCGCCAGAATTTCACCATTTCTGTCGACAATATCCGCACGATGCACGGTCCAATCCCCATCCGCCACCGCACGCCGTGTGTTATCCGTACCACTTATTCCCAAATACAATGTCCAACCAATAAATACGATAAACGCAGCACGCAACCACTTGTACACTGTATGCATACGACCACGCCCCGCCCCATCACCACGAATGCCGGCAAACCCACGTTTATAAATATCTTGGCCAACATTAAACATCTGACTTTTTTATTTCCCTGTCTGGTAATGCATCAATTGTGATTGATTTTTGATATCCGATTGCCGTGGCATTTGGCACCACCCCACCGACCAGGTTTCTTAAAACCTCTGGTCTTTTATAGCCCTCGAATCGTGTTGTGGCATCGGCAATTTCTTGTTGTGTACGCACGATTTCGTTTCGCACGTGATTTCGCGTACGATTTTGCGTACGATAACAAACCTGTAATCCAATGGTCAGAAACAGCACCCCACACAACGCCCATATACCAATATGAAACATTTTTTCATCTTCACTCATTGATGCCATTCCCCCGTTTTAATTCCCACATATTTTATCATAAATTATGAAAAAAACGAACCATAGATTCCAAACCGTTCAATCGTCCCGCCCCCAGATTGATATCCAGACTTGAAAATTCAGACAAAATATCAATTTCTTTTATTTCTTGTGGTGTTTTTTTATCAACCATCGCAATTAGGATTGCAACAATTCCGCGCACCAAAGCCGAATCGGCACGCCCATAAAACTTGTTCCCATCACGACAAATTTCAACCTTGGACGTACACCCCACAATCTCGGCACATAACGCATTCGACGGCACCGCCGCCAAATAACGCCCCAAATCCATAACAAATTCTAATTTCTGGACCGGATCTGAAATCGATTGTAAAAAATTTTTTATCTCCGCATACGTCATCTGCCTTTACCACCCCTGCTCTGTTAAATCCAGTTCCAGTCGCGCCACATCAGACATCTTCGACAAATCCCACGGCGGATCCCATACCAATTCAACGCGCACCGGCAAACCCGCCGATACATTTTGTACCGCATCTTGCAGTTGCTGCATCAATTCTTCCATCATTGGACACGTCGGACTGGTAAAGGTCATTGTGATAACAATCTCTTTATCATTGATATCGATATTATACACCAACCCCAAATCCCATATATTAACCGGAATTTCCGGGTCATAGACCGTCTTGATTGCGGCAATTATATCATCCCTGGACACCGTCATTTCACACACCCCCGCACGACATCTATAAACGCATCAATATCGTCTTTGGTATTATATGGCCCAACAGATACACGTATCGAACCGTCTATGTTCAACACACGATGAATCCAGGACGCACACATATTCCCAACACGCACACAAATATTATGCGCACCCGCAATCACACCGAAATCCAGCACGTGCATATCATCAATAACAAAACTAAACACACACGCATCACGACGGGTTAATATTTTAACGCGTTCCAATTTTGATAATTCATCATAAAGGTACCCAATTAAATTCAAATCCGCCCGCTTACTTTGAATTTCAGAAATTGCGACACCCAATCCCAAAATCTGGGTCAATGGCAATGTCCCCGCCTCAAAGCATTCGGGGGGCGACATAAAATGCGCAACACCATCTCGGGACACGGTATTTACCATTCCGCCACCAAACTTGTCCGGCATAAAACGTGATGGATTTTTTATATACATCACGCCAATCCCGGTATCTGCGCCAATCTTGTGCCCGGACCACGCAACAAAGTCCGCATCCCACGCAATCACATCTATGGATTTATGCACAACATATTGCGCGGCATCAACAACCACAATAACATTTGGATTTTTTTCACGTGCCCTACGCACGATTTCCGGGATATTTTGCGCAACCCCCAAAACATTAGACATTGCCGTCACAACAAAAATATCTGCATATGGAATTTGTTCTGTATCAATATTTAACTGCTCATCCAGTGGCACAACAACCGTTTTTGCACCACTCATTTGAAATGGCAAACGTGCACTGTGATGATCCAAATCAGACACCGCCACGACCGAATCTGGGGTTGGCTTTAAGATATTAACGATTCGATTTATTGCATCTGTCGTCCCAGACGTAAAAACAATATTTTCATATTTTGCATTCATAAACCGTGCAACCGCATTCCGCACATCGCGCACCATATCATCAACGGCGCCCACACGTGCACAAACACCCCGCCCCGAATTTGCGTATTTTTCACGCAGAAATTCGGCCTGGGCATCAACAAGCCGTTCTGATTTTAGCATTGTTGCGGCGGCATCTAAGTATATGAATTTATTCATTTTGTTTTTCTCTTGCATTTTGCGCTGATTATAATACACTCTTGCCAAATATCAATAAATATAAGGAGAAAAAGATGGCACTAGTACATGCAAACGATACAACAATTGATACATTTATCGGCAATGGTATAACGCTGGTCGATTTCTGGGCATCTTGGTGTGGTCCATGCCGTATGTTTGGCCCTATTTTTGAGGCTGTATCCGAAAAAATGCCAGACGTCACATTTATAAAATTTGAGATAGATGAGGCAAATCGTCGCACCCCGGCCAAATATGGCATTCGCAGTATTCCATCTGTTTTGGCATTTAAAAACGGCGAATTGGTCGAGGCACGCAGTGGCCTTATGGACGAAGACACGGTTATTGATTGGATAAAGGAATTACAAAATGGCAACAGTTAATTACAAAACCATCGAATTGGATTCAAAGTACAAGCCAAAGTTATCCGAACCATATATGTGTGTGGAACAGTTGGCATATTTCTATAACATCTTGAACACCCAGCGCGAAGAATTGCTTAGCGAACGAGACGAGGTTTTAAACGCCGTCCGTATGGCCGACAAGACCGAGGCCGTTGGTGCCGGCGACGAATCGGACAACGCATCGTACAACCAAGATATTACAATGGACCTGCGTATGTCTGAACGCAGCAATAAATTATTACAAAAGGTTAACGCCGCCCTGGATCGCATTGAAAATGGCACATATGGTTTCAGTGTTGTATCCGGCGATGAAATTGGCCTTAAACGTATGATGGCGCGCCCATTGGCGACAATGACCGTTGAAGAGCAAGAAGAATACGAAGCACGCAAGAAATAAAAAATCCCGGCAAATGCCGGGATTTTTTTATAAGATATGGAACAAGAGATATGTGATATCCCACTTCGCACAATGCTTCGTGGGACAAGTGAAACACTTAGATAAATAAAAGTTTAGCGTAGTTTGCCCGTTGGGCAAACAAAGCGCAATGCGCAAAGAGCAATGAGCAATTAAAATAACCTCGTCATACCGGCGAAGGCCGGTATCCATTGCATTCCGCCCAGTTTCGAAATTAAGAAGAACACAGTGGACCCCGGCCTACGCCGGGGTGACGGCTTTAAGAGTTCCTTAGATAAACTTTTATTTATCTAAGTAATTGCACAAACATAAACTATCCGCTATAATCGTTACGTTATGACGATTTTGTCATAATGGGGTGTCATAGCCCGTGATTTCGGCACCATGTATTGATTACGTGGTGATAAATATTCTTTCTCCAATCATTGGGTTGGAGGGCTGTGAATAATACGTGTTTATCACGTAAAATAAGCACACTATACCGAATTATAGCTATGAACCTCCAACCGCTTGAATTTCTCGGCGGTTTTTTCATTCGTGAAAATCAAAGGAGGTCAAAGAATGAAGAAACTTATTTATGTTATACCAATTGTATTGGGTGGATTGGTATCTGATGCATATTCTCACAATCTGCGTCAGGCAGCTGTAACCATAGATGGAATATCGTACGAAGTGTGGATTAACCAAGAATCTGAAGATGCCGGAAGTTATCAAATTGATGCGGGTACAAAAGAATGTTTTGACGGCGACATACTGATTGAGTATTCTGATGACTTTTCAATGGAAACAGCCCGAAGTATATGTATCCAAGGAATAGCCTGTTTCCCGGGAAACGCCGAATGTTTTGACGGTTCCACAACGGTTAAAATGTGCAGTGAATATACATTTAATTGTGTAACGGTTGAGATTGGTGCAATGGAATCGGTTGATGGTTATAGTGATACTTTCACCTGTATTCAGGGGTATTATAAGGACAAGATGGAATGTCAACGCTGTCCGTCGTCAGGTGGGGTGTACGGAACGACAAAATCCAGTGGTGCGACCAGTATTACAGAATGCTATATCCCATCAGGCACAGATTTTTCAGACTCTTCGGGAACGTGGGAATATGACCAGAATTGTTATTACAGCAAATAATAACTTAGCGTCTGTCCACTGATAAAAAATCCCGGCAAATGCCGGGATTTTTTTTAAAACAACTTGAACTTGTAATTCGTACCTGCGCGGAATGTTGTATCTGCACTGGAAATTCCGGCACCTGCATTCATCGACCAGTTGTCTGTTAAACCAATCGCAAAGCCAAACGCGGCCGCCGATTCGCCATTATGATATCCATAGCCACCACCCACAGATACCTCGCCACGGGCAACATCAGATACCGCAACCGAAGACAATGCCGCCACACTTGCAATACCGGCCGACAAATCTTTTTCTATATCACTAACCGTGTTTTCTAGTCTCGAAATTGCCGCGCTGTTTAATGCGATTGCATCTGCATTTGCCGCAATTGCATCATTTGCCAATACCGCATTGGTATAGTATCCCTGCATAATAAAGGCTGTATCATTGATAATGCCATTTACCACACCGATATTATCCGTTTCGTTTTCATACGCAGATGTTGTGTTTTCTGTTTTTGCCCACGCCACCAGGTCTGTCATTGGATCAGAACTGCCATTCAGCGCGACACGCAAATCACGCATTGCATCCCACGAATTATCGATACGTTCAATTGCCGCACGTGCATCATCCAATGTGGTATTCATTTCTGTACCATATGTTGCAAATGCTGGTGCTGTCATAATTGCGCACAATGCGCCACCCAGAAAGATTTTTTTCATTTTCTTTTCCCTTTGTATTTTTGTTAAACAAAAACCACCAAATAAATTGGTGGCCAGGGGGTTAAGAAAATCATAAGAAAGAATGACCCCTGTGGCCTTTACGCATACGCGCTGTTATATAGCCACAGGCCCCCCGACCGTAATCGGGAAAATCAGACAAAATAAAAAGCGCATCCGCGCCAGTTTTTTGTCCCAGGTCGGATTCCAATGCGAATATTGACGCATCGCTTTCTTAAAGGATTTCTTACGTCCCCGAAGCCAACATCCCTGTTGGATTCACATCAATTATAAAATACACACAACAAAATATAAAGAAAAATATTTATTTATATATGCATTATATTGCACTTTGAAAAATCCCGCCGAATGGCGGGATTTTTTATTTCTTTTTCTTGGCTGGCGCTTTCTTGACGGCCTTTTTTGGTTCTTTTTTCTTGGTATCTTTCAGTTCTTTTTTAAATACATTGATACCATCCGCCAAATTGCGCATCATTCCCGGGATTTTGTTGCTCATAAACAAAATCATAACCAAGATTACAATTAAAATTATTTCGGTCCAACCTAATCTCATATCTGTCCCCTTTGATTATTTTGCAACATAGCAATCCAAACCATCGGATTTTGCATTGCGACAGAATCCATTTGCCTCGGCTGCGGTCTTAAATCCAACACGCAAACGATATGTTGTTGTACCATTTTTCAACTGTGCCGCCAGGATAACAAACTGTTGTCCCTGGAACAGGCTTGCGTGCGCGGCGCGCATCTGACGCTGTGCGTTTTCCGCCAATGCACGTGTGCTGTACGATCCCAACTGAACATACCAATCAAACACAGACTTTGTAACCGCGGGTTTTGCGGCCGGCTTTGGCTGAGGCTTAGCCGCCGGCTTTGCGGCGGGTTTAGCGGCGGGTTTCGGTGTCGCTTTGGCCGCTGGGTTAAATGTGACCTCTTTTCTGTCTTCAACAACACGCACCGGCGTACCAACGGGCTGGGCGGGTTGCGGTTGTGCAACCGGCTGTGGTTTTGGTTGCGGTTGTGCGACGGGCTGCGCAACCGGCTGTGGCTGGGCCACTGGTTTTGGTGCCGGTGGCATAACATTCATATCCGGTGCCGGCGCACCATCAACAACAATTGCCGGCGCATCCAGATCAACCTCTATCGCGGACGAAGATGTCCCCCCAACCGTACGAATAATCACATAGGTCGCCAGAACAATGACAACCAACCCCACCGTCAACAACAGCCACGGCTTCTTTGGGCGCGGGGCCGCAAACGGCGTTGCATCCGGCAGTGTATCCATCGACGCACCGTCATCTAAATCCAATAAATCCAAGTTATCATCGTTCATTGTAAATTCCCCCATTTATGAAATTCTCTTGTCTTATTATATCATAAAAAAAACGAATAACCAAACGCATAGAATAAAAAAAGAGACACGAAATTCGTGTCTCTTTTGTCCTTTTATTTTGGCATTTGCCCAAAGTTCGGTGGCACAATCAGTTTATGATTCTGCTCAACAATGGGTTCAACCTCGCACTGTTTGGCACAGGCCGACAATACACACGGCATAGTCAAAACCAACAACAGCATTATTTTTTTCATATCATCCCCCTGCTTTTACAATGGTAATTTCACTGCATCTTTCATCATTTCGACAAATTTATCCAGTGGCATTGATTCCTGCTTTTCAACACCCAAACGGCGCAATGTCACCATTTTGTCGGCGGCTTCTTTTTCACCAACAACGGCGATGATTGGCGTTTTAGCAAGCGACAGTTCACGGATTTTATAGTTAACCTTTTCATCACGCAAATCTGCACGCACATTCACGCCCGCCGCACGCAGTGCATTAACAACCTCGTTTGCATATTCTGCGTGTTTTTCAGAAATCGGGGTTACCACAACCGGTTCTGGCGACAACCACAGTGGCAAATTACCACCCGTTGATTCCAGCAAGATTCCCATAAAGCGTTCGATTGAACCCAACATTGCACGGTGCAACATAATTGGACGATGCTTTTCACCATCTTCGCCAACATAACTTAAATCGAATCGTTCCGGCAGGTTCATATCCAACTGCACTGTACCACACTGCCATACACGTCCCATCGAATCGCGCAGATAGTTATCAATTTTCGGACCATAGAACGCGGCGTCCCCTTCGGCGATTTCAAATTCAATGCCGTTTGATTCCAGCGCGTGCTTTAATGCACCCTCGGCCTTGTCCCAGATTTCATCCGACCCGATACGGAATTCAGATTCCTTGCGCGTGGCCAATTTCATTGTGATTTTATCAAATCCGAATTTGCCATAAATATCCTTGATAAAGCGCAGGATTTTTACAACCTCTTCTTCCAGTTGTTCTTCGGTACAGAAGATATGCGCATCGTCCTGGGTAAATTCACGAACGCGCATCAACCCCGACAGGCCACCCGCCGCCTCATAACGATGAACCTTGCCAAATTCGGCCATATATAATGGCAAGTCCTTGTATGAACGCAGCCCGTGTCCAAACACCAACATCCCACCCGGACAAGACATTGGTTTAATACAGAACACTTTGCCATCTTGGGTTTTACCAGAATAATTGTGTTCACCATATTTTGCCCAGTGGCCCGATCGCTCCCACAGACATCTGTCCATAACCGCCGGTGTTGAAATTTCCTGGTATCCGGCCAATTCTTGGCGTTGGCGTACATATTCAATCAAACGACGATAAATCTTGTACCCCTTGTCGTGCCAGAACACCGACCCCGGTGCATATTCTGGTTCAAAGTGGAACAAATCCATATCCTTGCCCAGTTTGCGATTATCGCGCGCGGCGGCCTCTTCCTGCATCTTCAGGAAATTATCCAATTCCTCTTTGGTTGCAAACGCATCAACATAGATACGCTGTAACATTTTATTTTTTGCATCCCCCTTCCAGTATGCGCCGGCAACACTGCGGATTTTGAACGCGTCACGTGGCAGATCCTTGGAACTTTCCACGTGTGGCCCGCGGCACAGGTCAACAAAATCACGGAAAGTATAAATCGATAACGCCTCGCCCGCCGCATCATATTCGTTTAACCATTCCATTTTATATGGTTGGTCGGCGAAAATTTCTTTGGCTTCGTCAATCGACACATTACGCTGTTCAAAACGACCATTTGATTTAATCAAATCACGCATTTCACGTTCGATTTTTGCAAAGTCTTCCTCTGAAAAACGGTATTCTGTATCAAAATCATAATAGAACCCATTTTCAATTGCCGGTCCACCCGCGAATTTAACATCTGGGTGTAACTTTTTTACCGCCGCCGCCATAACGTGCGCCAACGAGTGACGAATAATTTCAATATCATATGACATAATAACTGTCCCTTAGTGTTTTTTATTATTTTTTGACTGATTAATTATAAGAATTTGTGCCAAGCACCGCAATAGAATTTACACCCCCAACGGGGTTGTAGTAGTTGTTGTAAAGAAAGACTTAAACAAATTCATACCTAAAATTCTATGCCTTTGATTTTCAAAAGTCAACTAATAAAAAACCGGCAAACGCCGGTTTACTTATAAATCCAAAATGCACCCAAACAAAACGGCAAAGAAGAAGCACACACTGCCCCCGATTACAAACAGATGCCAAACGGCATGCGAAAACTTCATCCGGCGCCATAAATAGAATATCACACCAATTGTGTATGCCAATCCCCCCGCCAAAATAAACCACAGACCGCGCACGGGAATACTACGAATCATTGCCGGCAAAATAAACAACAACGTCCACCCCATCGCAACATACAGCCCCACCATCCACTTTGGTTGCTGCTTTGGATTACGGATTTTCATGTACGACCCGAACAGCACAATCCCCCACAGGATTCCAAACACAATCCATCCAATCAATCCCCGCAAATTTACCAACAAAAACGGCGTATACGTCCCCGCAATCAGGGCATATATTGCAACACTGTCCCAGACCTCAAAAAAGCATTCGTGTTTTTTACCAATTGTTGCGTGGCACATTGTTGACCCGAAATACAGTGTTATCATAGTCACACCAAAAATCGCGCACGACACAATCGCCCATGCGTCACCCTTGATGCCCGCAAACACCACCAACAATGTCAATGCCGCAATGGCCAATCCGATACCAATACCGTGGGTTAAAATATTTACAATTTCTTCGGCGTGTGTGCTTGGCTTTTCCCAACGGAACAACCCCGTTGCACGCAAAACCTTTAACAATCTTGATGCGTGTTCATCTTTTTTTACCGCGCGAACACGCGCCCTTTTTTCCTTTGTCATTTTATCACCTTTTCGATTCGTTGTTTAACCCGTTCACCGCCCATAACCGACATAATGGAATACAGGTCCGGTGTATTTGTTCGACCCGATAATGCCACACGCAGGTTCATTGCCACATCACCATTTTTAACACCTGTCCTTTCGGCAACCGCAACAATTTTCGCCCACCAGGAATCCTTGTCATCGGCCGGATTATATGTTTCCAAAAATGATTTTAACACATCGTGATTAAATTCATATTCGGTGTTTGGAACAAACAATTCATCCCAGAAAAATGCAACATTTTCCAATGTCTGGGACCAAGTGATAAAGTCCTTGCGGACACGCTTTGGATTATCACGTTCAATCCCCAAAACGCCCGTCAAGTAATCTACATCCGCCACCTGCATTTTGTTTGCGTCCGTACCATATTCATTTGCCCACGTGACAACACGCGCAACCAATTCCGGCACCGGCAGCGAACCAATAAATTCCTTGGCCCACCATTCCAGTTTTTTCATATCAAACAGCGCACCCGACATTGGGATTTTTTTCGCGCGCATTTCATAATCCCAAAATGATTTAACCGCGCCCTTCATCTTGGCTTCTTCATAGCCCGACGCCGCAATATTCCCCAAATATTCAATCACCGATTCGACCGGCCACCCCGCCTCTAAGAAGAAGGCAACATTTGCCTCTGGGTCTTTGCGCTTTGATAATTTGCGTTGTTTGCCAGATTCTTCATCAATCTTATCAATGGTTGATGTATGAATATACAATGGTGCGGTCCAGCCCATCATACGGAATAACTGCACGTGCAACGGCAATGATGGCAACCATTCTTCGCCACGAATAACGTGTGTTGTACGCATAAAGTGGTCATCACACAAATGCGCAAAATGATACGTTGGCAAACCGTCATTTGATTTAATTAAAACGATATCCTCGTTATTTTCCGGGAATCCGATTGAACCACGCACCGCATCCTTACAGAAAATTCTTTGTTCTGGATTACCGGACGAATACAAACGAATCGATGGAATTTCACCATTATCCAAATGCGCAATAATTTCCGCATCTGTTAAATCACGATCGCGCGCAAATTCACCATAGATACCGGTTGCAAAGCCCGCCGCCTTTTGATTATCACGAATTTTTTCCATATCATCCGCCGTCAAAAAGCACGGATATGCCAACCCATTTTCTAATAAATGCGCCACCACCGAATGATAAATATCTTTGCGTTTTGATTGATAGTACGGACCATATTTTTCATCGTTGTTATAAGTCAAACCGAATCGGTCCATTGACGCCTCTATAATTTTAACGGCGTCCATAACTTCGCGCTTGGTGTCTGTATCTTCGATACGCAACATAAACACACCACCCGATTGCTGGGCCAATTTACAGTCTATCAACGCACCATACAAACCACCAATATGCATATATCCCGTCGGGCTTGGGGCGAATCGTGTGACAAAAGCGCCCTCACCCAGATTACGTGGCGGGAATTTTTCTTCTAATTCATCCAATGTATATTTTGGTGCGCCGCCCAACACACGCGCGATTAAGTCTTTTGATAAACCCGTTCTCATCTATATATTCCTTGTGTTTTACCAATCCCAATTCTATACTAAATATATGGAAAAACAAGAAATAAGAACATTTGGACGCCGTCACGGTAAAAAACTATCCACGCGTCAATCGACACTGATTGACACGGTTTTACCAACCATAAAACCCACAACGGGCAATATACTGGAAATCGGATTTGGTGCGGGCGAACACGTACGCGACCTGGCACGCAATAACCCGGATAAAATTATAATCGGTGCCGAACCATTTATGAATGGGGTGGCCAGCCTGCTGTCTGCAATAACCGATGAAAAATCGAATCGGATTTTGGATGAATATACGGGCATTCGTATCTGGGCGGATGATGTGCGGGACTTCCTGCGTGAAACAGATTCGAAATTTGAACAAATCTGGGTCTTGCACCCCGACCCCTGGCCAAAAGCGCGACACGAAAAACGCAGATTATTATCTGCTGAATTCTTAAATCTGTTATCAAAATATTTATCCGAAAATGGCGAAATAATAATCGGCACAGATCACTGGGAATACTTTGATTGGATACGTGAACAAATAAAGTCAACGTCCCTGATTGCGACTATTCCAGACATGGAAATTATTCAAACGCGTTATCAGCACAAAAATAAGGCTGGCACCGCCGCCCCAAAATATTTAATTCTAAGAAACGCTTAGTAATTTACAAAAAATCGTAATCCAGACAATAAATCAGGCCGTATCGATTCGACCAGACGTCGTGCCTGATCGATTCGTTCGGGACGATTTTCCAACGCAAAATGCAACGCACCACCAAAGTCAGCATCCCACGCATTCAGCATTCCATAAACCCGCCCCACAAAATCTGATTTTTTACCCGCGTCTTTTGTCAAAACGAACAAAACCGCCGACGCATTTATTCGCTTTAATTCGTGGAACAAATTCGCCCAATTATCCGAATCGATGTCCCCAATATCCAGCCCAATTACCAAATCCCGATTAAAGAACAAATCATCACGAATAATTGCGACCTGGTCTATCATAGATTTAAGATGCTTGTACCGAACAAAAACCTGGGCACCACAGGCCCCCTGTTTAAGGGATGCGTTAATCCGCACCGTTAAATCAGACATAACACCTTCGTCCACCTTGTCATCATTGACATAAAAACGTCCAATGATTTTTTTGTCTTGAGCCTCTACCCAGGGCCAAACAACCGGCACCGCATCGGGCACGACCGACAACACATCCACATTATAATCGGTTGCAAATTCAACCATACGTGCCAAATCCGTGCTGTCTATTTCCGCACCACACCACACACCGATTTTGGTATTTATATCACTTAAAAAAGAATTCATATCAATCATAACACTTTTTACTTTATCACAAATATGATAGAATAAAAAACGATGAAAAAGAATTTTGAAAATATTTTACTGGGACTTCTGTGGTTGCTAGCCGCGACCCTGGGGACAACATTTTGGTTCAACACCCGTTTCGGTTTTAATCTGTTTTCGGGGGCACATTGGGATTACCTGGCAACGCAACAGGCATCACGCGCCCCGGTCAGTTTTTGGTTCTATTTTTCATTTGTCGCGGCAACATTTATCACGCTGTTTGTGCTTTATTTGTTGATAAAGCCACGCCGGCGTCATATCAAGATTTCTGCACCACAAAAAACAAATACAGCACCCAAAACCAATCCCGATGCATCGCAAATAAACATTATACCCGGCACGGTTCAACACGCCCCCATCACACCGGTGGCACCCACCGCGGCACCAATGCCGCCACGCCCACCGCGATTAAATATCGCGCCCGCGAACACATTTGCACCGGCGACACCAGTGCCCACGACAATGACACCCACTATCCCTGCGACGACCACAACGCCATCTGTCCAAACAAAACAAGACTGGCCCGAAATTCGTGAAATCTTTTCAATGGCGGGCTATGTTATTAAACCGGAACCATTTATCAATGGAAAGAAGATGGCATTACTGGCCATTGGCACGGACGAGGTTTTATACCTTGGCGCGGTTGGCATATCAACATCCCAAATGCAGGGTTGCGTTAATAAGTTACAACAAATATTCCGTGACACACTAGATGACATTGAAATCACGGTTAATGCATTTGTGCTGAACCCAACGGGGACAAACGCCGATGAATCTGTATTAACATTTAATTCAATCGATGAATTACGTCATTATATGAACGAACATCGCAACACACCACTGGATACGGATGATGCTGAAAATTTTGCGGCGTATTCTGAATACATAACAACCGTAATTGAATACATAGGGAAACTGTAATGCAATTAAACGAAAGCGCGGCTGAAAAAATCTTGGCGGATATGTCTATGGACGATATGCCCGTGATGGAATATACGCCACAACCCACCGCCCTTTCCCCCGATTGGTTTAAAAAATACAAGGAATTATGTCACGCCTTTACGGCCAGTCTGACCGATTCTGTCCAAGAATTAGCATTTATGAATTTATCCCAGGATGAATTTATGGGCCTGTTGATGGGACAAAATATTCCGCAAAATATATCATTTCGTTTTCGTGTGCCGTTAATGTTGGGCGGGAAAATGGAAATTGATAATATGTTTATGTGCTGGACATTTCCACACAGTATGCGCCTTGATAAATTTATAATTATGCAATCAGACGCAAAAACATTATGGCTACCCAATCCGGCAAAAAAAATATATCTGCCGGCGCATACGACCGGCGGTGGCGACGGCGGTAATGCGACCGAAGACAGACTGGCCCAAATGGCAGCGCAGTTGGCGGCGGAACGCGATTAAAGAATGGATAAAATATGGCATTAACACGTGATGAATTTTTATCTGCAATGAAATCCCGGGGTGCATTTATTGCCCCCGCCGCAACGCCCCAACAAATAACAAATACAAATTCTGTGTTACAACATATTCGTGCGGCAATCTTGCCAATGTTTATGATTGAATTTTTTGCCACAACATCTGGCATATCATTGGATTCTGGATATATATTTGGGCCAAACGAATTTGACAACGGACCACGCACACCGGTTCCCAATATTATTGACGTGAACCGCGAATATGGAACCCTGCCCGGGACCAGTGGCAAAACAATATTTGGTCGCAACGATTTATTTTTATTTGCGTTTGATACATTTGGCACGTGCTATATGTTGGATAATTTATCATTGCGCATATTGCGTAAATATGATGACCCATATCGCGCAATGACCGATTGCTTGATTGCCGGGAAATATTAAGATGAAAAAAATATCTGTATCTTTATCGGGCCATCAAACCAGTATCACCCTGGAACCAGAATTTATCGACGTCTTAAAACGAATCGCCGGTACACGTGGCGTATCCATTGCATCGATAATTTGTGAAATTGATAACAAACGTGCACCAGACACGAATTTATCATCCGCCATCCGCGTTTGGATTTTAACCCAGGTTATGAAAGATTAATTTTCTTTATCAATCGCACTCATTGCAACCGATGATATGGTGGCAAATGCCAATATGATAATAAACCACCAATTCATACCAATTACCCGATATGGGGTTATATGCGCCCCCCATACAAATCCATCAATATGTCCCGACGCGCCGATTGGCATACTTTCTATTACCACGCCATCTGCACCAACAAACGCGCTGATACCTGAATAGTTCGCGCGAATAATCGGCAACCCCGATTCAATGGCATAGCGCCGCACCATATCCAAATGCTGATATGTCCCGGGTGTTTTCCCAAACCAGTTATCATTGGTGATATTTATAATTGCATCTGGATTTAATCCCGCCCCATCCGGCAGCAAGGAATCTGAAAAAATAACCTCGTAACACACGGCGGGGGCAAATACAAAATCACGTCCCGCGATATCCAAACTAATTAATTCTGGCCCATCACCGGGGACCAAATTTGCCGGCGCCGGCAAGAATCCCAACGGCCTATATTCGCCAAACGGTACCAGGTGAGATTTGCTGTATACGCTTAAAATCCGGCCATTTTCATCAGACACAATCATCGAATTTTGTAACCCCAATGATGGATTATAAGTTGTCGCCCCAATAATAACATTTGTCCCCAACGCCACCCCCAGTGGCATCTGGTCGCCATCAACAACAACGAACGGGTACGCCGTTTCTGGATAAACTATTAAATCCGGCGTCGCGTCCCCCACCCCCATAAACAACATTTTACCCAAATTTTCTTCGGCGTTTTTTATTGCCATCTCGCGATTATGCGTTGCCTTTTGCGATTGTGATATGGCGGGTTGCACAATACGTATCAGTTGCGGTTTTAAATCCGCCCCACTATCAGAGCGCTTCATATTTTCACGTCCCGCAAATACACCAATCAACCCCAACACAACAAATACCATCAACGTTGCAAGATTTACACGTTTGCGCAAACGCAATAATTCCACCACCGCGCCCGCAAACCCAATAATTACAAAGGTCAACCCCAATGCCCCCCACAAAGACATAGAATTTGCAAGCATTGGCATCGGCATTGAAATATTTGCAATCGGATTCCACGGGAATCCCGTAAACACCCATTCACGCAACCATAAAACGATTACCCAAATGGCCGCAAAGAAAAATGGCCGCGCCCCGGGCTTCATACGTACCACACGCAAAATCGCAAATGGTGTCCCGAAAATTATCATCCCCGCCAACGCCAGGCCAATCAACCCCGGCACCGTCCAAATTGCATATTGCGTGGCCAATTCCGGCACAACATAAATAGAATTCAAAACCCACCAAAACATACCAACACCATACATTGCCCCAAATGGTGCCACACGCCAGAATGCACGCCAAAAACCAATCTTTTTATTTGCGCGCACCGTCAACCAATATGCCCCCATAAAACATAAAATTGTCAGCCACCACATATTAAATGGCGCAAATCCAAATGTCGCAAGACCACCAAACACTGCGTACAGCGCATATTGCCAAAAAGAATCCGTACGTATTTTAAATTTATTTAAGAAAGCAAACAACCCCGCCCCCGGACACCCCAATGCACATTCACACGCATCACAAGCATCCATCTTATACGGATTTTTTATTCCCAATTTTGCCAAGATTTTTATTTCCTTGCTTTCCATAATTTTCGCCTGTTTATCATTCAAATGATCATATCCCAATAAATGTAAAACACCGTGCACAACCATATGTGCCGTATGATCGGCGACAGATTTATTTTGCTGGGCCGCCTCGCGCAGGACGGTGTCCAATGAAATATAAATATCCCCCAACAAAACATCATCCCCCAATTCAAACGACAAGACATTTGTTGGTGCATCCTTGCCACGCCAATCACGATTTAACGCGTGAATTTCCGCATCATCGGTTAATATAATTGAAACCTCTGATTCTTTGTGTGCGGGAAAACCCTGCGTACAGACGATTTTTTCAAAATCGATTTTGTACTTTTTCCATCTGCTATCGTGTATATCAACAAAGACTTTCATATTATAATGTTCCCCCTGCACCTAATCATATTGGATTTTATGCCCGATATTCACCATCCTTGGCGCGTGCGGCATCAAGAATCGCTGATTTATTTTTCACCTTTGCCGCTGATGCCTTGAACGACAACTTCTTTAACGCATCCATCATTTTCTTTACATCATTAATTGCCCTGTTATAAATATCAATTATATCAGAATCTAATTCTATCATTTCCGCATTTTTCTTGGCGGTGTTAAAATTCTTTTCTGCCAATTGATATTGTTCCTTGGCCGCTGACGCATCCCCAGATTCCTGGGCGATACGCCCCATTTCCTGGCGGGCAAGTCCTGCATTATAATACGTCATTGCCTTTACCCGTCGATCCAGTAACATAGACTTGTTTGAATTCATATATTCGTTACATTTGACGACCGTATCAATACACTTTTGGTAATACTCTACCGACTTATTTTTATCCCCCAGCATTTTGTACGTTAGCGCCAACGAACTGTACGCCTCCATATTGTCTGGATTTAACGCCAAGGCCTCAACATAAAGTTTTTCGGCGTCTTTATATTTTCCTTTTTTAAATTTCTTGTCTGCTTTGTTTACCACCGCCATAGATTTTTCATAATTTGAATCTTTGGCTTTTTCGTCAAATTTAAATGTGTCACCGGACGTTTTTATATCCGCAACAATCTTACGTCCGGTATCAAAATCATTCAAAAATTCACGCACAGTATTTGTATTTGGCCGACTGCGTCCCAATAAAAATTCAATATTTTGTTGTGATATTACAAAATGCCCATTCTTGTATACGGTGTTAACATTAACCATTGAAAAAGAATCCCGTGTCCAATCCAAGATTTGTTCTGCACTGATTGCGCCAATCGCGTACAACGCGCACGTATATCGACGAACACGTGTCCCATCACGCCATTTTGATGGAACATTCGTCACATCTGCAAATGCATCCGCCACCTGTTGTACGGTGGTGGCCGACGCCAATTTTTCTGCGATATGTTTCATATCCGCGGGACGTTGATAACCCGCCATCAACAATGCAATTTGCATTTGTGGTGTAATATTATCATACGGTTTAATCGCATTATAAAGCGCGGGTAACGTTTCATAAATCAAATGCCGACGTGCCTGCTCATAATTTTTATCTGCGCTCAAAGTTTTGGTATTATTTTTAAGATTTTTTTCTTTATACAAAACGCCATTGTCGTTATACCAATATTGCCACGTACACCCCAGTCCATTTGTATACCGTTTTTCCCCAGAATGTAATTTTGGTGACGCGCGATACGTTTCAAGTTCCGTCAACGCCACCGCAATTTCATCCCAGTATTCTTTTGCCGCCTGCTTTACAAATTCCGATTGCGATTGATTTGTCGAAATTGCACTCAAATGCGGAACCGTATTATTAATGTCTTTTACCTTTGACTTTACATCAATACTCATTATATCTATGGTATTGTCATCATCTGAATCATCATCATCTGTTAATTCTGCAATCCACTCTTTAACCGTTTCTTTTATAAAAGATTCGTCCCGGCTTAAATCAATCCCCGCCGCCGTCGCCACCAACATCATATAGTAAACTATATGCCCCATAAAATTAGGATTCTTTTTAATAAATGCCCGCCACAGTTTCTTTTTACCTTTACCGTCTGTCTTTTTAATCTTGGCCAACAACTCTTCCAGTTTACGTGTCAGATGATTATCAAGCAGCGCATATTTCAATGTCCATGTAATAAACTGCATCAAAGAATGAAACGCAATCTTTCCCCCGCGTCCGACGCGTTTACCCGTACTTTTTGGCCAATTACCCCGAACCAGTTTTTTGCGCGCCTTTCCAAAATACATATGTGGCGCATTCACAACTTTTTCAAAATTCTTAGACATATTACTTTTTCCCCAATCCTGTTTTCTTTGCAATGCGTGAACGCTTGCGCGCGTATGCGGGTGCAACAAATGGATAGTCCACCGGCAATCCCCACTTTGCCCGATATTGTTCAGGCGTCATATTAAATTTCCGCTTTACATAGCGCCGCAACATAATATGCCACGTGCCATCTTCCAGGCATTGAATTTTATCGGGCTGAATTGAATCTTCGATTTGTTGTGGTGTAACAGATGCCCCGCGCAAGATTTCACGCGCTTGCTTTACCGCGGTTTCCATATCCAACGCCGGATTTGCCGCAATTGCCGCCGCCGCCAGGTTTGCCACCGCCAGCGCAAATTCAGAACTTTTATTTATATTTACCAATTGCCAACCCCTGTGTTTTTTAATAGAATAATTATACCATAAATAAACATTAAATAAAAGCGAAGTAAAACTATGACACGACCACTGGCTGATTTAATGCGCCCCAACACAATCGCAGATGTTGTTGGTCAAACAACATTGCTGGGTGAAAACGGCCTGGTCCGTCGTATGGTAGATAATAAAAAATTATCAAATTTAATTTTATGGGGGCCGCCCGGATGCGGAAAAACAACAATCGCACGCGCATTGGCAAATTCGGTCGATATGGATTTTGTACCGATGTCTGCGGTATTTTCCGGCACGGCGGATATAAAAAAGGCAATGGATGCCGCACGTATGAATCGCGACATTGGTCGCAATACATTGCTGTTTATTGATGAAATTCATCGCTTTAATAAGACCCAGCAAGATACCCTACTGCCATATCTCGAAGATGGCACGGTTGTATTTATGGGTGCAACCACCGAAAACCCCAGTTTTAATTTGAATAACGCGCTACTGTCGCGTTGTCACGTTGGGGTTTTGCAACCCCTGTCGACCGAAGATTTATTGACACTAATAAAGCGTGCCGAAGAATTTTTAGAAAAAAAATTACCACTGGATGAAAACGCACGAACGCACTTGGCCCAGATGGCGGACGGCGATGCACGCTTCCTGCTTAATACGGTTGAATATTTAATTAACGCAAATTTCAGGCACGATTTAACACCCGACGAATTGGACAACGCGGTGCAAAAGCGCGCGCCCCTATCTGACAAAAGTGGCGACGAACATTATAACCTGATATCGGCGGTGCATAAATCCCTGCGGGCCAGTGACACGGACGCCGCACTGTATTGGACGGCGCGTATGATGACATCCGGCCAGGATCCAATGTACATATTCCGGCGCCTGACCCGCTTTGCGGTCGAAGATGTGGGCCTGGCCGATCCAAACGCATTGCAAATGGCGATTGCCGCCTGGCAGGCTTATGAAAGACTGGGCAGTCCCGAGGGGGACCTGGCCCTGACACAACTGGTGATTTATTTAGGCACCGCCCCAAAAAGTGTTGGCAATTACAAAGCGCAAAAGGCGGCATACGCCGTGGCCCGTGAAACGGGTTCACTAATGCCACCAAAAAATATTTTAAACGCGCCGACAAAAATGATGAAAAATTTGGGCTATAACGCGGGATACATCTATGACCCAGATACCGCCAATGGTTTCAGTGGTCAAAATTGTTTCCCGGAATCGCTGGGGCGGCAAAAATTCTATCACCCCGTTGAACGTGGCTTTGAACGTGAAATAAAAAAGCGCCTGGAATATTGGGAATCCCTGCGCCAGAAAATAAATTCAGAAGAATAATACCCCTTGTACTTGATAAAAATTAAATAGAATGATTTAGATAAAAATAAATCCGGTGGCGTAGTGTACAAACGCTACATGAGCCACCGGATTTATTTTTAGATAATTTATTATATTTAATTTTTTAAAAGAGGATATTGACGCGTGCCCCAATCTGCACATCTTCGTGTTCAAATTCATAGTCAATATGTCCAACATATTGCGTACGACCAAATTGACGAACAACCTTCATTCCAATCCATTCTTGGTTATATGACGGTGTTGTTGCCTTGCGAATAATGGCAGACATCCCCAAACGCCAATCGGGGTCCAGTCTAAAATACGCCTCTGGCATCAAATCAATATAAGACATACCGCGCTCATCATCAAAAATCCAGTTTGATTGGATTGTTGCCGCCAACGTCAGTCCCGCCCATTGACGTCCAAAACGCCAACCGGCATAATACGTTGAATCTGCGAACCACGGGGTACGAACATTACGACTGCCCCCGAATTTGAATCCAAATATAACATCTGAAATAAATGTATCAGATGCACCCGCGCGATACACACCGCCCAAGTCCGTACTGGTAAACCCGTCATCGGTACCGGAAAAATCTATTTGATAATGTGTATTCGCAGAAATTGTTAATCTGTCATTTAATCCATAGGACAGCGTTTCACCAAAACGCAAAATATCCCGTCCAAAAGACACGGTTGATTCAGACAAAATTTCTTCTGCGCGTGGCATATACAACGGATCAGACGTATCAAATTCCAAAGAATTTGCATTTGCCGAACCGAACATTAAAACACCACCTAAAAACGCCGATAAAAATTTACGCATATTTTCCCCTCTCCCTAAACCTGGACAAAAACCAAAACACCGCCCCCCATTAACGGGGACGGTTATGAATTAGATTCCTAGAAATGGAATATCGCCTGAACCCCCAGGGACATTTCATTTGCTTTATCAATCTTGGAATCACCCCAATATTCCAGTCCCGTATTTACCGATGGACTATACAAATATGTCTTTAAGTTTTTGTCATCAGCACTGTCATAGATTGATGATTTTGCATACAAATTCAATGCAAACCAGTCATTTGGTTGCCACCCCAGGGCCGCCTTGACCGACGCCTGGTTATGCCAGCCATAGTTACCAAAGACCCCTTCGACATTTAATGTCCAATCCTGGTTCAATACACTGAATACACCCAAACCACCCTCGACATAGAACATATCTTTTACATCGGTATCATATGCGATATAGAACGCACCGCCATTGTCTTCTTCGACAATCGCACCATATGAATTTTCATCCAAGTCCAAATACCATCCGCGCACCAAACCATAGATTGTAGAGCGTGAAACCTTGTACCCGGCCTTTAAATCCAACATCAGATTATTAGAAAAATCTTTTTGATGCTGATAATATGCGGATGCGGTCGCAATCCATTTTTCATTATCAATCGCACGCCACTGGGCACCGATACCAAAGACGCTCAACGAACTGTCATCCATTTTACTGTCGGCATCTGTTTCATCAAAATCAAATTTATAATCTGCCATATCATATTTTGCCATTGCAACCAATGCGACCGTATCGGTAATACCATAGCTAAAATCTTCTTTGATTGAAAATGTCTCAGACTTCCATTTTCCACCCGGCTCTACAAAAGTATCTGGCAATTTAAAATCGAAAGAATTCTGGTTATATGAAAAATCGGTTATTGAACCAAAGTTTCCACCCAATGGCTGGAAAAATGGATGTGCCAAATAATATTTACGATTTAATTTATTTACAATTTTTTCAGCGCGCGTTGTACGCACCGTTGTCTTCGTGGCACGTGCCGAAGACGATTTTGCCGCATCATATTGTTTATACAGGTCACTGCGTTTTGTTGGGGCCGAATAATATAAATCCCCACCATCAGACTGTTTATACGTACGTGTTGTTGTACGTGTCTGATATTTTTGATAGTTTACATTTTCACGTGTACGTGTGGCGGGTGCGCTTGTCAAATCGGCACTGGATGCGCCACGTGCGCCAAAGTTTGTTGCGGCATCCGCGGTCCCAATACCAAACGCCGCCACTAAAACTGCAAAACAAGATAAAACCTTATTCATTATATAACTCCTTTTGCGATAAATTATACCATAAACCCCACGGTTATAAAAGCGTTTTCCACATTACAAAACCTGTCGCTTGCCACTGGCATCGGGGGCGCTAACAATTCCCTCTTGCTCCATCCGTTCGATAAAGCCGGCGGCCTTGTTATATCCAACCCCCAGACGACGCTGAACATATGAAATTGTCGGTTTTTTATCACGAATAACGACTTCTTTGGCCTGTTCATAAAGGTCGGCATTCTTTTCCGCTTTAACCTCTGCGGCGGATGGCGCGGGCGTGGCGCCCGCCAACGTTTCTTCACCATCGGTAACACCGGCGGCATATTCTGGGGTCCCTTGCGCACGCAGGAAATTACCAATTTTCGTTAATTCATCATCGGCAATAAACGCACCGTGGATACGAACCGGGATGCGTCCGGCCTCGCTAAACAACATATCCCCCATCGCCAGCAGGTTTTCTGCCCCGCCCTCGCCCAGGCACGTTGTACTGTCGATACGGCTGCGCGCCTGGAAAGAAACACGCGTTGGGAAATTTGCCTTGATAACACCGGTAATTGTGGTCGCGTCTGGTCGCTGTGTCGCCATCACCAGGTGGATACCGGCCGCACGTGCCTTTTGCGCAATACGCTGAACACAGGCTTCAACCTCTTTCCGGGCCAGGCTCATCAAATCTGCCACCTCGTCAATAATAATGACAATGTATGGCATATCAGACAAATCGATTTCCTGGGTTTCGAATAATAATTCACCGGTTTCTTCGTCCGTACCAACGGCGACCTGTTTGGTTAATTTTTCACCAGACGCACGTTTTTCCGCCGCCATTTCATTATAACTTTCGATATTGCGCGCGTTCAAGACCTGTAATTGCTTATAGCGCTCTTCCATTTCGCGCACAGCCCATTTCAACGCATTAACCGCCGCCGCCGGATCCAGTTTTACAATCGGCGTAATAAGGTGTGGAATTTCATCCCAGAACCCAAAATCAACCCCCTTTGGGTCAATAATCATCAATTTGCACTTGTCCGGTGTAAAATGATATACAACGGATGTAATCAGTGATTGTACAAACACAGACTTGCCCGAACCCGTACGTCCCGCAATCAGCATATGTGGCATTTTTGCCAAATCAAAGTACATTGGATTTCCGCCAATATCCACACCCAACGCCAATGGGATTTTATACTTGGATTCTGTGAACAATGGATTATCAATCAGCCCGCGATAGCGCACCGTTTGCCGGTTCAGATTAACCATTTCAACACCAATCAGTTGCGTACGCGGAATATGTGCGATACGAATATTTTCCGTCGCCATTGCACGCACCATATCGGTCACGGTTTTATTAACATCCGTCATACGCGTGCCTTCATCTGGCATAAATTCGTACAGCGTTACAACCGGCCCCGGCTTAATCCCAACAACGTGCCCGTGAACACCATATTGCGCAAAGTGCACCTCCATATTCTTGGCATTTTGTTTCAGTTCCGGCGTTACAACGCATTTACCAAAGTTTGATTTTTCCAAGAACTTTGGATCCGGCAACGGATAATCTCCCATTGCAATCGCGGGACGCGCCACCGCCGCGGCGACGGGCGCACTGATTGCGCGGGTTGGACGTTTGCGCGATGCACGCTTCTTTGGTTCCGTGTCCGTTTCTTCTTCTGCCTCTTCAATATCTTCTTCTGCTTGTTCTTGATAATCGGCCTTGGCCGGCATAGACGTCAAATGGAACGCCGCCAATACCCATCGCACCACATACCACGCGCGACGTGCAACCATCACAACGTGCGACCATTTAATATGCAACAGCATCGCCCCCATAACCATAAACACCGCCACACATACCAGACCAACCAACACAGACCACACGCCACCAATTAAACCACCCAAATCATTTGCAACAATCGCACCGGCCAAACCACCGAACGTTCCCGATGGCGCAATCAAACCAAATCCCGCCGCCCCAAAAAACGTTGCAATAAAACCACGTAAAATGTTGTATTCGGGCGCGGTATCATCCCCCCAATTAATTGCTAACGCCAGCCCGCCCCGCATCATACAAAGCAAAACAAACAATGTTGGCACAAATCCAATTCCATAACGCAAAAATCCAACAATTTGGCCAAATACCGACTGGTCGCCATATGTGCCCGCGGCCGCAAATCCATCCAGATACGGGTTGTGAAAGAACAACGCCACCACCAAACACGCCCCCAGCACCACCAGGCCCGCGCCAAACACGCGCACCGCCAAACTTTTCAACGCCCCCGACATACGGTCGGGCAAAATCTTTGATTGCTTTTTCATAATGCGCATTTTATCACAAAATTTGCAAAAAAAACAGGCGATAAATTCATCGCCCTGTTTTTTATTCACCTATATTGATTTTTTTCATCAATAACCATTTTACAACATCGGCAATAACCATACCAATAAACGCACCCAAGATAACATCACTGAACCAATGTGCACCAATAAATATACGCGATGCACCAACAATCACCGCCAATGTCCAGGTTAACGGTTTATATTTCGGCGCCAACATCCCAATCATAACCAGTCCCGCAAACGTCACCGTCGTATGCCCCGATGGCATCGAATGCCACGCCCATGTAAACCTGTCAAATTCTGGAATAATCCCCGACATAACAAACACCGGCCGCAGACGCGCAATAATAACCTTTAATACCCATACAATGACACTGGCCCAAAAGACGCTATTTAATATCAAGAACGCGTGACTAGTCTTTGTTTTTACGAATGTTTCTTTTAAAATATCCAAAAACTTGAACTGGATTCTTTTATCCCGTATTGATTCTATTGTTTTTACTAATCTTTTTACCCCATAAACGGCAAAAATAATCATAGATACCAGAATCCAAATTTTTGCATCAAATACGCGTCCCAAAAATACCCATATTCCCCAATTACCAATACCACGTGTTATGGCATAAATTGGCGCATCCAAACAACATACCCCCATCAACACCAAAACCGCCGTTACCAGCGTGCCCCACGCCAAACGTCGCCACAACATTTCATTATTTTTTGTTAAAAACATTTCCACACCCCGTGTTTTTTATTCTGCGATTAACCTGTTATAGACTTTTTTATCCGTTAAAATCTTGGCCGATACCGCCGCCGCTATTGCATCTTCGTCTGCGCCATTAACGATAACCGGACACCCCCGACGCACAGATTCTGGATTTATACCCGCATCTTTGTTAAAGTCCTGGGCATTAAAATCATTATTTAACACGTTCAAGAAAAATGCATTCTGTTGCTGTGTGGTGCGAATATTAGACAAACATACAATCGGGAATACCCCACGTCCATCCAGCACGCGCCCCGCCCCGGTTTTTAAGGATTTGTTCAGCACTTCCAACGCGCCACCATTGCTTAAATCAATTTTTGATGCAATTCTGGCATTTCCCGCCGTCGGCGTCCCAATCAACACACCACGTGCATTTTCATACATTGCGGCCGCGATTGCCTCGGCTGTGCCGCGCGTCATATTAGACATAACCACAACCATTGGCGCATCGGTTACGGCATTACCACCGGGGACCACTTCGACCTCGTCCAGGGCGGTCTCTTTAATACGCATAACAGGTTTTGCACCAATAAATAGCCCCGCCAGTTTTGCCGCCGCCCGTTCATCATCACCCGTCGCCGACCGCAGGTCCAAGATAATTCCACCTACATCCGCATACCGTGCCAGGGCCTCATTAACAATTGCAACCGCATTATCTGACACACGATGAACAACAATTTCCAAGATACCACCATTGTCACCCGAACGATGAATAATATCAGAATCCGCCACCACCACCGTTGCACGGCGCAACACAACATCACGCGCCCCCGATGGTGTTAGCAATCTAATCTTTGCCGTACCCGAATTAAATCCAGACATTGCCGCCGCCACATCTGCATCAGACATATTTGCGACCGGCGCGCCATTTATTTGCGAAATTAAATCCCCGGCGCGTATTCCGGCGACATCGGCGGGCCCATCTTTGAAAATACCGGCAACACGGAAATTTCCACGTGCGTCCCGCGCCCCTTCCAATCCCACACTGGTCAGCAATCGTCCATCTTCGGTAATTTCGGCCGCACGCGAATAAACATATCGCCCATTTTCATCAATTCCCCGCATCAGTGCCGAAATAACCGCCTGGTACAGGGCACTTTCCGACATTGCGCGCAAATTTGCATCCATTGCCCGCATACGCAAAACCAACGCCGTTGTTATTTCGCCAAACCCCGCCCAGTCACGTGCCGCGGGACGTGGATAGTTTGCGACAATTTCATCCCCCCATACCAAAACGACACGTTCATCGGTCGCCGCAATATGCGCATTTTTGTTCAGATTTTCCAGGCTTTCAATGGCAACATTTATATTCTTGCCCGCCCAATTTATATCATCCAGTTTTTCATAAATTTCGGCAAAGGTTTTTGACACTTCAAAAACCTGAATACCATCTTGAACCGGTTCATCCGGAAAAAACAGACCATCCGCGCGCGCACCACCAACCATCAAAATAGAAACAAGCACCACTATGATTTTATTCAGCATTCTCATCATCTTTCCCCCTTGGCCGATTGTGACGCACACGCTTAACGTTTGTTATTTATTATCCCCACGCAGGTCGAAATTCAACAACACCACATTAGAAATATAAATACTTGTAAATGTTCCCATAATGATACTGAATGTCATTGCGATTGCAAATTCGCGCAGCACTTCGCCACTGAACAGGAACAATCCAAGCATCGCCAATAATGTTGAAATACTGGTCATCATTGTACGGCGGAACATTTCGTTAATAGACAAATCGATTAATTCCGGCATTGGCATTTTGTGATATTTTTTAACATTTTCTTCGATACGGTCATAGTTTACAACCTTGTCGTTAATCGAATACCCAATCCCCGTCAAGATAACCGCAATCGCCGTCTGATTAAATTCCAGACCCGTAATCGAAAAGAAACCAAACATCAACACAAAGTCCAAGAACAGCGACACCAACGCCCCAACGGCATACCCCCCGCGATAGCGCACCCACACATAAACCGCCATCATCAAGAAGGCAAATATAATCGCCAAAATACCGCCACGAATCAATTCGCCACCAATTTTTGGTCCAACAATTTGCACCTGGGAATACGTCACCTGATCGCCCAAGATATTTTTAATCTGGGCAACGCGTTCGTTTTGTTGCGCGTCTGTTACCCCCTTGGGCAATCCCACACGAATCAAAATCGCATTACCATCAATTTGCTGTAATTCCGGACTAAATTCGGCCAATTCTGAACGCATCTTGTCAATGGTCATTGTTTCGGCAACGGGTGTAACCTCCATCGAAATACCCCCAGAAAAGTCGATACCATAATTAAACCCGCGTATCAAAATAGACAGCACCGATATCAGCAACAGCGCCCCCGAAATAATATACGATAATTTACGATATTTCATAAAATGCAGTTTCATAACATTTCCCCTTTGCATTTATTATTTAACAAAACCAATCTTTTTATTTTTGCCGTTCATGTACCAGTCAATCAGAACCTTGGCAAACCATACGCACGTAAACAGTGTTGTCAAAATACCAATCGACAGCGTTACCGCGAACCCACGAATTGGACCGGCACCAAACTGGAACAACACCAAACCACAGATAAGCGTGGTCAAGTTTCCGTCCAAAACCGTCTTTAATGAACGATCAAATCCCATATTTACCGCACGCAGTGTCGGGACACCGGCACGAACCTCGTCCCTGATACGTTCAAATGGCAATATGTTTGCGTCCACCGCCATACCCAACGTCAACACGATACCCGCAATACCCGGCAATGTCAGCGTTGCCCCAAACAGTGCCGTCACACCCACAATCATCCCCAGGTTGACAAGCAATGTTACACTGGCCAACACGCCAAACATACGATATGTAAAGATAAGGAATATAAAGATAAATATTACACCCACAAACGCGCCAATTTTACCGCGTTCGATTGTGTCCGCACCCAATCCTGCACCGACGGTACGTTCTTCGATAACGGTCAATGGCGCCGGCAATGCCCCCGAACGCAATAATACCGCTAAATCCTTTGCGCCCTGTAATGAAAAGCCACCCGAAATCTGGCCACGACCACCCGGAATTGGTTCACGAATTGTTGGCGCAGACAACACACGCCCGTCCAGAACAATCGCAAAACGTTCATTAACGTGCTCGGTTGTCAGACGCGCAAACTTACGTGCCCCCGTCGCATCAAATACCGTTGTTACCACCGGCATATTATTCTGGTCATAGTCTGCCTGGGAATCTTTCAGTGATTCACCGGATACCTCTACACGGGAATATACTGGCACAACCTGGTCCGGCATATCCATATACGGCAACAGGTCCGTACCATTTGGCGCACGCCCCGACGCAATCTGGTCTGGTGATACATTTTCATTTACCAAATGAAATGTCATTTTTGCCGTCTGTCCAATCAGATTTTTAATATGTTCTGGATTATCAACACCGGGCAACTGTACCATAATATATTTACCGCCCTGACTTTGAATAGACGGTTCTTTCGTCCCCAGCGCATCAATACGACGACGAACAATTTCAATACTGCGCGCCAGCGCATCTTTGGTCATTTCCGCCTTTTGCACATCCGAATAAGACAAAGTGATTGTTTTGCCACTGGACGTGATATCAACGGTGTTGCCAAACACACTTTTCAAGCGTCCCTTGGCCTCGCTAACCTGGTTTTCATCACGCACAACCAGCGACACCACACCATCGTGATTGCGCAGGTTTGAAAAACGAATAACCCCCTTGTCGCGGTTAATTAACGCGCTGCGCGTTTCTTCGTACAACTGTTCCGCTTTTTCCTGGAACATAGTGTCGGTATCCACCTCTAATAATAATTGCGCCCCACCTTTTAAATCCAACCCCAACGGAATTGGTTTAATCCAAGACGGAAAATAAGGCGCCAAATTTGGCGACATTGTCGGCACCGCCAACAGAACACAAAATACTGCTGTAAAAATAATAGCCAGTTTTTTAAACATACCCATACCCTTTTATTCTTCGACCGATGCCACGGCGTTTTTGTTAACTTCTATAACAACGCCTTTGGCGACTTCCATTTCAATTGTTTTATCGTTAATTTTCTTAATCGTGCCATAGATACCCGCGGCCATAACGCGATTACCAACCTTTAACGCATCCAGCATTTTTTGATATTCTGCCATACGTTTTTTATTTGGTCGCACCATCAGAAAATAGATAATTCCAAACACAATGATTAAATACAGCACCATTCCCCAAATATCCCCCTGGGGTGCCGTGGCGACGGTTTGCGTCGCATTATCAACAACAACTGCTGCTTGATCCATATGATTTCTCCTTGCTTTGATACTGGCACAATAGTAAAAAAACCTAGAAAAGTAAAGGACAAATCACTATCTTTCAAACCAACCATCAATTTCAGAAATTGGGATAATTTTATAGACCGGGCGACCGTGATTACATTGCCCCGCCCGTTCGGTATTTTCAATATCACGCAATAATGCATCCATTTGATTTATGTCTAATTTTTGCCCCGCCCGCACCGAATGATGACACGCATAGTTCGCCAATTTCAAATGCAGTTTTTCATTTAACCCCGACGAATGCCCATTGCTACGTACCTCTTGCGCGATGGATTTAAGCAACGCGTCCCAATCTAAATCCCAATCGGCGGGCTTTTCAAAAATCGCAATCGCATCATCCCCGAACGCATCAATATGCAGACCCGACACGCGCATTTCATCCGCCACCGTCAAAACCGCCGCCACGTCTTCTTCGCGCATATTGATAACAATCGGCGTCAATAACGGTTGTGTCTTTATCGCGTGGTTGCGCAATTTTTCATACGTTATGCGTTCGTGCGCGGCGTGCTGATCAATAACAACCATTGCATTTTCCGTCTGGGCAATAATATATTTATTCCCAATTTGACCAACAACACGCCCCAACGGCATATCAAACGCCTGTATATTTTCATCAATGGGTACCACCTCAAAATCCGTCTTTACGCACGGTTTCTGGGGCAAATCAACATTTACCGCCGCACGTGACGCAACACGAAACGCCCCCGGCACCAGATTAAAATCAAACCGCGCCGGCTGTGCCACATTTTGCCTAAAAAATGTATCATCAGCCGCATTTGCACTTTGCGCAACCGATGGTTGCGAAACCATTGTTTGTGCCAATCTGTCCCGCAGATTTTTAATAATAAACGCGCGCACGTGTGACGGTTCCAGGAAATGCACCTCTGTCTTGGCGGGTGATACATTAACATCAACCGCCTGGGGATTCAGTGTTAAATTTAATGCACACAGCGGAAATTCACGCGCGTGCATAACATCCATATATGCGGCCCGCAACGCACCAACCAGAACCTTGTCCTTGACCGGGCGTCCATTTACAAATAAATATTGATCCACACTGGATGCACGCCGCAACGTCGGTTCCGAAATAAATCCAGACAATTTTAGCCCAGAATTCGATACAGATTCCGCATCCACATCCAACATACGCCCACGAACATCGTCACCCATAACCGCCGCAATGCGTTCAATTAAATCCTGGTTCTTTGGGAAACGCCATTTGTTATTCAGTGTAAACCCAACATCCACACGCGCCATCGCCAGACGTTTTACCACCTCTAACACACTCATCAATTCGGCCCGGTCCCCGCGCAAGAATTTTAATCGTGCCGGTGTTCGCCCAAACAGATTTTTTACACGAATACGCGTCCCCGTATCCCACGCACAGGGCTTTATTTCCATTGTATTGCAATCCAGGTGCCACCCATTTGCATCCACCCCATTGCACGTATCAATTTCCATATCAGACACAGATGCGATTGATGGTAATGCCTCGCCCCGGAAGCCCATAAAATTGATATTTAATAAATCGTCGGTCGGTAACTTGGACGTTGCGTGACGCATAACGGCCGTCGCCAAATCATCGCGGCTCATCCCCGCGCCATTATCAATAACACTGATTAACGTGCGCCCGCCATCAACAACGTCTATGACAATCTGGTCCGCCCCCGCATCCAGCGCATTTTCCACCAATTCTTTAACCACACTGGCGGGACGTTCAACCACCTCGCCGGCGGCAATTTGATTGATTAAAAAATCTGGCAATATGCGTACAGACATAACTTTAACTTTTGGACTTAATCCTTGAACTTTACTTCTAAAATTTCATATTCTTTTTCACCGCCCGGCAATTTTACGATGCACGTATCGCCGACACATCGTCCAATCATTGCACGCCCCACCGGCGACGTACAAGAAATCACCGTACGCCCATCTGATTCAATATCAGACAAAATGCGACATTGCATAACATTTCCATCTTCATCCTCGGCGGTAACGCGCGCACCAAACATAACCCGATTTCCAGACAGACTGTCCACATCAATAATGGCGGCGTTTTCAATAACCCCCTCTATAAACTGAATACGTTTATCGATTTGGCGTTGCTTTTCCTTTGCCGCGCTGTAATCTGCATTTTCAGACAAATCCCCCAGTGACCGTGCCCACTGCACCGTTTTCAAGATTTCCGGACGTTGATTTTCCTTTAAATCCTTTAATTCTTTAATCAGATTATCAAATCCCGCACGTGATATTGGCTTTTTTTCCATTTTTATCTTCCTATTATTTTTTTGTAATCAAATTATAAGGAATCATTTTAATTTTGCAATTAGGAAATCTTCGGTCTATAATTTGGTCTATGTTTAGACTAAATATCTTAACCAGATTTTTAATGCGCCGTTTTTTTGCGGGTTTTGGCCTGGTAATGCTGGTGGTGTGCGGGATTATTTTGGCGGTTACGTTTGTGGAACGCCTGCCATCTAATCCGGACGCAATGGCCGCACTTTATGAATCCTGGGTACGATTACTGGAATATGTGCCGCTGTTTTTACCATTGGCGGTATTTATGGGAACATTGCTGGCGTCATACAACCTTACTAAATCCAGCGAAAGCATCATTGTATCCAGCGCGGGAATGTCCCCATATCAATCGTCCCGCCCATTTTTGGTTGGGGCGGCCCTGATTGGCATTATTGCGACAACGATTGTCAACCCCTACTCTGTCGGGGTCAGCACAAACAACATCACCCCCGATCACCTGCAACTGGTCGATAATCAGATTTGGTTACGGGAATCATCCGACAACGGATTTATCACAATGAATGCCGACACAATGCACAAATCCGGCAATATCTTGATATTTGAAAACACGACCATATTTTTTCAAGACCCGTCGTTTAAACTGCTGGAACGTGTAAAGGCCGAAACGGTACGCCTGTCGGATGATGGTTTAAACGCAACAAACGCCACCATCTGGGACAGCAACGGTAATATGCGCAAATCCGATTGGCACACAGACACCCTGCTAAACCCGCAAACGGTTCTGGACCGATACCTGCAACCGGATCAAATCTCTTTCTGGCAATTACCCACATTCATCCACAAAATGTCCAATATCGGCGCACCAACACGTGGACATTTGGTTCAGTTTTGGACCCTGCTCTTCCTGCCGCTGACTATGATTGCGATGGCAACACTGGGGGTTGCGTTTTCCCAAACGAAGCAGCGCCGTAATTACAGTTTTGGTATAAAATTTAGCATTGGTATTTTGACTTGTTTCGCATTGTATTTTGTCACAAATATGTTCAATGCCTTGGGGTCAACCGGAACATTGCCACCACTGTTGGCGATTATTGCGCCACCACTGATTATCATCGCGGGCGCCGGAATATTTATCACCAGTTTTGATACAATCTAAACCATACGACGGGGTGTGCTATGCCGATTAAGAAAAAAAAGAACAACACATTTATCAAGATTTTAATTTGGGCACTTATCTTGGCCATAATTGCGTTAATGATAATATCCTTTGCGCCGGTTCAACATATGAATGAAATTGTGGTATACCCGTGAATTACATAGATATATTCTTAGAAGCCCTTTCCGCCGAACGCGGCCGCAGTATTCAAACCCTGCGCAGTTATGAATCAGACCTGCGCCTGGCGAACGATGCTATTCCTGGGGGACTGATGAAGGCGGACGCGGATGCTTTGCAATCATATTTATCTACGCTGGACGAAAAACCAACTTCCATTGCCCGCAAGGCATCTGCCCTGCGTGGATTTTACAAATTCTTGATGCTTGAAAAAATCATTACAAAAAATCCGGCGGCAAATCTGGAATTGCCAAAGCGCGCACGCCCATTACCAAAATTTTTATCAATCGATGAAATAGATTTATTGATATCATCTGCGGGCGACATAAAAACGTCCACACGCCTGCGCGCGATGATTGAATTGCTTTATGCATCGGGCCTGCGCGTATCGGAATTATGTGAATTACCAATGACCGCCATTTTGGGTGACAAATTACTTATCCACGGCAAAGGCGCCAAAGAACGCATCGTCCCAATGCACAGTGGCGCGGTCAACGCATTAAACAAATGGCTGGCGACACGTGGGGATGACGCATCAAAATACGTATTTCCGTCACGTGGCGCATCGGGCCACATAACCCGTGACGCCTTTTTTAAATTATTAAAAAAATGCGCTGTATTATCGGGAATTGAACCAACGCGCGTATCACCACACGTATTGCGCCATTCATTTGCATCACACCTGCTTGCGGGTGGTGCAAATTTACGCGCAATCCAAACAATGCTGGGGCACGAAGACATTTCAACAACACAAATATACACCCACGTTTTGCCCGAACAATTACGCGAAACGATTGAAATGCATCACCCCCTGTCTGAAACCAAGGTAGATAATAAATGATAAAAAAATGTGATAAACCGGGATGTACCAAGGCGGGCACGTGCCGTGCCCCAAAATCACGCGAATTGCGTGAATACTGGTTCTTTTGTCCGGAACACGCGGCCGAATATAACAAGAATTGGAATTATTACGCGGATATGACAGCGGACGAAATCGAAGACGATTGGGAACGTCAAACATTTGGTGCCCCATTAAAAGACAAAGATACCGCCAACACAGATGCGACCGATTATGCACGCTTTATAAACGATTTTATTACAGGCCGATCTAAATTTGATAAAATGCCCGCAAAAAGTAAATTACCAACAAATGTCGTATCGTCATTAAAGGTATTTGATTTGGGTATATCCGCCACCTGGCGCGATGTTGGTGTAAAATACCGCGCCCTTGCGAAAAAGTACCACCCCGACACGGCAGATGACAAGAAAAACGCCGCCACCGAATTTGCGCGCATTTCCGCCGCATATGAAATATTAAAGAAGCATTTTGGGAAAAAGTAAAAAAACAAAACCGCCATTCGGCGGTTTTGTTATTCCATCGCGCACGGTTCGGTAAATTCATATGTCCCCGAATTATCGGTATACGATACACCCGCGGGCGCATATATTATACACGACCCCAGCGAATTTGCCACCAAACACGATTCCGCCGTGCCCGCAGAAAAAGTTCCCGACGGACATATTGTTGCAATAATAATATCTGGTTCTTCAATTACTTTATAACTCCCCTCTGGACACCCTATAGCCGGTTCATCACCAAATACAATTGTTGGAACCAAGAAAAATAACAATACTATTTTTTTCATTCTTATCCTCCTAAAATCCTATTTTGACCATGTTGAAAACATCGCTTCTCTGACGGTAACATCGTCTGATACAAAATAATTACACATACTTACACAAGAATAACTACAATCTTGCTCACTATATTCTTCATACACAAGTACCCACTTTGACACCGCTGGGATTACAGATTTACACCAACAGAAACGGTTATTATCTTGATTATCTGTATCAAACACTAAATCATCTGCTATATCACCTCTATTTCCACCATTACTGGTGCAACTGCCAGACACACCACCAACAAAAAAATTATCAAATTTAACCCCCCAATCGCAATTAGGACAAGTGCTATAATCAGCACTTCCATTAACAGTCGGATCAAAATAAATACATTTTTGTACACAAAAACCGGGCGTTGTTAACATACATAATAAAAACGCTATTTTTTTCATTTGCCTCTCCTTTTTTTAATCAAATAATGTTGAAAGCATTTTGTTTCTAAAATCACCTGGATACCTAAACGAAGATGCACACATTGCTGCACACGAGGCCATACAATTCTCACCCCCGCCAACACCGCTTGCAGGGCATTGTTCAGCGCTCCACACCCATTGTGATACAGCCGGACTTGTCATCCGACACCAACAATTACACCTATTAGAAAAACCACTATATCCAAAATTCAATTCTTGACTTATCTCGTCTGCTGTAGGGGCATCTAACGAACAAAACCCAACACCTTTAACCGTTACATTTTCAAACGACACAGACCAATCAGTTCCTCTAAGTTTATAATCAATAGAAATCGCTTCCGCATTAGAATCCAACACCACGCATTTTTGCGCGGCGATGGCGGGCGCGGCGAGTATCGCACCAACCGCGGTTAATATTAAAAGTTTTTTCATCTGTTTCACTCCTTTTTGTTTATTCGCGAAAAAACAAAAACCACACGTTTTCACGAGTGGTCAGGAGGTTAGAAACAATCTCAAGTATTGCGTGCTTATTCAATATATTCGCAACCCTCCTGACGCAAATATCAGGAGTCTTTCAACAGAATACGTCCCCACATTGTTTTTCAACACAGGTTTATATTCCATCGCTTGAGTGAGGTTTCTACGCCCCATCACGATAAAATCATCGTGACATATATATTATAGCCAATTGTTTATTATTCCGCAAATACTTAGATAAATAAAAAATACCCCAGCACAAAACTGGGGGGAACAAAAACAAAAGTAAAAAAACAAAACCGCCACAGATGAACCGGTTGGCATTTATTATTGCTTATTCAAATATGCGATTGCATCCATTGCGGCACTGCACCCCGTACCAACGGCCGTCGCAATCTGCATCTTTAAATCTGAATGTACATCACCGGCAACAAAGATACCGGCCGGCATCTGATCTGGTACCAAACGTCCCATATTATCACGGGCAACATCCTCGCTCAGGAAATCTGTGTTTGCCTCGTGCCCGATGGCAACGAACAGGCCGTCCGTTTCAATCTGCGCGCCATCCGTTGTTGTAATAATCAGGCGTCCATCCGCATCCCCCGGTTTTTCCTCGATTTTTGCCAAATCTGTATTAAACAGGCATTCAATATTTTCGCGTTGTGATACACGTTCACGCAATACGGCCTCGGCCCGGGTAAAGGCCCCCTTGCGATAAACGATTTTAACGGTCTTTGCCAAATCTGCCAGATACAATGCATCGTTCAGTGCACTGTTTCCACCGCCCATAACAACGACATCTTTGTAACTGTAAAAGAATCCATCACACGTTGCGCAATACGAAACGCCCCGCCCCATCAATTCACGCGCGCCATCAATTTCCAGTTTACGTGGTGATGCCCCCGTTGCGATAATAACGGTGCGACCAACATAGTGCTTGCCATTATCACCCAAAATATTAAATCCTGATTCCGCGTCACCATCGATACTTTTTGCGGACACAAAAACAACCTGGGCACCAAAAGATTCGGCCTGACCCTTCATAAATTCGGCCAATTCCATCCCAGAACCGCGCCACCCCGGATAGTTTTCAAGTGTTGCAATCCCCGCCATTTGACCACCCAATCGGTCACCACCCAAAACAATCGTCTTTTTATTTGCACGTCCCGCATACAATGCCGCCGTCAACCCCGCCGGCCCCGAACCCAAAATAATCACATCGTACATATCAAATGATTCAGACATAACACAAAACCTTTCCTTGTTAAACTTCGGGCACAGCATACACAATTAAATCCCCTTATGCAAACAAATTCGCGCCCACGATTTTATTGCAATTAACAAACAAAAGACTTATAATAGAACCAATATGAAACCAGAATTTACATTTTTCAGTTTTTCATCATCCCCGTTGGGGGAATAATTTATCTGTGTACTTTTTCATAATTTTGCATACAATAACAAACAATTAAACAAATCCACAAAGGGGATAAAATATGTTGGATATTAAATTTATTCGTGAAAACCCAGATATCGTAAAACGTGCCTGTGAATTAAAGAAAATCGATGACAGAACGGATGAAATCCTGGCACTGGACGCACGCGTACGTGAACTGAAAACAATTACACAAACAAAAACCGCCGAAAAGAATAAAATCACACGCGAAATTCCAACCGCCGCTGACCGCGCGCCACTGATTGCGCGCAGCAAAGAAATTGCCAACGAAATCGCGGCTGATATGGCGGAATTGGCGGATAAAGAGGCCGCACTTGACGATTTATTGCACCGCGTTCCACAAATCCCAAGTGCAGACGCCCCAATCGGCCGTGATGACACAGAAAACGTAGAAATCAAACGCGTCGGCACACCACGTGAATTTGATTTTACCCCACGCCCCCAATGGGACTTGCTGGAAATGAATGGTTGGTGGAAACCTGAAAAAATCGCATCCATTTGTGGCACACGTACATATGCATTATTTGGCGAGGCCGCCGAACTGGAACTGGCCATCCAGACATACGTTCTGCAAAAATTAATGGCCAAGGGTTTTACATTCGTAAATTGTCCATCGATTACCAAACCACAAACAATCTTTAACGCGGGACACTTTATGGGATCCGACCCATCGGTTATGGCAAACGACGTATTTATGTTGACCGATACTGACCGATGCCTGGCCGGGACGGCGGAAATTATCTTAAATTCCCTGCACAGTGACGAAGTATTAAACGAAAAAGACCTGCCGATTAAATACGCGGGATTTTCCCCGTGCTTCCGCAAAGAAGCCGGCGCCGCCGGTCGTGACACCCGCGGAATCGTGCGTATACATCAATTTAACAAGGTGGAACAATACATCTATTGTACACCCGAACAGTCGGACGAAATGCACGAACATCTTTTAAACAACCTGTGCGAGGTTATGGCAGATCTTGAATTACCATATCGCGTGATTGCGGCGTGCACCGGCGATATGGGATTTAACAAGGTCAAAATGCACGACGTCGAAGCCTGGTTCCCAAGCGAGAATGCATATCGTGAATTGGGCTCTTGTTCATCGATTGGTCAATTCCAGGCCCGCCGCACCAACACGCGTTACCGCGCGGCGGATGGGTCACTGCAATTCTGTGCAACATTGAATAATACGGGGATTGCCCTGCCACGTGCGATTGTACCGGTGATTGAAAACCACCAGAATCCCGACGGTTCGGTAAACATTCCGCGGGCCCTGCAACCATTAATGGGTGGGCGCACCAAAATCGGTGGCAAACACTAATCCATAAAAAATCCCGGCAATGCCGGGATTTTTAACGACCTAATTGTTTTTTTACCGCGAACTTTTCCGCCGATTTAAACATAAATTGGATATCCTTGAACAAGTTCTTGGAATTCTTGTACGCAATTGCACGACGTGCTTTTAACAAAATATCCTGGGCTTCTTTGCGATACCATTCATATTCGTTGTCCAAATTACCCATATGATGCAAGACCTTGCGCAAAATTAAATATGTGCTGTTATCACGTGGATTTGGCATAAAAGGCTCTGCCTGGGGTTCGACACCGTCCGCCACACGCGCATTATAATCGGCATATTTTTTTGGATTTGCCGCAATTTGCTTTACGTCTTCACGCGCCTTACAAATTTTTTGATATTCAAATTCATCCTTTGCACACGATGCACGATTATCCAAGAATTTTAATACTTCCTTAAAGAATTCCTGTAATGTTGCCTGATAATCAATTACTTTTACTTTATTCATTTTATACCCCTTCAATTATCGTTGCAAATTATTCATTAATTGTTTCAGCGGACGTACCAATGGATTTGATTCCATAATATCAACAATTTTTTGTGTTTTACGTGCCACATTAACAATTTCTTTTGCGAATTTATCAGAATTTTCACGAATATATGGTCGCAAAGAAGTTCTGTCATATTCCCAATTTTGAATCACACCTGCAATTTTATACAAATCGCTGTATAATTCGTGTGAATAACACGCATTTTTTACATTTTCAATAAATTGTTCACGCGGACCGTGTACAACATAAAACGCATCTGTGACACTAATAGACTTCTCTTTTGCATATGCAACCGCACGATTATTCCACGCTTCTTGTGTCGTGGCACGCGAAAAATATTTGGATGGGTTCTTAAAAACATTTTCCAGATAACGCAATGCACCAACCGCTTCGCGACGTTCGACCTTGGTCAGATTTTTCCAACGTTTTTTCAAATCTGCACGAATCAAATAGTAATAATTAAACAACGCAATTTTCATTTGCGCATAAATAAAATCTGTCCATTCGCCACCACGCCCATTTAATGCAGGACGCTTCATCAATAAATTTTTTTTCATTTTATCCCCCCCTATCTATTAACGTACCAAACCGAACTGATTCAACATTGCACGCCCCTGCAAGACCTTGGCCTTGTTTTGTGCAACGGTCGCATTGTGTGGCAAAAACCACGTAAACACCAACTGATTGTCTGCAACTTTTTCCATTTTTTGCTCAGACAATCTGTTATATGCATTACGATATTTCTTCGCCTTGATGCGACTTTTTGTATCCCCTGCCGCAACCAATAGCGTATTTAAAATCATTTCATATTCGCGGATATACTTTGCATTACCATTAACAGTATTACAAAAATCACGAAACGCCAAACGCGCGCCCGCCTTGCTCAATTCATATTTCATCATTATAAACTCCTTTGGTTTAATTCAAACTCACACCTATTAATATAGACAAAATTCAATAAATGTCAATAGTTTTGATATAAATTCTTGAAATTTGGATTTTTTCATATAAAATTATCACCCGACATAAAATTCAAGGATAACACAAATGAAAATTCGCAACATTGCAATTATTGCGCACGTTGACCACGGCAAGACCACCTTGGTTGACAATATGCTGAAACAGGCGGGGACTTTCCGCGATAACGAACACATCGACGACCGCGTTATGGACAGTGGCGACATCGAACGCGAACGCGGGATTACGATTTCGGCCAAACCGACATCTATTCAGTGGGGCGAATACAAGATTAACATTGTGGACACGCCGGGCCACGCCGACTTTGGTGGCGAGGTGGAACGTATTTTATCTATGGTTGATGGGGTTGTGTTATTGGTCGACAGTTCCGAAGGCCCCCTGCCCCAGACTAAATTTGTATTATCCAAGGCATTAAAACTGGGGTTGCGTCCGATTGTCTGCATTAACAAAATCGACCGTTCTGACGCCCGCCCGGACGAGGTTTTATCCGAAACATTCGACCTGTTTGATAAATTGGGCGCGACGGATTCTCAATTGGATTTCCCATACCTGTATTCGGTCGGCCGTGATGGTTGGGCGGTTCGCGATTTAAATGACGAACGCAAGGATTTAACCCCCCTGTTCCAGTTAATTGTTGACCACGTACCAGCCCCCGATTGCAATGGCACACGTTGCCAGTTGGATGCGCCGTTTACAATGTTGGCGACAACCTTGGAAGCCGACCCTTACGTGGGTCGCATCTTGACCGGAAAAATAGAATCCGGCACCGTCCGCGTTGGTCAATCGGTCAAGGCAATAAATATGAACGGCGAATTTATCGAAAACGCCAAGATTACAAAAATCATTGAACACCGTGGCGTTGAAAAGATTTCACGCGATACCGCGTCCGCCGGCGACATTGTTGTCGTTGCCGGTTTTTCCAAGGCGACCGTATCCGACACCCTGTGTGACCCCAGTGTTACCGAACCAATTCCGGCAATGCCAATTGATCCACCGACCCTGACAATGACATTCTTTGTAAACACGTCACCATTGGCGGGGAAATCTGGTAAAAAATTAACATCCCGTATGATTGGTGAACGCCTGTTTAAAGAGGCCGAAACCAACATCGCCCTGCGTGTTGAACAAAGCGAAAATAACGAAGCGTTTGAGGTTTCTGGTCGTGGTGAATTGCAGTTAGGGATTTTGATTGAAACAATGCGTCGCGAGGGCTTTGAATTATCCGTTTCCCGTCCACGCGTTGTAATGCACACCGGTCCAAACGGGGAAAAATTGGAACCAATCGAAGATGTTGTAATCGACGTAGATGACGAATTCAGCGGTGTTGTTATTGAAAAAATGACAAAACGCAAGGCCACAATCACCGAAATGAAGGCATCTGGCAACGGTAAAACCCGCATTGTATTTTCGGCCCCATCACGTGGCCTGATTGGATATTTATCAGAATTCCGCACCGACACACGCGGCACCGGTATTATGAACCGTGTATTTGCCGAATACGGCGAATACCGTGGCCCAATTCAGCAGTATCGTCCGGGCGTTCTTGTATCTATGGAAAAGGGTTCGGCCGCCACATACGCACTGTTTAACCTGCAACCACGCGGTACATTATTCATCGATCCCCAAACCGAGGTTTATTCCGGTATGATTATCGGCGAACACAGCAAGGAAAATGACCTGGAAGTCAATCCGATTAAGGGCAAAGAATTAACCAATATGCGTTCGGTGACGGCGGATGAAAAATTATTCTTGGCCCCACCACGCCGCATTTCACTGGAAGAAGCCCTGTCCTATATCCTGGACGATGAATTGGTAGAGGTTACACCCGCCACAATTCGTCTGCGCAAAAAGGAATTAGACAGCAACACACGTAAAAAATTAAAAAAGCACGTTGAAGAATAAATCAAATCACGCCACGACATAAAATCGTGGCGTTTTTCATATTTAATGTATACAATATGAATACAACCCATCAAAGGATTGCATATGCCATCACATATATCAGATACAAAAAAACACTTCTTTCCCAATTTATTAACGTCCATTATTCCATTTCGGCACGCACGTCGTAGCCTGCGTGGAATTTTAACAATGGGCATTGGCAATTATCTCAAACAGTTACGTGCGGATAAAAAAACAAAATACCCACACGAATTATCCATCGCCGCCATTATGAAGAACGAGGGCCCCTATCTAAAAGAATGGCTGGATTTTCATATCCTGGTCGGGGTGGAAAAATTTTATTTATACGACAATGGCTCAACCGATAACACGGGCGAAATTTTAAAACCATACATCGAACGTGGTATTGTTGATTACACATTCTTTCCGGGTCGCGCACAACAGCGTCCCGCATATTACGATGTAATCAGAAAGCACGCCGATGACACACGCTGGATGGCACTGATTGATTTGGATGAATTTCTGGTACCGGTAAAACACAAAACATTGCCCGAATTTTTACGCACCCTGCCCAGGTTCAGTCAATTAATAGTCAGTTGGGTTGACTATGGTTCCAACGGCCATATGGAAAAGCCGGATGGTCTGGTGATTGAAAACTATACAAAACACGCGCGTGATAACTGGGGTGTAAAATCAATTATCAATCCACGTCTGATTACATATCTGGGTAATCCGCACTATAACTATGTCGCTGGTCCAACAATTGATGAAAACGGCAAAAAAATTGGCAAAGTAAATCAAGAAAAGAATCCCACAACCATCAACAAAATCAGATGCAATCATTATATAACGAAATCACACGCCGAATATATTGCCCGTTGTAATCTGGGTGACGCCGGCAGTGGGGAAAAGGTAAAAACATTCGGTCGTGACGTTGAAACAAACTTTCGCCGTTTCGACAAAAGCGAGGTTTATGACCCAATAATGAAAAAATACGTCACTAAATTAAAGAAGTTAAAATGACAAAAAGACTGTTTTTATTTGCGGGATACGATAAACACGGCGTTATTGATGACGCACTGATTATGTATGTCCGTGCCCTGAATAAATTGGGCGATGTTGTTGTATGTATGGATTCAGATTGCCCCCAGGACGAATTACAAAAATTACAGGATATCACCCTGTACGCAATGGCGACGCGACACGGGGAATATGATTTCGGTTCTTACAAGCGTGCATATAATTGGGCACGGGAAAACCTGGATATTTCGTCATATGATTTTGTTTATATGGCAAATGATTCTATGTATGGACCGCTGTTTGATTTGGCACCATACCTTGAAAAACTAGAATCGGAAAATCTGGATGCGTTTGGAATGGTAAAAAATCCCCATAGAAAATCCCCACATATTCAGTCCTGGTTTATTGGTATGCGTAAAAGCGTATTTATGTCCGAATGGTTCAATGACCTGTTGCAATCTGTCCGCCACCACGATGACAAGGGCAGCGTTACTATTTTATACGAACACGGATTTACAAAACGTTTAATCGAAAACAACCTGTCGTGGGATGCGCCCTATTCCGCGCCGGGCCGTTCAATATATAACCGGGTAAAATATTTTTACAAACGCAAAATGCCGTTTATAAAGAAACTGGCGTTTTCACGTCACGGTGGCGCCCTGGGGCGGCAATTGTTGTACATCTTGAATCACGTTTCCCCAGATATAAGCAGTGCAATTATGCAAAACGCAAATCGTGTGTATGGCAATGAATATATATCCAAGATTCTAACCCGCAATCCATTTAAAATTATGTGGCGTAATATCAAATATACTATTTATAAACTAAGGACGGATGGCATATGATATCAAAACCCTTAAAACGTATCGCCGCCATAACAATGGCACGAAACGACGAATTCTTTTTATCACGCTGGATAAAATATTATGGCGACGCGATTGGGACGGAAAACCTTTATATTTATCTGGATGGCACCGACCAGGTTATCCCAGAAAACGCGGGTGCGGCACACATCACAAAATTACCCCACACCGATATGTCACGCGCCGCGGGTGATAAATATCGCATTGGGTTAATGTCAGACCTGGCGCGAAAATTATTCGATGAATACGACATAGTTATCGGTTGCGATGCGGATGAATTTTTAATTGTGGACCCAGACTTAAAAATGGGATTGGCCGAATATTTATCTAATAAAACCTTTAATACAACATTGTCTGGTCTGGGGCTGGACGTGGGCCAGCATATGGAACACGAAAAACCACTGGATACCACAAAACCCTTTCTGGCCCAGCGTGAATTTGCCTTTATTTCCACGCGATACACAAAACCCGTCGTGTTAAATAAACCGGCATCTTGGGGATCCGGCTTTCATCGGGTAAAGAATCATAATTTTCATATTGATAAAAATTTATACCTGCTACACTTTGGTGCGGTTGATATGGATATGCTATTGGCCAAGGCGGCCAAGCGTGGCGAAGATTGGGTAAACCACCTAAAACGTCGTGGCAACGGTACAATTAACGATATAACAAAGCGCCCCGCCCGCGGCGAACGATGGATAAAAATTGCCCGCATAATGCAACGTTTTATCCGCGCGCCATATGCCTGGAACAAACCAAATATGTGCGGATTAAAAATCGTTGTAAAGATTCCAGAACGCTTCAAAAAAACTAATGTCTAGTTTTCTTTTTTATACGTCCCGCAACATCGGCTGCGATTTGCACCGCATCAAAACGTGACAAAGATTCTGTCGCGTTTTTCTTCATTTTTTCTATGGCAACTGTTTTATTCCAAATCTTGTCCATATGTTTTGCCAACGCATCAACATTACCCGGCGCAAACAACAATCCCGCATCACCATCTAGTAAAATCTCGCGCGGTCCATTTTTACAATCAGAAGATATATTAACGGTACCAACCGCCATTGCTTCAATTAACACGGTCGGCAACCCCTCACTGTGACTGGACAGAATGTGTGCCAATGCGCCACGCATAAAGCCAAATGGATTTTTTTGTGGCCCCGCAAAGACAATCTTGTCACGCGACGCAAATGTATCTGCAATTGCGCGATACTTATTCACATCGCCCCCACCAACAAACACCATACGCACATCAGGGTTATTATTATCAGACATAAATTTATCAAATCCACGCAAGACTGTTTCAATATCTTTATCGCCCGACAACCTTGACACACAAACAAAATAATTATCCGCATCAACCGACGGGGCAACCTCAGCGCGCCGACGCACCGATTCAATATCCATTGGATTATACACACGCACAATTTTCTTTTTATATTTTGGCCAGCGTGCCTTGAATTCATCAACAAATCCATCGGTCAACGTCACAAATAAATCATAGTTTTTGATATATTTCACATAACTGCGATTTGCCAGAAATTTATTTATAGACGAATGCCACCACGCGACACGCTTTGCCCGCACACGACGCAATTCCTTTCTAAAACCGAAATCATAATAATCAATAACCACATCCGCATTATGCAAAATATGATGCTTGAAAAACATACGTCGCGCCCCACGATATGTGTCACGCATTATATGTTGAACCAAACGCACCAAGAAAAAGCGTTTTAATTTCGTCCCCAGCCACGAACACGGATACAGAACATATCGACGAATTTGCGGATGCGCATTAAACCAATCTACATAGACGGGTTCGGTGATATTCACATAGGACACAAATGATATTTCCATATCATCACGCTTTATCAGTTGTTCCAGGGTACGCACCAAAACCGATTCCACCCCGCCCAACTGCATATCGCGCAGACAAAATACAACCTTTAACTTTTTCTTGCGTCGCATTTGATTATTTTCCTATGAATTGCATAATTTCATCGCGCGTCTGCACCGCCCATTTATATGGCGGATTTGACAGCGCGCCCATCTTTTCCAAATCTACAAAACACTTGCGTGCCGCCGCCATATCTTCGTCCGTTGACAAGTATTTAATCTTGCGAAACGCCCACCGGATAAAGTACCACTTAAATTCCGCGTTCCAGCGTTGCATCTGATAATCGGTCGCATTTTCCGCATATGCGGTATATGCATCCGCAATACCCGTACACAAACTTTGCATAATACGTAATTGCTTTGCACTTAATACAATGCCGCCAAAATTCGGAATATAAAAATACAGTGGCAGTGGTGCAATCGTCACGCGCGGATTACGCAGCATAACGCGACTCCACCACGGGAAATCTTCGAACAAGATACCTTTGATAAACGGAATATCTGCAATCAATTGGCGCTTGTACAAATTCTTCCAAACCTGGCAATGCTTAATCAGCCATTTCCGTTTCGGATTAAATTTATTGTGCGTGCGCTCGGTCGCATATTCAAAGACATCATCGGTCACCCGTGTCTTAATCTTTTTGATATTGTATTTTTTATGCATACGCATTGGCACAACATTATCCGTATCCATTTTTAAAACGTGTCGCACCATTAATTGCGGCCGATAAATTCTGTCATATGTAAAAGATACTATATCAGACCCATCACGCACCGCCAATGTGTACGCAATTTCCATCGTCTGGGGATGAATAAAATCATCACTGTCCAGATACATAATATAATCACCGGTGGCCTTTTTCATACCCGCATTACGCGCATCCGACAGGCCCCCATTTTCCTTGGTCACGATAACAAAGCGCGGATCACGTTTTGCATATTCATCCAATATTGCGGCACTGTTATCGGGACTGCCGTCATTGACACATATTGCCTGCCAATCCTGGAACGTCTGATTTAACACACTGTCCAGACACCTGCGCAGATATTTTTCGACATTATAAACTGGGATAATTATGGAAATTGCTGGCATTATAAATCCTTACATTTTAATCATTTCATCGGCAAACGAACCCGGAATTGGATTTTTAGCCTGTTGATATGTTGTCTTTTGAAAGAAAGCACCACTGGTAACTTCGTCAAAAGTCTTTTTATCAAACGGTTTGTCGTGATATGTCCACCATAATGCGTGCGTTGGATCCTGGTCAATGTGGGGCATTTCGGCAAAATATTTTTTTGCACGCGGATCATTTTCAACCATCGTCTTGAATAATAATTGATGCATAAAGTAATCAAAGTTTGAATTTTCGTGCATCCAATAATCCAAAATCATCGCCCGCCACGCATCCAACAAATACGCCCCTTTGCGCGAACGGATAAAGCAATTTTGCATAAAACTATACGGACTGCCAACCTTTTGTCCCGCCATATAGACAAAGAAGTCTTGGTCACTTATCCATTTTGGAATTGGTGCGGTTGCAAACCCGGTTGAATCCAACCAATACCCCCCGTGATTATATAATAATTCCACGCGACAAATATCTGCAAAATGCGCGTGCCCGATTTTACCGGCCTTGTACTTGTCAATAATAGCCTGGGGCAATGTGATATAATCAAACACCGAATCCATATCCAAAACAATCAATTCCTGTTTACAGTTTTTTCTGATATTTCTGAAACAGGCCTTGACCAATGGTGGCGCCTTGTCTTCACCCTGTAACCACAGTGTAAAAATCTTGTCATTTTTATCATTGTTTTCAACCGCGCGCTCTACAACGGCGGCCGCCGCCGGTAAATAGCGTTTAAAGTATTGTGGAATAACTTTTGAAATAACATCGCTTCTGACGGCGCGGCGATGTTCGCGCGTTCGCCACGGCCAATTCAAAATATGCCCAAACACTGCGATTTTAGTCATTGCCCACATACGCGAAATATTCATAAAACACCCCTTTGTTTTTATTGTTATCTGACAAATAATCCCCAGCAACGCAACCGCCAACTGGGGATAAAATCATTACCACTCATCCGACTCTTTTTTTATTTTTCGATAAATATATTCTGTTTCACGCATCATCCACTCCTTTTGCTCAGCCATCCATATCGTTTTTCATAGGCCACTCCTTATTACTAGCCAATAAAATCATCTGAATAAATATTTTTCATTGCGCTCTCCTTTGGTTTTATTCTTCTAAATCCTTCATATCATCATCTTCATCAATGGGACCGGTTGTCATTTCTTCGGCGATACCTGATGCACGTGCCATAATTTTATCAAGCAATGCCTGCTGTGCCTCTGGATGATCTTTCAACCATTGACGTGCGTTGGCCTCGCCCTGGCCCATACGTTCGCTGTTGTATGAATAGAAACTGCCCGCCTTTTCAATCAGATCGTATTTAACACCCATATCCAGGATTTCGCTGATACGACTAATCCCTTCGCCGTACATAATTTTGAAATCAACCGTACGGAATGGTGGTGCAACCTTGTTCTTTACGACCTTGACCCGGGTTTCATTTCCAATGATATTTTCTTTGTCTTTAATCTGGCCCGTACGACGAATATCCAGACGTACCGACGCATAGAATTTCAACGCATTACCACCCGACGTAGTTTCTGGATTTCCGAACATAACACCAATCTTCATACGAATTTGATTGATAAAGATAAGCAATGTGTTACTGCGTGAAACCGACCCCGCCAGTTTTTTCAAAGATTGGCTCATCAAACGTGCGGTTGTACCAACAAAAGAATCACCGATATTCCCCTCTAATTCCGCCTTTGGCACCAGTGCCGCAACACTGTCAATTACAACAACATCAACCGCCCCAGACTTAATCAGGGTATCTGCGATTTCCAACGCCTGTTCACCGGAATCAGGCTGAGATATAATCAGGTTTGCAACATCCACGCCCAATTTTTTTGCATAACTTGGGTCCAGTGCATTTTCCGCATCAATGTACGCACAGGTACCACCTTTTTTCTGGGATTCTGCAACGGCGTGCAACGCCAACGTTGTTTTACCCGAACTTTCCGGACCATAGATTTCAACAATACGTCCCTTTGGATAACCACCAATCCCCAGCGCAATATCCAGCCCCAGCGACCCGGATGATATCGCCTCTATATTCTGTTGGGAACCGTCCCCCATTTTCATAATTGCTTCTTTGCCGAATTGCTTTTGAATTTGTGCCAACGCAGATTCCAATGCCGGATTTTTGGCCGGTGCTGCGTCTTTTACAACATCTTTTTTCGCCATAATATTTCCCCTTTAATTTCGTACTAAAATCATAGCGGGGATATACACAAAAAGCAAGGGATTCTTATCTTTTTTCCGCCAGCAATACGATTGCAGACAAAACCCCAACAACCGCACTTATCCCCCAAACTGCGGACGTTGTGCCAAACACCGAAATCACCACTGCGGCCAATGCCGGAACAATAACACTGGGTAAATTCACGCTGGTCCGGAACACGCCATAGAATTTTGTCTGTTGTGATTTTTTTGCCGTATCAAAGAACAATAAATCGTGTACAGATTCCATCAACGCACCCGATATTTGCCACAAAACAAATATTGCCAACAACGGATACCCCGTCACAACGGTCGCCACCGCCGCCAAACCCGCAAAGGATAAAAATCCCAACATCAACCACAACTTGTTACCATATTTCTTTGCCAGTTTTCCCATCGTCTCGCTAAGCAATAAATACGGAATAATCCCCAGTGTTAAAACCCACCCCAGTGCGTCTTTGGAAAATCCGGCCTCTATTACCATAATCGGCACATAAAGCACACGCAACGCACGCAACGAATAATATCCAAAGTTCACTAAATACGCGCGCGTCATCCCCGGCGTACTAAAAAACGCCACTGTATTTTTCCACAATGCCCGAAACGTACGTCGTGGATTTACCGGCTTAATCTTTTTATCCGCCTGTACGATTGCAAAGTACTTAAACATTCCCCACGCCGCCAGATAAATAATCGCCGACGCAAAGAAGGCTGACCGGTTTGTTCCAAAATAATCTGCAATTGCCACCGCCACCATTGGCGCAAACAACGCCCCAATATTTAGCCACAAATGATATCGCGCATTAAGTCGCGCCATACCAATATTACGCGAAAAGTCAGCCATAAACAACGGTATTAAAACCGTCGCCAATGTTGCTGCAATACCACTGGTATAATCCAAAATGATAAACGTTCGCGGCAGAATTGAAAAACTCATCATTGCATAGCACACAGCCAACATCAGCAAAACAAAATAAAACACCCGCACCTTGGAAAAGCGTCTAAATATTTCATTTGCAAACAAACCAACAATCAAACAGAAGGCCGAATACAACGCTACATAAACACCAACGGTTGCCGACGACCGGAAAATATCCAATATAACCAAAGAATAAACCGCATTATAAATACCGTCTGCGAATCCCGTGAAAAGTCCCAGGTTTGCAAACGAAAACCCGCTAACTTTTTTACTAACAGAAATATACTTATCCCCCGCCATAGGCACAATTATATCACAAAACCACCAAACTTACTAAGATAAATAAAAGAATGATTTAGATAAAAACAAACCCGATGGCGTAGTGTACAAACGCTACATAAGATTCAAAAAACCACCCAACTCCTTGCACTGGATAAAATTAAATAGAATGATTTAGATAAAAGCAAACCCGATGGCGAAGCGTACAGAAGTTACGTGAGATACAAAAATCGCCTACCCTCCCTTGCACTGGATAAAATTAAATAGAATGATTTAGATAAAAGCAAATCGGGCATCGTAGTGTACAAACGCTACATAAGATGCCCGATTTGCTTTTAGATAATTTATTATATTTAATTTTTATTCGTGACGATCTGGATATTTACCCTCTATCAAGTTCTGACGTACAACGTGGTGTTTAACCTTTTGCGTACTGGTCAATGGTAAATCCTCGGTCGTCATTGCAAAGTGTGTTACCCACTTGTAACTGGCAACCTTTTTATTTGCCGCCGCAACCGCCGCAGACAATTTTTCCATTGTCATTGTTGGTTCCACACTAAACACACCATATGTAACGGTTTTATCTTTGACCTTGTGTTCAAACACCGCAACGTTTTTAACACCTGGGATTGTGATAAACATACCCTCTAATTCATCTGGATAAACGTTTTTGCCACTGTCTAAAACAATTACTTGTTTTTTACGTCCGGCAAAGTGTAATTCACCATTTTTATCCATAGATACCATATCACCCGTGTTAAAGAATCCACGTTCATCGAACACTTCTGCATTAACACCTGGGTTATTCAGGTAACCACCAAACACCTGGTGACCACGCAACCACAGAACACCAACACCCTCTTCGTTTTTATCACGAATTTCACATTCGTTATTCGATGTTGGTCCACCAAATGCAAATGGGAAACGCTTTTTGGTTGGTTTTGAAATACAAATTGGCCCAACCGTTTCGGTTAAACCATACCCTTGAATAAAGGTCAACCCTAAACGTTCATAGAATGTTTCAACCTCTGGCTTGGTTGCGGCACCACCCGCCACCAACAGACGCGCACGTCCACCAAACACATCCAAGATTGGCTTTTGCACCTTGCGCACCAATGCGCCCAGGCCGATTTTTTCCAATGTTTTGCCGTATTTCAGAACAAATGATACCAGCCACCATTTTTTCTGGGCTTTGACATTATCAATGATTTTGTTACGGAAAACCTCCCACAATCTGGGAACGGCCGGAATAACCTGGGGACGGAATTTTTTAAAGTCCGCCATAATTTCCTTTGGATTTACGGTTGGTTGCAAGATAACACCCGCACCAAAGTGCAATGTAGCCAGGACTTCAACTGCAAAACCGAACACGTGATACATCGGTAAAAATCCATACAGATAATCACCCGGTTTAAACCATTCCGCCATATCTTCCAGCGAACTTGCGCATTCTGTCAAATTAAAGTGTGTCAACGGCACAACCTTTGGCGTACCGGTTGACCCCGATGTAAACGACATTGTCGCAACATCCAATGTTTCAATCGCGGCCGGTTTTAAATCTGGATTTGCCTTGCCATCTTTTTTGGTAATATCATAGAATTTAAATTTGTCTGTTTTATAAACAAAAGACTTTTCCGCACAAACCATTTTACAATTTGTGATTTCAGCCATATTGTCATATTCAAACGGTGTCAGATTTGTATCCAACAGCAACACCGTTGCCCCCAAATACCACAACGCAAACATAGTGGTTGGGAATTCTGGAATATTATGTGATAAAACCCCAACGATATCACCCTTTTTTACACCGGCCTTATCCAACGATGTGGCACGTGCCTTTACCATATCCAAGAATTGAGCATAGGTAACATTTTCGCGTACCAGATATAAATTATCTGGATATTTTGCCGCGGTCTGTTCCAGTAACTTGTACATATTCATATCAAAAATTTCCTTGTTGTTTTTATATTGGACTGACGTTATTATACCTAAGAATAACAGGAAAGCAAATATGAAAATTCTTACACTTAACATCAACAGCATCCGCGCGCACGCGCAAAGTTTTTTGGACATTTTAAAGTCTGGCGAATATGACGTCATTATGCTCCAAGAGATAAAGGTGGAAAATGCCGCGTTCCCACATAACCTGTTTGACGAATACGGATATAACGTAAAGGTATTCGGACAAAAATCTTGGAATGGTGTTGCGGTATTTTCTAAATATTCCATCGAAGATGTGACGTGTGGCCTGCCGACATATGCGGATGTAAACGCACGTTTTCTAGAATGTGTAATCGATGGACACGTTCGCATAATTAACGTATATATGCCAAATGGTGACACGGTTGAATCTCCAAAATTCCCATACAAACTGGAATGGATGAACGCATTCACAGATTATATTTCCCAATACACAAATTCACCAGAAGCGGTTATTATCGGTGGCGACTTTAACGTCGCAATCGAAGACCGCGACATCTGGAAACCCAAGAATTATGAGGGGATTGCAATTTCCGCCCCTGCCGCCCGCGCTATAATGAACCAATGGCTACATATGGGTTGGATTGATGCGTGGCGCACATTGCATCCAGACGAAATTGATTATACCTGGTACGGATATCGTGGACGCGACACCGTTGGAAACAAACAGGGGCTGCGCTTGGATTATTTCTTGTGTAACAAAACCGCAATGGAAATGGTAAAAAATTGCGAAATAGATATAGAGCCACGCCTGGCTGAAAAGCCAACCGACCATTGTGGATTAATGATAACATTAAAGGAATAAAAATGCTACGCCTGGTTGTGCCAACCCCCGACTTACTGCACGTTATTACACCGCACATCAACGAATTTGTAACAGATAATGGCAAATTTCAAACAAACGATGTCAAGCGCTTGGTTTATGCACACACAAACAACGATTGGAATGGCTACTTTCAAAAAATATACGATGACGAACACAAAATAAATTCACACGACGGATGGGTTCCAACAAAAACTTGGTGGTTAATGGACGACAATAAATTTGTTGGTATATGCTCTTTGCGCGTGGGAAACACCCCAGAATTATTACATCGCGGCGGCAATACGTCTGTTGAAATATTACCGTCTATGCGCGGTCGCGGATACGGGCGCCAAAGTTTAAAATTGCGCATAGATATGGCAAAAAAACTGGGGATGAAATCATTATTAATAACGTGCGACACAAATAATATTGCATCACTTAATAACATACGGGGCATTGTGCAAATATATGGTGGCAAACAAATACCTGCACCAGATGGCGAAAGCGCATTTATAATAAATTTAACAGATAAATAAAAATGCCCGATTGGGCATTTTTTTTATTTCTTGTTACGTCTAAATTCATCCAAAGACACAACACGTTTATCATCGGGCACGGTACCCGGCTTTTCATCCAGTGGCAATTCCATATCATTATCGGGTGCCACCTGATTTTTCGGATGAAACGACAGCATAAAATCAACCGACGGATCCTTAAATTCAACCAGCGCAGAAAACGGTACACGAATAAAGAACGGCCGCCCATCAAAGGTTAATTGCACCCCAAATTCACGATCTGAAACATTCAGGTTATTATAAGAATACTGTAACACAATTGTCATAATATCTGGATACCGCATACGCAGGAAATCCGGCAACACAACCCCCGGGTCACGTGTCTTAAACGTGATAAAGAAATGCGTTCCATCCCCCAGACCATTAACCTGGGCGTGAATTAATGCATCTTTTACAACAGACTTTAATGCATTGTCTAACAGTGTTTGATAATCAATACGTGCCATACTTTTATTCCTCGCCCAACAGTATATTATTTATTTGCCCATTTTCGCAAGCAACAAATACAGCATTCGGTACATCTTTGAACACATCCATATCAATGCCGGTTGCCCAGACCTGGGCATTGGCGGCGGACAGCGCCGCGAACAAATTCGCCCGCGCATTTTTGTCCAAGTGTGCTGCGGCCTCGTCCAATAAAATCAGTGGTCGTGCCCCAGTTTTAATATGAATTAATTTTGCGTGCGCCAATATCAAATCTAATAAAATTGTTTTTTGTTGACCGGTGCTTGTCAAATGTGCCGGCAATTGTAATTCATTATTAAACACCCCAAAATCTGATTTATGCGACCCATCCAGAATCATTTTATCCCCGACCAATTCACGTGCCCCCCCCAGATATTCCAGATATGCACGTTCCGCGTCCCCCGCCGACATCCCATCTATTAACATCTGTTCTATTTTTCCCGCAACCGACACCGCACATCGCCCCAGGAAATAATTTAATTCGCCCGCATATTGAACACGTGCCGCCGCCACCGCAACCGCCACACCCGCAATCTGTGCATCCAGTGCATTCAGCCAATGCACATCTGCCCCCGACTTTAACGCAAATGCACGTTCTGATAATAACTTAGAAAGACGTGCCACACGCCCCATATGTGTTACATCAAACGCGCCCGTTAATCTGTCAAAGAACGCACGACGTTCGGACGCAGAATCGACAAACAACCGATCTTCACGTGGGGTCAGCCACACAATACGCAAATGTTTTCCCAATTCAGATAACGCGGCATTATCACCATCTATTTTTGCCCGCCGATTAGAATCCCCCGACGCAAAGGTCACCGACACATCTGTTTCATCGGCCAATGTTGCAAAAATCGAAAATCCCCCCGCCCCGCCAAAGCGCGCCATATCCCGCATATCGGCCCCACGCATTCCCCGTTCCCCCGACAGCATTGACACCGCCTCCAATATTGCGGTTTTACCCGCGCCATTTGGCCCGACAATAATCACATTGTTGCGCCCGTGTGTTATTACACGACACGCATTATGATTTCTAAAATCCGTCAACGTTAATACATCAATCATAACCGACATAATAGTAAATAATATAAACATAAACAAGAAACAAAAAATGCCCGACAAGCGGACATTTTTTATTTGGAGGCTTGGGTCGGAATCGAACCGGCATCCAAGGATTTGCAGTCCTCTGCATAACCACTCTGCCACCAAGCCTTAACTGTGTACGTCATCTTACGCAAAAAAAAATTGTAATTCAACATAAAAATATATAAAATATAAAAGCATCAAGTCAGAGAGAGAATTTATATGAGAAAACTGTCCTTTTTAGCATTTTTATTAACGCCATTTTATGCCTTGGCGGGGACGGATAATTGCGCCACACGCACACACGCACCATCCGAAACATTAAGTTTGCCGGCGGTTATTGAATTGGGCCTATGTCGCAACCCACAAACGGCGGCATCATACCTGGCGTATGAATCATCACGTTTTTCCAAGAATGCGGGCTATGCAAACTATCTGCCCAATATCAGCGCCGGTGCCAACGCATCCCTGCCATATCGTAATAATGAATGGGGCGATTGGTCGTATGGCGCATCACTTTCTGCATCGTATTTAAAAGACGATTTTG
>SUUO01000013.1:0-25349 GCA_015062485.1 Alphaproteobacteria bacterium
GCGCATCATCGGTATAGCACGCCAAAGCACCCAGATTTTCGCCCCCTTCGAATAACGACCGCAGGCCACCACCACTGCGCAGGTCGCCCCCCGTCACGATTACCGTCGCACACAGGCCGGGGTGCGCTATCAATTCTGCAATTTGTTTAGCCGATGCGTCACCCGCATTCGAAACCAGAACCATTTTGCGACCACCAAACATAGATGGCGTACAACTTTCCGCGAAAAGCGCATCCTGTTTTTCACGCAATTCATCGGAATCCAGCGCAAACAGGTTGTCTTTTTCAATTCCCAATTTTGCAATCGCACGGTCACAGTATTCATCAACCTGGCCGGCGTCGGGACCATATATCAACACCGCGCGAACGGATTCTATGCCAGAATTAAAATCAGCGTCTTTCCATTTCATTATTTTTTATCAGTATTTTTTGTATGTGTTGCGGTAATTGCACGCGTGCCAATCTTTTCAGCCAATACCGTTAACGAGTTCTTAACCGCATTATTGTATGACGCATTTGACGCAACCAGATATCGTACAAATGTATATGATTCAGATGCACGTTCGGTTCCCGTTGCCAAAACCGCACCCGTTGCGGTATCTGTTAATGAATATGATGCGGACATAGATATTTCCTGCCAGGTGGCGTCACCGGTTGATTCCAGCGCCTTGTACTGGGTAATTGGTTCGCCCAAATTTATCTTTAATGTATATTTTGCATTTGTGTCGCGCGCACCACCAAATTTAGCATTCAGGGCATTGCGCAATTCAATCCCATTGATACCACGAATTGGCGCAACATAAATGTCAGAATCACGACCAACATACATAGGCGTAAAGCCGCATCCCGCCAGTACCAATAACAATAAAATTATTTTTTTCATAAATAAACTTCCCTGTTGCAGTTTATACTTATATTAGCTACACTTTTAATAAATCGCAAGGGAGAATGATGAATATTTTTATTATGATTTTGGTGGCTTTGTTTATGGCGGGCTATTACATAATCGATAGCCCCAGCCAGAAAATCCAAGAACACGAAACAGAATATGCGATTGAAAAATCAGACCTGCGAATGATTGCACAATGCGCCGCCGCCGTTCACAACGCCCAGATAAAGGGAATAACTTTCGAAGACGTGTGTGTTCAACAAAATGGTATCATCAGCCAATTTATATGCCTGGATTCCAAGTTGGGAATAACCAAATGCGAAATTGTACGAAACAAGAAACCCGCATTCAGTTACATCGTCACCGCAACCGCACCAATTAACGATGCGCAATATAACGGTATGATGGAAATTCTGGAATCTGAATTTAATGATGCGGGCACTTTTGGAATATTTAATGACAACGTGATTATGTCTGGCGGGACCAGTACGAAGCGTATTGTACCAAAATCTATCGTAGAAAAAATGGAACTAACGCCGGGACAGTTGGTGTATTTAACACAATACGAAATACCAGATACATTAACCGAAATTGCGATCAATATTACCGAAGACATCACCTGTCCCGTCGGCACGGTCAAGATTTATCGCTTTGGCCGTTGGCAATGTACGGGTTATAACACAAAAACAAACTGTGGCGGGGATATGGTGTGGGATTCTGATTTGATGGAATGCGTACCGGATGAATCCCGCAAACCACTGTGCGCGAATAATCAAAGCGCCGTTATGGTCGACAGCGTTTGGGAATGCATAAGCCCGTTCCCAGAAAAAAGTTGTCCGGACAAAATGGTTGCACAATTAAACTATAATACACTGGAATGGGAATGCGTGGGTGATCCATCCAATATACAGACAATAAAAAAATGCGAACACATTCGGTACAATGCGGCCTATGGCGTGGCGGGCGCAACATTGCGCGCACCACAAACATCGTGTACGGATTGCGAAAAAATGATTGTGGATAATGAAACCTGTATTGCACGGTGTGTTCCAGACGAAACAAAAATCACAGACCCACGATGCTATAATGGAAATGTATCCGAATGCGGGGGGCCGACGCGCGCGTTGTTCTTTGGTTTTCCAAATCGTGAATATGTAAATCAATCTGGAATTGATGGAATCAATGTGCCATTTGGATCGGAATATTCCCGAAACAGACGCTTTAACTGTAAAGATTGTGGCGAGACGGGAATAAACACCGAAAAATCAAAGCCACCATATGTTGTCATATGCAATTAACAAAAACGCCCCAGACGGGGCGCTTTTTTATTTATCCAGAATTAACCAAATTAAATACACAATATAGATTAAAACAAATAACATTCCCGGCCAACGCGTTAGGCTTTTTTTGCCCCAGGTGAACAAAAACAACAACACAACCGCCAGGACCGCAATCAGGCCATCAAATAAAAACGCCGGGTTAAATGGAATTGGTAAAATTACACCCGCAACCCCTAGCACAAACAAAATATTAAAGATATTTGATCCCACAATATTACCAATGGCAATGTCTGATTCCCCCTTGCGGGCGGCAATAACACTGGTTACCAGTTCTGGTAAACTGGTCCCGATGGCAATAATAGTCAATCCAATAACGCGTTCAGACACGCCGATATATCGCGCAATAGATACGGCGGATTCAACGGTTAAATTACTGCCCCAGACCAGGGCAATTAACCCCAACACAATAAATAATGTAATTTTTGTTGCACTTAGTGCCTTTGGGGCATCTATGTCGCATTCGGTATTGCGTGATATAATATACAGATAGATTAAAAACGCCGCAAACAATCCCAACAGGCACCCCGCCCCCACACGCGAAATCATACCATACCGAGCCCCCATCCAACATAATAATATTGTAATCAAGGCCACGAATGGAATTTCATAACGAACTGTATTTTTCTGGACCGTCAGGGTTGTTATTATCGATGTCACACCTAAAATCAGAAATATATTTGCGATATTAGACCCCAAAACATTCCCAATCGCAATCGAATTTGAACCGTGCAATGCGGATGATATGCTGACGGCGGCCTCGGGCGCACTGGTTCCCATTGCAACGACGGTTAATCCGATAATAATTGGCGGAATACACAGGCGGGTTGCCAAACTGGACGCACCATCAACGAAATAATCCGCCCCCTTTATCAGCAAGACGAAACCAATAACTAATAAAATCAAATCAAGCAACATTTTTCCATTCCTTTGTTTTCCGCTGTTTTCCGCAATGGGAATTATATCATATAACGCGTAATGATAACCACTAAACTTTTATTTATCTAAGCAATTGCACAAACAAAAACAATACGTTATAATGCAGGTGTTATAACCGATGGTTGTAATGGGGTGTCGAAACCCGTTCCTTAGTGTCTGGTGAAAATATCGGACATAAAAGAAAACTCCTGACTGTTTTAGCGTCAGGAGGGTTGTGAATATATTGAATAAGCACACAATTCTAAGGATTGTTTCGAACCTCCTGACCACTCGTTTTACGCAGTGGTTTTTGTTTTTTCGCGAATAAAACAAAGAAGGGAGTAGACAAATGAAAAAACTTTTAACTTTAACCGCGGTGGGCGTGGTACTTGCCGTGCCGGCATTTGCAGTGCAACAGTGTGTATTCAAACCAACAATGGATAATTGGGAGGTCTGTGATGGCGGAACAGATGGCTTATCTGACGGTAGTGGCGGTTGGTGGATTGATTGCAATGGCACACGATATCGGGGGATTGCAATGTATTCCACCGAAGATGTGGGTGACGTTGCCGAGAACATTGTTTCCAATGCATATAAACCCACAATGACATATTGTTATTGCAAAATGATTTATCCCGTTTTGTCCAAGTGGATTAAGGTCAGTGACGGTTGGGGAACAGAAACATTGGATGGCAATGACTATTATAATTATGTTCCAGCAAGTAGAATTGACGATTGCGCGTCTTCTTGCGTTGAATATGGCTACGAAGGCGAAGGCTATGCCAGTTCACTGCTAAAATTTTTAAATAACTTAGAGGAAAACTGATGAAAAAAATAGGTTTCTTATTTATTTGCGTTCCATTTGTCGCAAGTGCCGCCACGCCATCAACAGAGTGTCCGGCGGGATATATTTCCGTCAATGCACCCGCAATATCTGTTGCGACAACGTGCCCATCGGATACGGTTTCGGCGGGAACGGCAAATTCGTGTTTGACATCAAATCCCGCAGCAAATTGCATAATGTATGCGCCGGCGGGCGTGTCCTATACAGACGTTTCTGGCACATATGAATTTAGCGACGCGTGCGCAATGTAATAAAAAAAATCCCCCAATTGGGGGATTTTTTGAAATACCATTTGCCATTAGTGAGGCATTTTCGCTTCGGTAAATACGACGTGCTTGCGCAATTTTGGATCATATTTGCGGAATTTCATTTTGCCAGCCGTTCTTTCAGACTTGGTATTTTTAGTAGTTGTGTAAAAGAAGCCAGTTTCCTTGTTTTCCAGCTTTACAACTTCTTTACTGCCTTTTTTAGATGCCATTTTGGTTACCTTTTAATTATTCTGCGCCTGATTTTAGGTTAAATTTTACTGGAAATCAAGTAAAAATTATCATAGAATGTAAAAACTGTGTTTTTTTATGTGAATTAACGGCTTAGACCACACACGGAACGCGGGTATGGCGACTACGAAGTGCCACCATACCCGCCACAGGCGGGTATGGCGAAACTGGTAGACGCGCTGGATTTAGGTTCCAGTGGGGCAACCCATAGGAGTTCGAGTCTCCTTACCCGCACCAGAAACACCATACATATTTGCCAATCTAAGTCAGAAAAATTAATGTTTTACTTTCTTCGTCAATTAGAGTAGTTACATATACCCATTGTAAAATTACCACTTGCGTCATTAAACGAGCAATCAACACCATTTGGACAATATGATGTTCCTATATAACAAGACGTTATAGGTGTATTGGTGGCGCTCGTTAAATGTGGTGTAGTTCCGCAGACAATCTCTCCCGTGGAATTTTTTGTTACATCTGAAGAACAGGGACACTCTGTACACATTCCTTCTGTGGCATTGGCAAACAATTTATAATTACCGTAATACCCTACGTTACACACACAGTTTGTTTGTCTATAACATTCGAAGGTATAAAATGGATTTGCGCTTGTGCCTGTATTAAGTATTTGTCGGGCTTGCATCCCTACGGTATGCGCATTATCAGGACAGACACAATTTTTATAAATGTCTTGGCTTGCATTTGTTGCGCAACAATAATGCGAGGCTGTAGTTATCCCAAGCGTAGAACAATCAAATACTGTGACATTTTCCCCCTCATACCGTGTACCATATGTATTACGACACCAGGTATAACATTGCGATGATGCTGTAGCGCTGTTTGCAGTATTTACCGTACACGGCGCTGCAAAGCCGATACGCCCCTCTAAATCATCTTTCCAGGCCAATGCATCAAATATTCCAAACAAGAAAATCATTGCCGCAATCAAACCGACGTTTGGATTCGGCACAAAAACGGAGGATAAAATATGCAGAAATCAGGGATTTTTAATTATGAATTTATGCCGCGGAAAAACGTCCCATTGGATTCGGCATATGTTTTTCGTCTCTATGCCACGTATTATAACGATTTGCACGATTTTAGGCAAGGCTATTTTTCAAATGATACGAATACAAGCCACCAAATACACTTTCCCAACACATAACGAACAACGCATACAAAAAACGCCCCGGATTCTGGGGGCGTGGACATGAAACTAACTGTAATATAACCGCAATAAATCCTTAGCGGTCGTTGCGTGTTGGACGGTCGACAAACATCCATATCAGCCATATCAATGCCGCAATACCAATTATCGCATAGACAATGTTACTGGCCAATGTGGCGGGGCCAAACAAAAACGCAACCAAGTCAAAACCAAAGATACCAACCAGACCCCAGTTCAGGGCACCGATAAATGTCAATGGCATTAAAACATAGCTTGTTAGTCCTCTCATCTATTTCTCTCCTTAGTTCAAGGTTTGTTGTGTCTTTTGATACAAGACAATACCATTATATACATTTTTTATGGGGTGCGCAATCGCAATACGGCATTTAGGAAAAGGTTCCCTAGGCTACTTATCCGCATATTTACAGTTACAAATTGCCGTATTTTATGAAAGCAGTTTTTTAATTACAAAATTGGCCAACATCAATCCAAAAGTCCCCGTCACCGTCACGTTAGAGCCCATATTCTTGGCGTGCCCAGATACCGGCGCGGGGCGTTCGGTCGAAAATACAACCGGAAAGTCCGGCAAATCCAATTCACGCGTCGCACGACGGACCCGGCCCGCCAATGGACACACCGTCGTTCGGGATATTGGGGCAATCTTTATTTGTGTCACATCCATTTTAAGGGCCGCACCCATACTGGAAACAAACGGGATATTATGCGATGCGCACCATTTATAAAGCGCAACCTTGGACGGGACGGTATCAATCGCATCAATTACAAAGTCTGGGCGCACATCCAGGTCTATATTTTCATCCCAGAACATATTGTATGCGGTGACACGTGTGTCGGGATTTATATCGTGGATACGGGCGGTGGCAACATCCACCTTGGGCGCACCAATGGTTGAATCCAGTGCGAACAACTGACGATTGATATTAGATTCATCCACACTGTCAAAATCCACAACGATAATATGACCGATACCGGTGCGGGCCAGGCCCTCTATCGCAAAGGAACCAACCGCGCCACAGCCCACAACCATAACGGTTGCCGTGCGCAAACCATCGGTTGCGGTATCGCCAAACAATAAACGTGTTCTATGCAATCTGTCCATTTTTTAATAAATCCATAGCGTTATTGTAAATTGTATTTTTTATCTCTGCAAGGGGACAGGCCAGAATTTCAGACATTTTCTGTACAACGCCGACAACATTCATCGGGTCATCAGAATCAGATTCCGACAATATTCGGTTTTGCGGCGTGACTTGTAAAGCGCTGTGTGCACGTGCGTGCGCCGGATTACAAATCGCCCGCCCAAATGAAAAATACACGTTATACTTTGATAATGCGCGCATCATTTCCGGTGACGTGGCCGTCCCGTGCAAGACAACTGCCGGCGGCACAGTGGCACGCAACGCGTTCATCAGCCGGTCCCACGCCCCCACACAGTGGATATGCGCAACCCGCCCCAACGTCGCCGCCATCTGTAATTGTGTGGTAAAAACATCCACCTGGGTTCCGATATCGGGATGATTTTTATCCAGGCCAATTTCCCCAATCATTAAATTCGGATTTGATAACAACAATTCGCGCATTTTTTCCGCCCAATCATCGGGCAGATCTGCAACGTGCCACGGATGTACGCCAACCGCGCCATAAATACCGCCCCGCCCGTCGTGGTGTGCGACCCGTGCCCAATCGTCTGGGTGCGTGGCATTGGTTATTGCCACCGCAATTTGCGCGGGCAATTTGTCTACATTCAAATGACAATGTGCATCAATGTAATTCATATTGCATATGGTATATCACACAATATTTTTTGCAATACACAATATTGCATATTGATTTTTTTCCCAATTTATGGTATAATTCCGGCGTGCGTCCGGGAATTGGACGCTTTTTATTTTCTCCGCCCACGTGGCGGTTTTTTATTTCAAACAACAGGGGAAAAATATGAACGATTTAGAAAAACAAATTATATATTCGGCGGTATTACGCCTGGCCAACGAAGATGAAATTTTAAGCCCGGCCGAGCGTCGCGATGTAATAAGCGAACTGTGTCGGGGCCTGTGCGATATGAGTTTAGATGAAATCATTAACAAGACGCAGAACAACCGAAAACTGCGTCTGAAACGTGGCGACACCGCGACAAATGATGCGTATACGGGGCTGGCGGGTGAAATCACGATGGACACAGACACCGGTATAATTCGTGTTCACGATGGCGAAACGGTGGGTGGCGTTGCGATGGCACGCACGATGGATATCATCGGCGACTGGGTCGTGGAAAGCCAATTACCAACGGCAGAAAACAACTATACCTGGTACCGAAAATACAAAAGCGGCTGGGTTGAAATGGGTGGAAAAAGCAACACACAAGAGATTAATTTCCCAATATTTTTTTCAAACACAAACTATTACATTAATGCAACATCACAAATGATAAACCAGTCTGTTGGTAATATATCTGTGTGTTATGACAAAAAAGAAATGAATTCCGTTGTTATTCAGGTTCGATGGAATGGCGGCGCCCAGGATAATGCAGAACGTCTTTGGTATGCGTGTGGTTATTAAAAACTGGTGAATATATTCACCAGTTTTTTACATATTTGACACTATCTGTTTCCAACGTTTTTGCCAAATTGTTTTATCAAATGCCTGCGCCACATTGACCGCATTTGCTGACAACTTGGCCTGTAAATTACTGTCCGACAAAACAGTATCTAATGCCCGCATTAAATCATAGCCCGTTGGATTTATCAACAGACCATTAAAACCATCTAACACTAAATTCGGCAAACCGCCTATATTAGTTGCAATAACGACATTACCACAAGCCATCGCCTCTAGACAAGACAACGACGTTCCCTCTGAATAAATTGTTGGTATTAAAGATATATCTGTATTTTGGTATATTGCCGGCATTTCATCGGGGCCGACCATACAGTGACTTATACGTCCAGGATAGATTGTTTCCAACCGTAAAATATCATTCTGGATTGAAGAACCGTGTGCAAAACCAACAAAATTAAAAACAATATTTTTATATTTTTCCAGAATTGGCGGCAATGCGGCAGACATTAGCCAATATCCACGTTCAGGCGATGCACGACGTGGAAATGTGATTGTAATTTTATCACCTTTCTTTTTTTGTATCGGATGATAAATATTGGTATCTACATAATTTGGAACATAAACAGCATCAAAATCCTTGAAATCTGATGGGAAAGTTGTTCTTAGCCACGATATTGTATTTGTATCAACAGATACCAATTTATCAACATCATCAAAAATTTGCTTGATTATCTTTGCTGGCGTAGTTTCATTATAGGAATCCCAGGTTATACCGTGCGAAATCATTATGTTTGGATGCAGTTTTTTACCCCAACCAATTGCACCACTATACACGACAAACTTGTATCGTTTCAATAGTGGCAATGCAATCATATAATCATCATCAAATGGTAAACCATACACATTTAAATTTCCGATCTTTTTATGCCACAATCCTGTGTCCGCATCCCCCCGTTGAATCAGCACAGGTTTATATCCACAGCCAACCAGAACGTCTGCCAAATCCGTTACATATCTTTCCGCACCACCATTAAAACATTGGGTTCCACGGGAATCAAACATCTGAACCTGAAAAATATATACTGTATTATCACTATTAATTTGTGTTTCCAGTTCTTCTATAATCGGTCGCATATGTTTAAGCAACCGCAGATGACGCAACCAATAACGCAACGGTCGTAATGTTATAAAATTACGAACCTTGAAGAACATTAACTTTGACGTACGCTTTATCATTTTTCCCCCTGCGAATATTTCTTTAGTTCGGTATAAATTGGCTTATTTCCAAAAACCTTTTATTGCGGTGGCTATTTTTTCAGATGCGTGACCGTCACCATATGGGTTTTGTGTGCCATCCAGACGGGTTTCTGATTTGTTGCGTGATAAAACGGCATCTGATTCCGATAATATTTTATCTATATCCGCCCCAACTAATTTCGCAAAACCGGCCGTGACCCCTTCGGTTCGTTCGGTTTCATAACGCATTACCAAGACGGGATTGCCAAATGTCGGGGCTTCTTCTTGAATGCCACCGCTGTCTGTCAGAACCAATTTTGTATTCTGCATCAGACACACCAATTCGGGATAATCCAATGGATTGGTCAGGATAACATTTGGGATATTTTCTAATGCGGCATAAACCTTGTCATGAACATTTGGATTTGGATGCACCGGCAATACAAACTGATGGTCTGGGTATTTATGTGTAAGCGTTTTAATCGCTGACAAAATCCTGTCCAGACGTTCACCGTGATTTTCACGACGGTGTGCCGTGACCAGAACCAACTTATCGTTAAAAACAACACCCATTTTTTCTAATGCCGCCTTGGCATTTATCAGCACATCAGGCGACAGACACGACAACGCATCAATTACAGTGTTACCGGTTAAGGTGATTTTAGATTCGGGGATATCTTCTTTCATCAGACTATCATATGCCAACTGTGTCGGGGCAAAATGTAAATCTGTGATACGAGATGTCATTTGACGCATAGCCTCTTCTGGGAATGGTTCAAACAAATCATAAGACCGCAGGCCTGCCTCTACATGAAACACGGGAACACGATTATAGAATGACACCAACGCACCACAAAATACGGTCATTGTGTCCCCTTGAACAATTGTTGCGTCAAAGTGATTGCTTTGAAACACATCAGATAAAGCGGTCAAAATTCTGGATTGAACACCGGCCAACGTCTGGTTTGGTCGCATTACATCCAAATTAAAATCTGCCTTAATCCCAAAAAATCCCAGCGTTTGATTTGATAGTTCTTTTTGCTGTTCAGTGTTGCAAACAAAAACCCTATACTCTGGATTTTTACGTAATTCCAAAATAACTGGTGCCAACTTAATTGCTTCTGGTCGGGTCCCAAGGATTACAATTATATTTTTCATTATTACTCCTTATAATTTTATGGATAATTTATTAAAGACTTTGTGGCGCAACACAGGATTCCAAAACAAAAGAATATTTGTTGATTGGCGTGTAACAAATTTATACGCATCAAAAAGCACAAAAATTGGTCGCCATTTTGAATCTATAATTAGCCAGTCTAATTTAGCACGGTTATAGTATCCAAAATTAAATCGGCGGATAAAATCATCGTGATACTTCTGTTGGATTAGTGCCGTCTTTTGTCTTATACGTGGCTGCTGTGTCGCAGTCAAAGAGTCAGAATTTGTTCTGTATTGATATATGTTATCTTTTATATAATCCAGACGACCATTTAATGCGATACGACACCAATAATCATAGTCTTCGGCACAAAATGTTTTTGTATCGTATGCACCGACAAGTTCTGCAATTGAACGACGATACATAAACGCGGCGCCCACATTGCATTTATAAGACAAGTCCTGGGGACGTCGCACACCAGAGGCAAATTCATCTAGCAACCGCCCATTTTCATCAATTATATCCATATTGGCCGATACCATATCGGTGTCTGGATTTGTATCCAAATAATTTACCAACACATCAAGCCAGTTGGGTTTTGCAATGTTATCATCACTGGTCCAAGTCAAATATTCACCCGTCGCCTTCTTGAAACCGATATTTAATGAAGCCGGCAACTTTTGATTCGTCTGATTATTAACAACACAAATTCTCTTGTCCTGTCGTGCATATTCATTTGCAATATCTAAAGTAGTATCCGTTGAACAGTCGTTAACAATTATTAATTCCCAATCTGAAAAAGTCTGCGATAAAATAGAATTAATACTTTGTGATAAAAAACGTGCCCCATTATAGCACGGCAAAACAATTGATACACGTGGCATAAAGTCCCCTTTCTATGACAAAACAAACCACAACCGCGCATCAATGACTTGATGCGCAACTTTTGTGATTTAACAAAAAGGGATTTTTTATCTCTTGGAATGTGACTTAATGGGAATTGGGTTCACACTCTACGTGACACAAAAACGCCCTTGATACGGGTTATCATAAAACATAAAAAAGCCAAAATCAACCGTTTTATGTATTTCTCGACGCTTTATTATTTTTGGCGTTTTTTAGCACGGCACGGTTGTTGAAAAAACATACTTTACCCCACCCCTGTACAACTGAAACCCGTCCGTCGTGCAAGAGAAAAAACCACCGCCCATCCGGGCGGTTTGTTTTTACATATCACAGGGCGTATCCTGAACATGATTTAATTTATCGGTGTTTGCACAATTCATAGGGGTCGGGAATAAAAGTCTCTTTTTTGAAATCCTCTGACGTGTACGGCCGTGGTATTCTTTGTGCCTTGGTTATATATTCGTATGCCACACTTTCTTGAAATCTTGGCTTGCGTTTCTTATCTGTTGACATTTTCATTACCCTTTATACTTTAATTCTGTTATGAACTTAGCACAAATTGACGTTTTTTTCAAGTTTTACGACAACTTTTTTTACCCGCCAAACGCACGGACAAAAACAGCTCAAAAAAGGCGAAAAAAATGTTTTACACACACGCCGCGCACGGCGAAAACACACAGGATTTTTTGCAGATTTCCGCGACTTGCACATTTTTGAAAAAAGTCTTGACTTCTGCGACTTTTTGATATAATATTGTGTTCGCTATTCGGGCATAGTTCAGTCGGTAGAACAACGGACTGTTAATCCGTATGTCGTTGGTTCGAGTCCAACTGCCCGAGCCAGTAATTCCAAGGGTTCCAGCAGGAACCCTTTTTCTTTGATTTTTCTTTTGCTACCTATTTGCTACCCTGGGTATAAAACGTCATTGAGCAAAATCCTTGCATTTCCGGCATTTTTTAAATACGCTGTTTATATCAAAGGACATTGATATGAATGAAAAGTTATTGACTTATTTGCCGTATATTTTACCAGTACAAGAACAAAAAATCGATGACGGCGTCATCGAAATAACCGCCAAACATTTCAAGGCACAGTATGGTGAGTTAATCCTTAATCTATTACACAATATTGATTTGTTTCCCTGTGAAGCAGAGTGGATTCAAAAGAAAAATATTGACGACATAATTGCCAAAATTTGTGAATATAGCTCCCTTTCTATGAAGTTTTGCCATGGTTGGAACATCAATGGCAAATTAGTCATGATATCATCCGACAAACCAAAATTTGATAACTTAACACCATTTTTAACCCAAATGGCACAGGGGAATGTTGACCTGCATGACTTTTTCGTCGAAACAAAGCCACAACCTGGAATCTATAATAAGTTTATTATTGCAATGACTTTTCAATGGTTGGTACTTCTGTTTGAAAAACTTGTGTCACATGTTCGACACATTGAACAAAACGAATATTTCAATCTAAATGTCGCAAGATTATTCAATATCGTCGAAACGGTCGGAATGGTCAACAAATTTTCTGGTGAGTTTCTAATACGGCAATCCAGACGCAAGGGGGCGATTGAAAGAGCAAAACTAACAGCATCTGTCAAAGCAACCATTTTTGACATTGTAAAAAGACTTGGACTAAGGGCTACAGACGCCAACAGAATCAATCTGGGAGCAACTATGGCACGCGTGAAGCAGGAATACAAACAAGTCACAGACAAAGCATTTGAATTCAAGGACAAAACCCTTGAAAAATATATCTTAGATGCATTAAACAATAAAAAATCCAGCTAGCTGGAAATCATGAAATTTTATTTTTAATTAAATTTTATTTACTGTCATTACATAACAAAAGGAAACGTTATGAATGACAGTATTTTTAAAACTGTTTTAATGACTCAAGCCGAAGCAGCCACATATCTTGGGACGACCGTTGGCACATTAAACACATGGCGTCATTACGGCAGATATTCAATTCCGTTTGTAAAATGGGGCGGTCGTATTCGTTATCGCCAAGCAGATTTGGACGCATGGATTGAATCAAACGTTGTGCGATAAACAAAGCACGACAATAAACATTCTGTGTTTTCGTCTCCGGAGGGCCTGGCGTATAAAACTGGGTGAACCACTGGTAAGCCACTGGGCACAGAATGAAAATGCACTTACAGGGATATGTCGATAGGTGCTGGCAGGTTTTGAGTGGGGATGCCACGACAAGTTTATCAAGAAACTAAAAGCCCCACGGTTGATAATTCGGCTTGAAGAAGCACACTGAAAGAAAGTAGGCGTGAAAACCGCTGAAGTGTGATGACGACGAATAGACCTGGGGTAGGCACGAGCCACAAAAGACGCAAGTCCTGTAAACATTCGTGCCCTTGATGACCTTGGTGAAACCTATTGGCTGGATTTGAAAAACACAAAAATTTCTTTGTTTTTTTCTCTTCCAGTCGATAGGGGTTACTCTATCCTCTCTTGATAACCAGGGGATGAGTATTAATAAAAAACAAAAAAAATAGATGGAGGTGGGTAAGTTGGCCAATCGCAATCCAGATACATCAGGTTTGGTATCACTGGCAGACAGAACGAACAACGAAAGAACAAAGATACAATCGTTGGGAGGCCTGGCCAGTGGTGTCGCAAGACGTAAAAAGAACAAGATGCGTCAGATTTTGACAGAAGCATTGTTATTGCCACACGAAGATGGTCAAAGTATAAAAGACGCGATGGCTGTTGCACTGATTAATCGGGCATTAAAGGGTGATGTTCGTGCCTTTGTTACCATTATGAAATTTGTCGGTGAAACGCCCACAGAACTGCAACAAATGGCAACTGACGATGAATTAAATTTATCTTCCTGGGAATTTTAAGAAACTCCATTGAAATTTGCTGAATTTGTACTATAATATTGATGTATCCATGAACGGATGCCGAGGCATTGAAACCTCGCGATAAGGGTGCTGGATATGCACCTAAAAACTATCCCTGCATCAAGCGGGGAGCTGTCGGTTATACAACAGGGCTTGCCCGAAGACCGACAGGGTCATCTTATCGTGATTTTTCAATCTCCCCGCGCCATCCTTTTGTGGGTCGAATACAGCAAAAGGATATTGTGTGAAAAAAACTCTCGGAAATATAAAAGAAGTATCAATACGTGATGTATGGCCCAGTGAATCATCGGACTTTACACCATGGTTGGTACAACCAGAAAATTTAGATAAGTTAAGTGACAAAATTGGCATACCCTTTGGGCCTGCAACTGTTGAAGTGCCCGTTGGGGCATATCGTGCGGACATTTTTACAACTGAAAACAGCACAGATGGTCGCAACGTTATTATTGAAAACCAGTATGGTCAAACAAATCACGACCATTTGGGAAAGATTATCACCTATGGTTCTGGGAAACGGGCTAATATTGTTATCTGGGTTGCCGAAAAGGCGGGTGATGAACATCGCAGTGCCATACAATGGCTTAATGAACATACGGATGAAGATGTTGCGTTCTTTTTGGTGACGATTAAACTAATTCAAATTGACAATTCCAACCCAGCCCCAATATTTGAAATTGTGGAAAGCCCGAACGATTGGGAAAGAAATATCAAATACAAAAGTTCGATGAACGACATCCAAAAAGAACGTATGGGATTCTGGGAACGCTTTGTGGAATACGCATCCAAGAATAAACATTTTACTGATGCGTTTCGCAATCGCAAAGTCAGTGCGAAATCATACCTGGATTTAACCTTTGGTGACAAACGCTATCATTTCTATGTTGCAAACATCGCACAACCCAGCAAAAAGGGTTGCAGCATAACTGCGTATATGAGTGACCAAAAGCCACTGTACAACCATTTAAAGGCCAATGCAGGCAATATTGAAAATGAACTTGGCACAAAATTAAAATGGAAAGAATCAGAAAACACATGCACTATCCGCTGGGCAATGCCAAAAGATTTGGCCACATCCGAACAGGCGATTTTCGATTGGTATATGGATGCGGCATTTAAATTCAAGAATGCGCTGGCCAAATATGCAAAATAATAACTAAAAGGGATGTCTAATGGCAAAAACAACCAAAAATAGTAATGACATATTGGATAAACTGTTTAATGTGTCAATTTATGTGGAAAGAGAAAAGAACACAACAACAGAAATAACCAGTTGTAAATTATTGGAATTTGACGATTGGACATCCATTACCCCCAAAGAACTGCAAAAACGCATCGCAGATGGCGCAGTTGTTAATTGGATTGATGGCTATGACATTGGCCCAAGTCCGCTAACAAATGCATTACAGCAAGGCGCATCCAGCGAAATAATTGCTATCTTGGTTGCAAACGGTGCAGATATTAATGCACCAACCGTTCTGCCAAGTGGAACAAAGGTAACACCGCTGGAAATTGTGCGTCTGCAACCCGCAACACACGATAACACGCAAAAGGAATTAATATTGTTGCGTGCGGGCGCATTGGACGATGCCATCAACTGGGCAAAACAACAAAGAAAAGATGGTAATCTGGGGGATTTATTCAAAAAAGGCACTTGTTTGCGTAAACATCTGCATTATTTAGGTTACAGCCGGGGTAACAGGGTTTTCGAATGCGGATGCAACTCGTACATATATATCAAAGAAAAAGCGGGTACATTTAAGGACGATTGCGATTTTGAAATATATGATAAGGGTATTGATTACCCGGCCTGGCGGCATCAAGAACCGCAATGGCTGGTTAATGAATTAGGACAAAAATTTGCAAAACAATTCTTTGCGGAATGCGAAAAAGTATCATTTAATGTCGCTATGGACCAATATTACACATATCTGGCATCGTTGCATGCAGGCAATAATTGCAGGTATGGTAGAATACGTGTCGCACAGCGGGATTTTCGGAACAAGCATTTTACATATGGCGATTGGGATGAATTAATCAAAATTACCCCGAATATCACCGCCAAGGCAGAATATCGCAAAATGCAACAAAAGAAATTCCCAAAAATCTATGCACAAAAACATAAGAAAAGTTAAACAATTCCCCAGGATAATTCCTGGGGATAAAATTATTTTAACATCGGATATTTTCGGCAGGCGGCTTCCCATGCGCGCTTACTGATAGCAAAACAACACCTACCTTGCCCATCCTCTGGCAACCGGTCGTAATCATCAAAATTCAGCGGTTTTAATCCAAGCATCATAAATGCCACAATAACCAATCCTGTCCCGGTATATTTGTATGGTTCGTTATACAAGTGCACAAATAACCTTGAAAACCAATCTTTGCCAGGCCCCGTATGAAAATAATCAATATCATCCACATCATCTGGAGGGCATATATTGTTTTCACGTAACCACGACACAATTCGCATAACCCAATCATAATTTAAGAACAAATCTCGTCGGTCTGATTCCCTATACGGATTGACAGCATCGTCTGGACAAGACCAGCCCTCTATCATCGTTAAGTACGGGTTTTTATACAAAATTACACCGAAATGCAATCTGTCTGCGCTGGCGCGAACTAATTCTTCCCAACGGACAAACCCAGCCTCACGCGCAACGACATGTTGTGCCCTAGCCAAACAAAAGTCGTCTATATTTTTTATATACTTTTGTACACGGTTTATTGCATTGGATTCTTGGGATTTATACTGTTTAACCAGTTTTTTAGATTCTGATTTAAAAAAATCAATTTGCTTCGACATTTAAAACTCCTTTTGTTATGTCGTATTGCACGTCACATCAATCTTTATTCAATTATTCGCAAGTTTTTTTCAGACAGATGTAACAAAACATAACGGAGTTACCTTCGTCTGCGCAGAATCAAATTAACGACCTTTTGGCGAATGCACGGCCCCTGCACGGGCACGTCGTTAACGTTAACATGAAAAAAAATAAACGCAAGCAAAAATTTATACTTCTGTACTGTCTGCACAGACGACGTAAAAAAATGCGATGGGTGGGCACACCAGACACCAGAAAACGAACCATCCCTTTTTGATAAACACTGCGCGACGCGGTTCAATTTTGTTCATATCAGCCCCTTACCTTCGCCTGTTTTTATCAGGCATCGCACTTATAGATACGATTCATAACCTGGTTGATTTTGTCCTGCATTAAATCAATCAAGCGTTTATTTGCGTCAATAATTTCCTGTTCTGCTTCCAATTTTGCAACAATGCGTCTTTGGTCGTCAATGGATGGAACAAGAATACTCATATCTTTCAACATACTAAAATGACGCTTGTATTCACTCGAATCTATTGGATTACCAATCAAATAAAAATATAAATATTTTGGTAACAGATGTTTTGCGTCAGTTGTTAATATCTTTATACCATCGGCACCCTGTGCAAAATCAAAGTCAATATATTTTATCGCACAAGTATGGTCTCCAAAAACAACCACTGGTGCAGACAACTTGTTTACCAAATCTGCATTATTGGTATAACCTGCAATAAAATCTTGCGATTGGTCTATAATGGGGTATTCACCAGCTTGTAAAAAATCAGTTTTCTGTATTTTATTAACAGGTGTCAAAGTTGATACAAATTTATCAAAATTAACTTCGTTGTAATCTATGCCGTCAAGAAGGCAGGCAAAATATTGTCTCTCTCTCTCTAGATTTTTAATGATTTCACGCGCATGGTTGATTGCGGATTGTTTGTTTTCAATTTCATCCACAATCTGTTGCTGCACATCCAATGGTGGAAGTGGGATTTCAATATTTGAATATTCCGAAATCCAATATCGTTTATGTGTTTCCGCATTAAATTTTATTGTTTTGATAATTTGGTATAAATACCTGATGTCAGCACGCTTTGGGTCTCTGTTTTTCAAAATTTTCATTGCTGATGACTTGACTTTAAATGGAAAATCAACAAATTTTGTATCTGTTGTAAAATCGTCAAATATAATTACAGGAACATCTGTGAATATTCCGGTCTTTTCGTCTGTATATCCTAAAATAAATGCTTGGTTTGCGGTCAATACTGGTGTATCATATGAATCATTGTATTGGGTGCTTTCCACAATATATTTTGTTGGTTGTTCATAATCAAGCAAATCACCTAATCTAACCTTTTCATATTTACACTGAATAATTTCTTTTTCAATGTATTTTGCAGCGGTTAAATCATAATTATTTTCTGCAATGCGTTCTTTGGATACAACCATTGCACGCTCACACCCCGACACATCCTTACCGTCGCGATATTCGTTTATAATCTTTAATGCTTCGGGTAAATCGTTCTGTTTAATCGGGGTTCTTTTAGCACCTAAATCAAAACCATCATTATCAACACGCACAAATAAGACATTTTTAGATTCTTTTGCAAAAGTGCGGTCAAAAAACAATATAGATGTTTTTACAGGTGAATATGGATTGAATACACCAGCCGGTAAAGATACAACGGCATACAAAAATCCATCCAACATCATTTTACGCAAATCTTTATATGCGTTTGCGGTTTGGAATATAATACCTTCAGGAACAACAAAACCGGCGCGACCATTGATGGTCAAATGTTCCATAAAATAATCAACGAACAGAACCTCGCTGCGATTTGCACGAATTGCAAATCGATTATGTGGTGTAATTCCACCCTTTGGCGTCATAAACGGCGGATTTGCCAAAATCACATCGAATTTTTCACCCCAACGTGTATCATCCGACAATGTATCGTACTCATGCACCTTGGGCTGTTCAAATTGATGTAAATACAAATTAACCAACGCCAATTTTGCCATCGTCGGGTCAATATCCATTCCAACAATACCACCAGTCAGTTGTTTGTATTCTGCCGGTGTTAATTTACCGTCCGATGTAATATGTTTATATGCTGAAATCAAAAATCCAGCGGTACCACAGGCAGGGTCTAAAATCGTGTCATTTTTGGTCGGGTTTACAACATCAACAATAAAATCAATGATGTTACGTGGTGTTCTGAACTGGCCCGCATTCTTGGCGGTGGCCATTTTATTCAGCAAATATTCAAATGCATCGCCAATCGTTTCAGAATCATCATATGATAATTCATTGATTTCCTTTAAAAACAAAGCAAATGTTGTCGGGTCGCGAAATGGTATCATTGCTTCTTTGAAAATACGGCGGAATAATTCAGGTACCGATTTTGCAACCTGAACCTTGTCCAATCCGGCCAGATATAGATTCATGCGGTCTTGATTACCCTTGGTATTAACAATCGCCGAAAACGCATATGGTTCCAAGTCGCCAACAAAAAATGTACGGTGCCCAGACAATTCCAAACCGTCCAAATCCATATCATCCATGAACTTGTAAATCAATGCTGTTGTGATGATATCAACCTGTGTTTGTGGGTTCGGCACTCTGCCAACCAATACATCACACGCATTATCAATTGTTTGTTTGGTTCTTGCGTCTAGCATTTTGTTACCCCATGTACTTATTTAAAATGATGTTTTCTTTGATATATTCCGGCAATTCTGCACGCAATTCCGGCCCCATTGATTTTAAATCCGCCATATTAAAACCGGCAATTTCCATATTCAGGCGTGGATACTGTTGTTTTTCAATAATATCCCTGAAATCATTGTCCAGAACGTACAGTTTTATAAAATTCTTAATCGTCGGCACTATTTCCGCATCGGGTTTAGCAATGGAAATGTATTTATCGCATTCATCCTCCAGCATTTCATCACGTGTTTTAAAACGCGGAATCAGTCCAAAGATATGTTCCAGAATTTCACGCCATGACAAACGACGGTCCAATTTATTTGCCTTTTTTATCCTGTCTAGGTTTGGATACAGGTCAGGTTTATTTTCATACTTATCCTTGACCAGCGCAACCGCATAATCCCAATTAGATGTTTCAACCGCATCCTTGATTTCGGCATCTTCAGCAACCGTGCGCTGGAAATTACCCCAAAATTCACGGTCAATACGCATACCATTATCTGGAATATTCAACACTTCCATTTGGACCATCTTATCAATTTCTTCAGATGTCAATGTCACAAACGCGCATGGATATCCCCCTCTTTCTCCCACACGACATCCTGCAGACAAAGGCGGCAACTTCAATTTTTCGTTGTAATCAAATTTATCTTCAAAATATTCGCAGTTTCCAAAGAAATCGAACATCTTGAAATGCTGTTTTTCTGATTTTGTTTCATTTTTATCGGCATCCATATGCTTAAAGGTATGTTTTCTGGTTCCACGCCCCTTCATTTGGACAAAATCGGTTGGCGAAAACACTGGTCGCATAAAGACTATATTTAACAGGTCGCTGCAATCATATCCCGTAGTCATCATACCAACCGTTACGCACACACGTGTCTTACATGTATCATACCCATCCATGAATGGTGATTTGCCGCCAAGGTTATTGTTATCTGACATAAATTGATTTGTCATTTCTTGTGCGCGCTGAACATTGCTGGTAACCTGAATTGCAAAATCACTATTATATTTATTCGGGAACGCCTGCATTGCAAATTCATTTAATATCTGCGTAACCTTGGCCGCATGTTCTTGACTAACGCAGAAAACCAACGTTTTCCCAATTTCACCACTGATTGGGTCGCGTTCCGCATTTTCCAAGAACGCTTTGCAAAACACCCTGTTAATATTGTCGTTAAAGAAACGTTTTTCAAAATCCTTGACCACTACATCCGCTTCTGCGCTGTCGCCATTATCGTCAATACCAATGGCATGATAACCCTTTTCAGATAACATCTGCGTCGTTATATCAGTACGACCATCAATTACCACAGGCGGAACCAGATACCCATTTTTAATACCATCAATCATTGTGTATTTATATGTTGGTTCACTATTTTCGCACCCAAACGTCTTATACGTATCCAACAACAAACGACGTTCTAATGCCTTTGGGTCTGTCATTTTAATTTTATCGACATCAACGTTCTTGATATAATCTTTTGGTGTTGCGGTCAATCCCAGTTTATAACCCACAAAATATTCAAATACAGCACGACTGTTGCCACCAATTGACCGATGCGCTTCATCTGAAATAATCAAGTCAAAATCCGTTGGTGAAAAACTTTTGTATCTATCACCAGCCATCAGTGTTTGAATGGTCGACACAACAATATCGGCCTTGTGCCATTCCTTTGATTTTTCTTTAAAAATAACCGTATTAAAGTCACACAAATAATCTTTATAATTTTTGTACGCCTGTCTTTCCAATTCAATACGGTCAACCAAGAACAAAACACGATGTGCATGCCCTGTGCGTAAAAACATCTGAATAATTGCACCAGCGGTCAACGTCTTTCCTAACCCCGTTGCCATTTCAATCAAAAATCTGTTTTTGCCGTCCGCAATAGCATTTTGCACCGCTTTGACAGCATTCAATTGATAGTCCCGCAAAACACGTAATCCATTGTCCCAGCAATACGCACCGCGTGTTTCTAGGTTCTGATATTCTGGTGTTTCTAGCAAACGTGGATTTTTCTGTAACGCAACATATTCTGGAATAATATTTTCAGTAAAAATATCCTTGGCATCTGGGTCAAACCCCTGACGTAATTCCAATGATTCCTGTGTTGGAATCTGCGTGATAATTTGCGGATTGCCAGATTTAATATCCCATAAATACGACACTTCACCATTTGACAATATTACAAATCTGATATTATGTTCTGTTGCGTAACGACGCGCTTGTTCTTTTGCGCTTAATGGATTTATAGACGGCTTCTTGGCCTCAATCACACACAAAGGAAAGCCGTTTGAATCCAATAATTCATAGTCAGCAAAACCACCTTCGACTTTTTGTTCCAGTTTTACATTACGCTTGCATTTGTCTGTATCAATAAAAATCCAGCCGGCATCCCGTAATTTCTGGTCAATCTTCTGACGTGCATACGCTTCATTATCATCACGCAATTTATCAAATGTCATATCTTTCTTCTTTTTTTTGTTTATGTTTATTTTACTAACATATAATACCACAAATCCAGGAATTTATCCTCTCCAAATTACATCCTCGGCTATTGCAGTTTCAAGTGCCTGCTTGAAGTTGTTTTTGGTTATTTTCAACTGTTCGTTTGCCACCAACATTTTTACAGGGGGATAACCAGCTTTGTTTTTGGCAGATTCTATTTTGCTGCCAAAATCCCCCTTGGCAATACCACTGTGCGGCAACGGCCCAAACAGAATCAAACAATAACTTTCGTTCCATTGTGTCTTTGATGTGTCGTACATCTTTCCTTCTTCGTACGATAAAACAAACTCGAATCTGTTTTTGTTGATTCCCAAATCCTTGGCAACCGCTAAAAGATGTTCTTTTTTTACCTGGGAATCGCCAATAACCAAAATTTTACCGTCTTTATAGGGCTGGTATCCATTGTCGGGGTGCAGCAAGTCACCCATTCCCCATTTAGTTAAAGCCTCATCCAATTCGCCCGCACGATTAAATTCGCATAACATGCGGGTCAAATCTGTCGCTAATCTCTGTCGAACAGCATCTTCCAGTTTTAGCAGTTCATTTGTATCTAACAGCATTTCAATTCCTCGCAATTATCATCGAACACCGAATTTAAACGATTTATTACGTCATTCATTTTTGCGAAATAAATTTGATATTCATCCGCAGTAGCCAAATAGGCATTTTTTATTTTATTCTGCACTTCTAGTGACGGAACAGGAATTTCAATTTTCTGTAATTCTTCACTGCTGATATTAACCATAGTGGCATGATTTGAACGGCTGTTTAACAACGCTTTCCCACGCTGACTCTCAAAAAATGCCTTAACATAATATGGGTCTACCCGTGATGTATCCAGTTCGATTACATACAGGTTTACAGATGGCACAATCTTTTGACCAGGTTTTGGGTCGGCTACAGCAATTTTATACGGCTCCCCGCTTTTTGAAATAATCAAATCGTTCTTTTTTACAAAAAAGTTCTTTTTTCCTGTGAACTTTTCTTCAAATTCACTTTTTTCACATTCAGAGCCAGCATCCAAATACTGCAATTCGTCATCAATAATGCCATTTTTAATATTTGCCAACGTCAAATATTGCACATCTACCGTCGTGTTAGTTTTGTTTGCTGACAAGCCGGTATTTTTGCATAAAACTCCACGTTTGATGAACTTAATTAAATCGCCAAGTTTTTGACCGTTTTCAAACTTTATATCTGCGGCAACATATCTGCCGTAATTCAAGACATAATCATTCGTCTCTAAATCATTTACATCAACAGTTTTGCTGTATTCTGTATCTTGATACAATCCCGTCATTATTTTGGCGATATTTTCATCAGACAATCTGTTGCACGGTTTGTCTTGTGTAACAATTTTTGTGGCGTCAACCAATCGTACATGTTTGTTGTTATGGCTAAACACTATCATAGTTACCGCCACCCCAGTGTTATTGTACAATCTGTCAGGCAGTGCAATCACAGCCTCCACCAGTCCATTTTGAACAAATGTCTTTCTTGTTTGTGCATCTAAATTATTCCATGCAGCACCATTGCTCATTATTGCGACAGCTTTTCCGCCCGATGATAAATGTGCGCAAATTTGTTCATTAAACATCCAATCGCTAGACATTTTATTGCCATCGACACAATGATATTCATATCTGAGCCCACGTGGATAATCGGCAAATATTTTATCAAACACGTCGGTATCGCACTTTTTTGCAAAATAATTTACATAAATGTTGAGGAAATCTCGGTCAATATAATGTGCACCCAGCAAATTCGCCCTTAAAACAGCCACTTCATATTCTTCTGTCGCTATTTCATACCCATAGTACTTACCGCCAGGGAACACATCACCAAAACCATCCTCGACATATCTGGCCAATTTATCATTTTTAAACATTTCGACCATAAAACCAGCGGTACCACAGCCTAAATCCATAACACGGTCCCCATTCTGAATATCTAATATCTGGAGTGCTAATTTATTTATTCCTTCTGGGGTTGGTACAGAATACCCATCGTGCGTCAAACCACGCACAACCGGTTGCATCAGAACCACCGCTTTAAAAACACTATCCTCGTATTTATCGGTCAATGCTACCAGGTGTTCCCACAAATCGGCAGGCAAATGTCTTGAACATATACTCTGGATAATTTCCTGCACATCACCAGAACCATCTGGATAAACATGGGTTTCGCCCGTGCGGTACAATAACATTTCTTGCGTATACTCTATAACTTCCTGTAAATTTGGTTTATGAGACGTTTGGTGCTTTTTCATTATACTGCACGCCGTATTTAATAAATATCCAGCAGCAACATAAAAATACTTATACGCATGCTTATTAGTGTGACGAATATAAGTCTGATACACGTCTTCTATGTCGTTATATGCAGATAGAACCGCATTATCATTAAATGCGAAATCTGATAATTTTGGTATAGATTCTAAAAATTTATCTTTTGACACGTTTTATCCTTTTTTGTTTGATTATTGATAATCACGATTATAAACACAAAACGATTCGTGTCAAGTTTTTATGATTATTAATAATCACAAAACATAGCTTAGATTAAAGATTTTATTCTCCATCTGGGATTTCTGGATTGAACACATCTGCCTTGTTACCACAGATTTTTTTGTTTCGGCTGTGGCGTAATTTTAATTTTGTTACCTTGCAACCATATGACAGGTCCAGCACATAAACATCCCTGAACACGGAGTCAAATTTATGCTTCTGTAATTTATCTGACAAATACACAAAACTGTTTTCTACGACGACCAACAAATCACATTCATCACAATTCTTTTTGTATTGTTCAAACTTCTTGTTCTTGCTGTCAATCGTCTTTTGCAGGTCTTCGAACGGGTTTTCAATACACAT